>JBEKDK010000107.1:0-11949 GCA_050014395.1 Candidatus Acidiferrales bacterium | reverse complement strand
CTGGCATTCAAAGTGCACAAACATTACGCGGGGGAAGTTGTCTTTCATCGCTAAATTCTGACTGTAAGGGAAGGCGTAATTTCGCTCGCCTATGGCTGAAGCAGGGGTCGCCAGAAGTTTGTATTCACCGCGGGTCGAGCAGTTGCCGCCGGAACGCATTATTTTCGGCCGGTCGGCGGCTATGCTTGCCGTGCGGCAGAAGGTCGAGCGTATCGCCTCGACCAGCGTACCCGTCCTTCTCCAAGGCGAAAGCGGCACCGGCAAAGGAGTCCTGGCGCGCTACATTCACGTGCGTTCAGGCGACGCTTCTAGACCCTTTATCAAGGTAAATTGCGCGGCGATTCCCGGCACACTGCTTGAAAGCGAACTCTTCGGCTACGAGAAGGGCGCTTTCACCGGCGCGTATGCCACAAAGCCCGGCCGCGCGGAGCAAGCCGAAGGCGGAACTCTTTTTCTCGATGGCATCGACGAGATTGACCGCTCGCTGCAGGCCAAGCTTCTCCAGTTGCTGCAAGACGGCCAATTCTCACGTATTGGCGGACAAGAGGATCGGCGCGTGAATGTTCGCGTGCTGTGCGCGACGCATCGCCCGCTCGAGCGCGAAATCGAAGCGGGGCGCTTTCGCCAGGATCTCTTTTACCGCATCAACGTGGTGAATTTGCGGTTGCCGGTCTTAAGTGCGCGCCGCGACGACATTCTCGAACTGGCCCATTATTTCTTGGAGCTTCACCAGCTTCGTCACAATTCGCAGGTGCGCCCGTTCTCCAGCACGTTGCTGCAACTTTTTGCGAGACACCCTTGGCCCGGCAATATTCGCGAACTCGAAAACCTGGTCGAGCGCTACGTCATCCTCGATTCAGAAGACGCCGTGACTGCCGAGCTGTTGCACTGGGAGCAGACGCATTTGACTTCAGAGCTGCCGACCGATGGCCCGATTCATTTGAAGAAGATCACGCGCCAGGCGGTGCACGAGCTGGAAAAGAAGATCATTCTGCGCGTTCTTGAAGCCAGCCGATGGAATCGCAAGCGCGCTGCGGCGGAACTCAAGATCAGCTACCGCGCGCTTCTTTACAAGATCCGGCAAGCGGGCCTTCCGCCGAAGCGATCCATGCGGCGCAAGGCCGGAACAGTAGTGGACGCCGACTCCAACGGGACCGATGGCTCGCTGAACGACTGATTTCGACCTGTGGGCTTGTTCCAATTTTCCCTATAACTCTAACTGCATCATTAACTTGCCGCCAGTCCACGGTGTTTCCCCGTCAGGGAAAATGTTTGCCACATAATGTAATTGCGATGGAGCGAAGCAGTATCCGGTTCGGTCGCCACTTGCCGAGGCATGCATGCTCATAAGTGATTGAAAACAATGCGAATAAGTAGGTTCTAGCAACTCCCCAGATTCACAGTCGCAGGTGGTCACCGCCTTGCTCCTATTGTAGTTTGCCGTAGGCTGCTTGTGAAGCCCGCATAAGAGAAATGGATCAAACACAGATCGCCAGTTTCACTCTTCCACGGTCCGCCCCTCAGGGCTACGCCATCGGCGCGGCCAGCCCCGCCATGCGACTGATCGAGCGCACGATCGCCGACCTCGCTCCCACGAACATTCCTGTGCTTCTGGTTGGAGAGAGCGGCACGGGCAAGGAAATCGTGGCGCTTGAGCTGCACCGCCTCTCGCGGCGCGGCCATTTGGCATTCGTCAAATGCAGGTGTGGGACGCTGACGCAGCAGACTCTGCGTGCGTGCTTACAGGGCGGTACAGACGGGACGGACGGATCGCAATGCGGTACGCTTCTGCTTGACGAGCCAACCCAGCTCGACGCGGAGTCGTGGGCGTCGCTCCTCCACCTTTTGCCGGATGGTCAGGCTGCTGCTTTCGAACCCGAGTGCGGCGCGCGGTTGATATCTGCGACCAGCCGCAATATCGAAGACGAAGTACACGCCGGCCATTTTCCGAGGGAGTTGTACTATCGTCTGAACGGCGTGACCCTGCGGCTGCCGCCGCTGCGCTCTCGCAAGGAAGACATCGCGGGCCTGATGGATTTCTTCCTGAAAAAATACTCCGCGCTGTTCGATAAATCCACGCCCGAGCTCGATCCTGGCGCGTGGGATATTCTATCGCGGCATTCCTGGCCCGGAAACGTGCGGGAACTCGAGAACGTCGCGCGAAAAATCGTCGCGTTGGGCGATGGCCAGCTGGCGCTGGCTGATTTGGAAGCCGGTTTGAATGCGGTCGAGCCTGCGAAGGCGCCCACGGCGTTCGGCCGGACGTCCGGTCTCCGGCCCCTTAAGGAGGCGTCCCGCGAGGCTTCGCGTCACGCCGAAAGAGAGCTGATCGCGCGGGCTTTAGATCGCACGCATTGGAATCGGAAACGTACAGCGCGAGAGCTGCAGATCAGTTACAAAGCGCTGCTCTACAAACTGAAGCAACTAGGCCTAAGTGACCAAGAATCTGACTGAGTGAACTCGAGGAGAGATGCAATGAAGCCGTCGAACTATTTGACCAATGCATTCCGCGCGAGCCGGCGAAATTTCGGGACTTTGGGGCTGCTGCTTCTGTTGGCGGGCACGCCCCTTGCTGCGCAGAGTCCTGCGTCCGCGAATGCCCAACAGAATCCGCCGGCCTCCCCAGCCTCCGCTGCACCTCCGGCGGCGGCAGCCGATTCCAGCTATGTCATCGGTCCCGACGACGTCCTGGACATCAGCGTGTGGAAAGAGCCGGATCTTTCGAGATCGTTGCCGGTGCGACCCGACGGTAAGATCTCTCTGCCGCTGGTGAGCGACGTCCAAGCCGCAGGGAAGACGCCGTCCGAGCTCGCCGCGACGCTCACCACGTTGCTGAAGGCGTACGTAAACGATCCCCAGGTGACGGTAATCGTCACGCAAATCAATAGCCGCCGCGTGTACGTTGTTGGAGAAGTGGCTCGCCCGGGCGCATTTCCGCTTCTGCCGGACATGACTGTGTTGCAGGCGCTGGCATCCGCCGGCGGATTCACTCCGTTCGCGAACACCAAGAAAATCCACATCGTGCGAACCGTCAACGGCCATGAAACGCAATTTCCGTTTGATTATCACGAGGTGCTCAAGGGCAGCAAACCTGCGGAAAACATCCAGCTATTGGCGGGCGATGAGATCGTCGTCCCCTAAGAGGAGTTGATTCATGAGGCGCATTTCAGTCACCACATTTCTTCTCGTCGCCCTGCTGTGCGTGCCGGCCGCGCGGAGCCAATCGACATCGGGCCAAGGCGGAACGACCGCCACGCAGCCAGAGCAGCCAATTTCGGGAACCACCGCCTCTCCGTCTGGGAGCTCCAACGGAAGCGGAGCGGTGCCTGCCGGACGCTCCATATTTGGCGGCGGGGATTCGTCGCAGGAAGCGGATCAGACCGAGTCGCTGCCGCTTTCCGGCGCGGAAAAGTTGGTGGTCCCGGGTAGTCAGACCAATGATTTCTTCGACGCCAGCGTGTTGGCGTCAGTCTCGGGCTACAGTGACGTCACCAACGCCCAAGGACAGCAGGCCTTGGGTGTGAACGAAGTTATCGGAGGCCAGCTCTTATTCGATCGGACTTGGAAGGACAATCACTTTTCGTTGGCCTATACGGGCGGGGGCACCCTGTTCCAGCCAAGCGCGTTGTACCCGGCCGCGATGTACCAGACGCTATCTTTGGCTCAGTCGTTCGGTTGGAAGCGCTGGAACCTGCGTCTCATGGATCAAGCCTCGTATTCGCCCAACTCGTTATTCGGCGGAGCTGGGATTGGCGGTCCAGGCCTGCTGTCGGAGACGGGCCTGGGGTCATCGTTCAATCCCACGTACAGTTCTACGAACACGATTCTGACAAACCAGACCCGCATCTTGAACAACTCCGCCGTTGTGGAAATACAGTACGACCTGTCCCGGCGCTCCTCATTTACGGTCAATGGGTCGGCTGAGCTTCTCGATTATCTTAAAGGCGGTTACATCGATAGCCACGACTACGTTGGAGGCGCCGGCTACAACTACATGCTCAGCCCGAAGGACACGTTGGCCGTGACGTATACCCTAAGCCAGACGTATTATGTTGGTTCGCCGAAAAGCCTTGAAGTTCAACAAATCAATTTGGCGTATTCGCGAGAACTGACCGGCCGCCTGATGTTCCAAGTAGCGGGTGGACCCGAACTGATCGCGTTTCACGGCTACACCCCAAGCGTTGGGAATTCGCTAACCTGGGATGTGAATGTCGGTCTGCAGTACCGGTTGCGGCGCACATCTTTCGGCGTGTCGTACTCGCGTGGCGCCAACGCTGGATCAGGAGTCTACTTTGGATCGGATACACAGGACGTTACGGGGTCGGTGAGCCACCAGTTTTCACGAACCCTGGTGGGCGCGGTAAGTGTGGGTTACTCCCGGAATAGCAGTTTGGCGAGCGTACCCGGCGTTTCGAATCAGTACCAAAACTATTATGGTGGCGTAAGTTTGGGCCGCCAACTCGGTCAATACTCACACCTGAGTTTCAACTACGGAGTGTTTCAACAGCCCACAGGCGGGGTTTGCCCTGTAGCGAGCTGCGGCACCAGCCGGCTGTATCAATCGTTTGGCATTGCGCTCGATCTGCATATACATCGGGTCGGTTTCACCGAATAATTAGCAACCAACTGGTAGGATTCACGGCGCAACAGGTTTGCGGCATGCGGCCCCGTTGAGATTCGCGGTCGAGTCTCGAGACTCGCTTATGCGCCGCGAACTCAGCCGAACAAGTTGTATCGGAGTATGCACCAGAGCGTGAGGAAGCCGTCCTTCCACGTAATTTTCTTGCCTTCCGCGTAGGTCCGGCCGGAATACGAAATCGGAACCTCGTAGATACGCCACTTTCCCTTGGCAACTTTGGCTGTGACTTCCGGTTCGAATCCGAAGCGATCTGAGCGCAGCTCCATACTTTCGAGCACTTCCCGACGGAACACCTTGTAGCAAGTCTCCATGTCGGTCAGTTTGATGTTGGTCAGCACGTCCGAGAGCAGCGTCAGGAATTTGTTGCCGGCGTAGTGCCAGAAGTAGTGGACTCTCTGCGGTCCGCCGAGGAAGCGCGAGCCGTAGACGACGTCGGCGCGGCCATCAAGGATCGGGGCGAGCAGATTGCCGTACTCCTGCGGGTCGTACTCGAGATCGGCATCTTGCACGATTACGATGTCGCCGGTCGCGGCCTTGAACCCGCGGCGCAGCGCGGCTCCCTTGCCGCGGTTGCGATCCTGGAAGAGGAAACGAACGTTGGTGAGCGCTAGGCTCGCCGCTCCGTTTTGCACGGCGGCAGCCGATTGTCCCGCTGCTTGCTCGCGGCAGAGCGATTCGAGCAGTTGGCGTGTTCCGTCGGTCGAGCCATCGTCGATGACAAGAATTTCTTTCTCGATGCCGGTGGCTTGCACGCGAAGCAGCACTTGTTCCACAAAGGCGCGCTCGTTGTACACCGGAATCACGACGGACACGGTCATTGGAAATCGTATCTCCGTATCAAAACTGGTTCGCGCAGGCCCCGCGACACCCAGGCCGCGGCAAACGCAATATCATGCGAGAGCTTGCACGCGAACGCAAATTGTTTGCTCGACCGCTCCGACCGCGCGCGTCCTATGGAGTGCGTGCCTTCGCATCCTGTTCAGGGAGTCGATGGTCCCGCAGAGCCTGGCGAGACCGGATAACGGCGCATCAGGCCATTCCACCGAATCACGACGAGCTCTCCCACCATTCTCAGCCCATCGCCCACTACGTGCACTTTGGTGGCGGGATCGTGCGACCAGCGCACAGGAATCTCTGCAACTGTCCGTCCGTGATGCCGCGCCAGGTAAAGCAGTTCAGGGTCGAAACCAAACCGCTCGATTCGTTGCTGCTCGAAAAGTATCCGGGCGCGCTCGCGGCGAAAAGCCTTGAATCCGCATTGCGTATCGGCGAAACGTATACGTAAGATCCATCGAACCGCCCAGTTGAAGGATCTCCCCGCCAGCTCTCGAATGCCCGATTGGTGCGCTTCGATCAAACCGCGATCCAGCGCGCGCGAACCAATGGCCACATCGAATTTTTCGAGTGCTCTCAACAGTTTGTCCGCTTCCTCGATCGGCGCCGAAAGATCTGCGTCGGTGAAAAGCGCGAAGCGCCCGGTGGCCTCAAGCATTCCGTGGCGCACGCTATAGCCTTTTCCGCGATTGTTTCCGTTCGAAACCAGGCGCAGCCCTGCCAAGCGTCCTTGCCAGCGCTCGACCACCTGAGCGGTCGAATCGCGCGAGCCGTCATCGACCACCAGGATCTCTGCCGCGAGCGTGCGTGCGGCGAGATACTTCTCGATTTGCTCGAGAGTCCGCGGCAGGCGCTTCTCTTCGTTGTAGGCCGGAATGATGATGGAAACGTCGGGAGAGGCGGCGCCGGCTTGCATTGCGGCTTGCCGGTCATCTGAATCAAGAGGTGGGAGAAGCGTTGAAGTCCCGTTCCTCGGCTCAGGCGGTGCCAGGTTCATTGCGGATGATTTCGTAGCGTTCAATCACTGCGGCCACGCCAATCCGAGCGGCCCCATTCTCAGGTCGCCGGTCGACGCGCACCACTTTTCCCATGGCGCGGATGAATACTTCCGAACCTCGCGTGACCTCCGCGGGAAGCGTCAGCGTAATGTCCAGCTCGCTGCCGGAGTTCAAACCTTCTTCCACGGTGAAGTACACGCCGCGCGTCGAGATGTCTCGCGTCTTGCCATTGCGCGCAGAAGCTTCTTTTTCGATTGGTAACCGGATCATCACCGGCAGCGAAAGGTCGTATCGTCGAGCCGTGCGTCTCTCCGTCATCGGGCCCCCGAATTATCCCCGGCGCGCCGCAGGCGCACCACATCCTCCCGTAAGGGAGCACTTGCCATTCCAAAGGGCGCGTTCAACGCCAGAAACTTCATTGTCGGTCCCGGCGGCCCAAAACTTACCAACCATGACTGGCCCCGAGTTTTACGCCGATAACCAATTTAGAATGAACACAATATAGTGGCTTGTTTTCGCCCGTTTTTCGCCGGCGCAGGGACAACATCCAAGTACCGGTCCCCGGCTAGCTTGGCGCGGATTGTAGCTCCAAAAGTATGGTAAACGCTAGGCCCCAGTTGCGAAGCGAGTGCCCTGAATAGGCAACTGGTTGCACCTTGCCGGTCCGCGCCTATTCGACGTGTCCGGCGGGTACTACCGGGGTTTTCGGCTGTGCCGCGTCTACAGGGGCTGCGTGAGCGCCGCGGCTCGACCGCCCTGTATCCAGATTGAATTGGCGAATCTTGTAAAGCAACGCCTTGTAACTAATGCCGAGCATCTTCGCCGCATCCTTGCGGCACCAATGCGTTTTCTGCAGAGCGTCGGCGATGGCTTCCATCTCCGCCTCATCCTTCAATCCGCGTACCAGGGCTTTCAACCCCTGGGCACGCGCGGGCATCGCTTCGTCGCGCGGAGCGGTCCGCTGCTGTGTGGCGGACATCTCCAGCAATTCGCGCAGGCCGCCCTCGTTATCCTCAAGGATGACGTAGCGCTTCACGAAGTTTTCGAGTTCGCGCAAATTTCCCGGCCACGGATAGCGCACCGCCGCTTCCAATAGATACTCGGTGGGTGCAGGCGCTTCCTTTTGAAATTTCGCGCTGTACTTCTCCAGGAAATGCCGGAATAGCAGCGGAATTTCCGAAGTTCGCTCGCGAAGCGGCGGCACGTTGATCGAAAGCACGTTCAGCCGATAGTAAAGGTCCTCGCGCAGGCGGCCGGACTTCATCGCTTCTTGCACTTCCATGTTTGTCGCGGCCAGCACGCGGACGTCTACATCGATCAGATGGCGTCCGCCCAGGCGCGAATACTGATGGTCTTGCAAGACGTGCAACAGTTTCGCCTGCAGATGCGGGCTCATCTCGGCAATTTCGTCCAGGAAAATCGTTCCCTTGTTGGCTTGCTCGAACTTGCCGGGCTTTGACCGCACCGCTCCCGTGAACGCGCCTTGCTCGTATCCGAACAGCTCCGATTCCAGCAACTCGCCGGGCAGCGCCGCGCAATTCACTTTGACAAACGGCTGGCTGCGCCGGTTCGAGCGGAGATGAATCATCCGCGCGACCACTTCCTTGCCGACGCCGCTTTCGCCGCAGATAAACACCGGCACGTCCACCGGCGCGATTTGCAGCACCTGCTGGCGGATGCGGATCATTTGCGGGCTGGCGGCCAGAAACGAAATGTCCTCGGTCAGTTGATCGCAGTATTCGCTCAACGCCCTGTTTTCCGCTCGAAGTTCGCGCTTTTGGCGGCATTTCAGCATGGCCACGTCGAGTTCGGTTTTCTCGAAGGGTTTCGTCAGGTAATCCATCGCTCCCAGGCGAATGGCCTCAACGACTGTGCCCACCTCGTTCGAGCAGGAAAGCATGATGACGTTGAGCGTGCGGTCTACGGCCATGATTTGCTTCAGCGCCTCCAGGCCATTCATCTCCGGCATGAACACGTCGAGAATCACGAAATCGGGCTTCTGCCCGGACTTCACCGACTCCAGCGCTTCACCGCCGGAGCCGACTGTGTCAACGTCGTAGCCGTCCACCTCGAGCAGTGTTTGCAGGTATTTTCGGATGCTCGGTTCGTCGTCGACGACAAGAATCTTCTCTCGCTTGGCCATTTCGCTTTTTCCTCTCACTCTCTGAAACTTGATCCTAGGCGTTATCGAGCGGCAGCAAAAATGTGAATGTGCAGCCTCGGCGGGGTTCGCTATCCACCCAGATCTTCCCGCGATGCGCTTGAATCAGCCGTTTGGCTATCGCCAGGCCCAAGCCCATGCCGGATGAAGACCGGTCCACGCGCACGAAATCCTCGAAGATCTCCTGATGATGTTCGGCGGCGATGCCCGGACCGGTATCCGATACCGCGACGCGCACGCTGTTGGGCTGCTGATTCCGCTGGGAACGCCGCTCGGCGCTGGGAGCTTCCTCTGCCGCGCGCCGCTCCCAGAAATGCGGTTCGGCTCGCAGCGTGACGGTGCCGCCGGCCGGCGTGTGTTTCAGCGCGTTGTCCAGCAGATTCGCCACGCTTTGCTGCACCTTCTGATAGTCGAATGAAAACGTCGGCATTTCAGGCGCATAGAACGTATCCAGACGCACATTCTTGCGCGCGAACGCGTCGCGCCAGCGCGTTTCGATCTCCGTCAGGCAATCGCGCAAATCGTTTTCCCGCAGGTGCATTACCAGTTTGCCGCTTTCGAGCGCCGAATAGTTCAGGAACATCGACACAAGGCGCACCAATCGTTCGCAACTTTCCTTCGACTCCTGCATGATGTCTTGCTGTTTTCCGGTCAGTTTGCCCAAGGACCCCGAGAGCAGCAGGTCGTAGTATCCCTTGATCACAGCCAGCGGCGTCTTCAACTCGTGCGCCGCCGAAGCCAGAAACATCGTCTTCTGCCGATTCACTTCCTGCAGGCGGAGATACGCCGCAAGAAGATTCCGGTACGTGATCTCGCGCTCCTGCAGCAAATCGTGAACGGTGCGTTGCATAGCGCTGTCGCCGTCGGAAGGTTCCTGGGAAGAAGGGTCGGGTTCGAGGCGCACTACTAACCAATCCGGTTCCGGCAGCCACTGAATGCGCGCTTGCGCCTGCCCGTTGGGGCACTCCACGCGAAGATTTACTTCGTTTTCGCCGCTTTCCATTTGCTGGACGATCACCTTCGGATCCACGCGCAGCAGATGGGTGAACAGGTTCGTCTGATTCTCAGCTGCGACGCCGCGTGCCGCGAGATATTGCTTGGCGTGCAGGTTCGCGATGATCACCCGACCATCGCGCTCGGCGACCAGAATTGGCTGCTCGAGCAAATCCAGCAGGCTGCCCATCATGCCCAGCGGCAAGCTTTCCTTTGGCCGATTTTCGACAGCGCTGCCTTGCTTCACCTAAAATCCTCCCAAGAACATCCAACCACCGGGACGCCAGCGAGAATTCTCAAATAGTTGCGTCGTCTCTGCAGTTTGCTTTCGCGGGACCGGCTGGATGGTCGCAGAAGGGGTAGGTCGAGTCAATGGTAAATAAGTTCCACCTTGCACAATTGTAGTAATCTTGTGGAAATGTTTTCCTAATATTCTCCAGCAAGACACTTGCATCGCGTGCATCCAGAAAGAACATCGTATTTATTTTCAGTCAGTTACGAGATTGACCGATATTCGCCTTGCGTGGACTCAAAGATGCTAGTCTAGTTTAAGTACTAGAACCAGAGTACTAGCTGCCAGCGGAGCTTTGCCCGGACTAATTTCGAGTTTTCTGGACAGTATGCGCTTACCCCCTGCCGAGCGCCGGCGCTCTTCCCGAATACGCATCCAGATACCCGTCTTTGTCCGCGGTCTGGACAGTGCGGGCTCCTCTTTTCTTGATCTCACAAAGACGCTCGATATCAGCGCCACGGGCGCATTTATCGCTAGTCCCCGCGCGTTGAACTCCGGGCATTTGGTTTATCTCACCGTTCCGGCACCATCGTCATCCGTTACGGGCTCCATTCCGCCGGAAACGCCGCCAATTCAGGCGCGGGTCTGCCGCCAGCAACCGGCTGGTGACGTCCACTTGGTCGGATTGGAGTTCTTAACGCCGCTAGAATAAGTGCGCACCAGAACCCAAATAGCGCGAATGATTTAGCCAAGAGTGTGAAAGAAATTTCCAATCCACGCTACGACGCCGCCTGTCCGCCCGGCTCTGCCCGCCAATGCGATCTCTTTCTACTTGTAAACAAAGCAGTTAGACCAAACGTGCCGGTGAGGCGTACTTGATCTCCGGCGTTGGCAGCCGGCGTGCACCCCTATACAGGCTTCCCTCTGGAATCCCCCAACCCGCAGTGGGGGTGAGCTGGAAGTCTGGACGATCTTGATGCCCAGCCCCGCTGACCCATCCAACCTTCGGTCAGTTCAGAATATTGGGAACGCATTCGCGCGCGCACGCTCGAACTGGGTGGCATCCCTGGAAGTCCGGTAGCGTTCAAGCGAGCCATCATGGACGTTCTGATTTCCTCAGAATCGCTGCGCATGCCGATTTTGATCGAATATAACGAGCTTAAGAAACTTCAAGTCAACGCCGCCACCGATCCGCTCACGGGTCTCTACAATCGCCGCCTTTTCGAGGAATATTTCGAGAAAGAACTAAACCGATCGACGCGTTACAGCCACCATCTTGGTTTGGTGGTTTTTGACATGCACGTCTTCAAGCAGATCAACGACCGCTACGGCCATCAGCGCGGTGATCAACTTCTGCGCGCCGCTGCCGATACGCTGCGCGGCTCTCTGCGAACCTCGGACTATGCGTTCCGCATTGGCGGGGATGAGTTTGCGCTTCTGCTGCCGCAAACCGATTCTGAGGCAGCCATGGCGCTGGGCCGCCGCCTTCGCGCGGCCTTTGCGGATCAGGTCGAGCCGATGCGCCTCGGAATCGCGGTTGGACTTGATTACGGAGTGGCTGTGTTTCCCGATGACGGCGCCCAACTGGAAGCGCTGCGCACCGTCGCCGACGAGCGCCTCTATCAGTGGAAGACGTATCGCGGGTCGGGCCGGCCCCCGGACCGGCCTTCGGAGATTCCTGCGCCGCCGCCGTTCCCGATACGCAACATCGCTGCCGCCCCTGCGCGGCCCCCAGCCGCGCCGCCGCAAGAATCGCAGTTGAGCGGCGACGACCGCCGCAAATCGGAGCGCGTGACGCTGTCTGGAACGAAGGCTTATGCGCAATTTGCCGTTTCCGCGGAACGCACCGCGCGTGTTGTGGACCTTAGTTCCGGCGGCGTGGCGTTGGAGATGGATCATCCGGACGAATTTGGCGCAACATTCAGCGCGGTCCTGCACGTGCCGATTCTTCCTCCGGTGCGAGTCAGCCTGCGCCGCGTCTATTTTCTCCCCGGCATTGGCACTACGGCGCGAATCGGTTGCGCGTTCGTCACTTAAAGTTAGACTTCGCTTGGAGAAGTTGGTGGTGTCTTAGATTGAAGTTCCTGGCCGG
>JBEKDK010000106.1:0-11060 GCA_050014395.1 Candidatus Acidiferrales bacterium | reverse complement strand
CTTCCCCCCTCCGCCCCTACCCGAACTGGCCCCAAATCGGCCGGGGGGGGAGGGTGAATGGGGGCCGGGCCGGGCTGGCGAATTGGCCCCGTTGCGCCACCCCCACCCGGCCGCCTTTCACCCTCCGCCCCTTCCCGAAATGGCCCCAAATCGGCTTGACATGACTTCCCGCGAAGCATATAAAAGATCGCCCATTTGGGCCGTATCTATCTTTAGAATCTGTTCACGAGGTGACGCGGTTCAATGGCAGATTTCGTAGAAGGGAAAGCGGCAGACGGTTCGCCTCAGCCCGCTTCCCCCGCCGCGCCGGCACCAACCTCGGCGGCAGCCGCCAAACCGGCGGCCAAACCCGCCGCGAAGTCCTACGAGCCGCCCGATAAAGGGCGCCGCCGCCTGATTTGGGCGCTGATTTGGAGCTACCTCGGCATCAATCTCCTGCTTTTTCTGCGGTTTTTCTTCCCGCGCGCGCTGTATGAGCCCAACACAGTTTTCTCCGTCGGCTACCCATCCGATTTTTCGATCGGCATCGATCAGCGATTTCTGATGACCAATCGCATCTGGCTGGTCCGCGAACCCGGCCGCATTTTCGTGATTTACGCGCGTTGCACGCATCTCGGCTGCACTCCGGAGTGGAAGCCCTCGGAAAACAAGTTCAAGTGCCCATGCCATGGCAGCGGTTACGACGCCGAAGGCATAAATTTTGAAGGCCCGGCGCCGCGCCCAATGGATCGCGCAAAGATGGCGCTCGACGCCACGGGCCAAATCATCGTGGATACCAGCGTCCTGTTCATGGACGATCCACGCGCAGGCGTGAATCAGTTTAACGACCCCGGGGCGTTTTTAAGCGTCTAACGCGGCGCCGCACCCGCGTTGGCGCGTGCGCGTAGGCACAGGCTGAAACTATAGCAGGGGGAGTGGATGCCGGAAGATAACGGCGATCAGAAGAAGACCGGACTGCTGGACCGCGTCCGCAGCGACGCCAAAGCGCTGAAGGAAACGGTCAAGGAAAAGAGCAAGGACGAGATCGCCTCGCTCAAAGAGCCGCAGAAGACGCAGCTCTTTCGTTCGATTTTCCGCGTCAAGCACGACGAAGAGCCGCGCAACCGCGCCCTTTCGGTGCTCACCAACGTTTTCTTTCACCTGCATCCTGCAAAGATAAATCGCGACGCCACAAAATATAATTACACATGGGGCATGGGCGGCATCACTTTCTACCTTTTCATCGTCCTCACCTTCACCGGCGTCCTGCTGATGTTCTATTACCACCCCACCAAGGTGCAGGCCTTCCGCGACATTCTGTATCTTGAAAACGACGTGCCCTTCGGCAAGCTGCTGCGCAACATGCATCGCTGGGCCGCGCACTTGATGATCATCGCCGTGTGGCTGCACATGTTCCGCGTGTTCCTCACCGGCTCCTACAAGCGGCCGCGCGAATTCAATTGGTGCGTCGGCGTGCTGCTAATGGTCCTGACGATGCTGCTTTCCTTCACCGGGTACCTGCTGCCCGACGATCAACTCGGCTTCTGGGCCGTCACGGTGGGCACGAATATGGCGCGGGCCACGCCGTTGTTAGGACACGAAGGCCCCTTCGGCGCGCAACTCGGCATGACGCCGTACAACGACGTGCGCTTTGCGCTGCTCGGCGGCTCGATCGTTGACGCCAACGCGTTGCTGCGCGCTTACATCTGGCATTGCATCGCGATTCCATTGATCGCGGCGATCTTGATGGCTGTGCACTTCTGGCGCGTGCGCAAAGACGGCGGCATCTCCGGCCCCGCGCCGGTGATGTTGGAATCGGAAATTAAGGAAGAGCGCAAGCCGCGCCCGGTGGTGCTAAAGCCGAGCGGCACGCAGTAGGGAATTGGCGGACTGGTTTCGAGGAGACGGATGAACTTTCATCAGATTTGGGAGATCGCTTCGTCGCCGGACAACGTGCCGATCGTGGCCCTGTTGTTCCTGATCCCGTTCTACTGTTGGTACGCTTTCCGCCAAGCCTTCGCCAACGATCGCCTGATCGAAAAACTCGAAGCCGATCCCGCCCTCGCGAAAACCGCGCATCGCAAAACGCAGCCCTGGAATCCGAAGTGGGAGCGCGAAGTCCACACCTGGCCGTACCTGATGCGCATCGAGCTGGTCGCCGCGATTCTCGTCACCGCGCTGCTGATGGTCTGGTCCATCACGCTGAATGCGCCGCTCGAGGAACCCTCGAATCCCAATGTCACGATGAATCCGGCGAAAGCGCCCTGGTATTTCCTCGGCCTGCAGGAAATGCTGGTCTATTTCGATCCCTGGATCGCGGGCGTCGTGATGCCCACGCTAATCATCGGCGGCCTGCTGGTGATTCCATACGTCGACGAAAACCCGCTGGGCAACGGCTACTACACCTACAAGCAGCGCAAATTCGCGATCTGGACGTTCCTTTTCGGCTTCATCGGCTTATGGGTGCTTATGATTGTAATCGGCACATTCATAAGAGGCCCTGGTTGGATGTGGTTCTGGCCTGGCCAGACTTGGGACGCTAGTCGTGTGGAATTCGCCGTCAACCGCAACCTCGATCAGGTTTTCGGCATTGACGGTTCTTGGACCGCTTTGCTTCTGCCGGCCGCGCACAAGGCCTACGCTCCGATTCTCGCGCGCATTATTTTCGGCGTCTTCCCGATGATTTTGTATTTCCTGGTCGCCGGTTACGGCATCTTTCGGCTGATGACTTGGACGCCGTTCGCGCGCAAAGTTTTCCAACGCATGACGCTCTCGCAAATCGTCACCACCAACTTGATGTTGGTGTTCATGCTGAGCCTGCCGATCAAAATTCTTCTCCGCCTTCTGCTGCGGATCAAGTACGTCTGGGTGACTCCATGGTTCAGCATCTAGACGCCGCATTCATCGCGGCAGTGAAGGTTTTTGTAGGGGCGGAGCTTGCCTCCGCCCGCCTTTCTCCCAATTCATCGTTGCGCATAGCGTGCATCAGCGCGAAGGAGCCACGGCGTGCCTGATCCCACTCCACCGCCGACGCCTCCGTCCGCTGCGCCGCCTCCCGCCGGTCCGCCGCCTCAAGATCCGGTCACCACGCGCCCGCTCGCGCCGCTGATCTTGATTTCGATGTTCGTGTTGATGCTGACGGTCTCCTGGTCGCTCTACAACGAGTTCTTCGGCCTGCGTCCCTGGCGCGATTATCAATCTCGTTTTGTCGGCGCCTACATTCCATATCTCCAGGCGCAGCAGAAAGCGCGCGTCAAACAGGAAGCGGCGTTCTACGCCACGCCGGAGTATCAGCGCCTGAAAGCCGCCGTTGACGCCGCCACCGCCGCCGTCGCGCCCACCGATCACCAGCTTGCACTCGATCTCGCTCTAATCGATCAGCAACGCAACGCGATGACGCCCGCGTTCCAAACCTCGCGCGGCCTCGTGGGCTCGCTCACCTATCAGCTCGAGCAGATCCCGGATTCCGACAAGAGCGGCAAAGCCTCGAAGCTTAAAGAATTGAACGAAGCCAAAGCCAAAACGTTCGAGGTCGATTGGCCCGTCTCCGCCACTCAAACCGAGAAGCGCGAGATGAATTACGCGCAGCTCAATCAAACCTTCACCGACTTGATGGCCGCGAAAGCCGCGAAAATCGCCGCGCAAGGCGACGCCGATCAAGCCATGAAGGAGGCGCAGACCGCCCTGGCCACGTTCGTAAAAGAAAAGTTACCCGGCCTCGGTTCCGCCGATCTCGAAGGCCTGATGACCAGCGTCAGCAGCATGGACATCACGCTGCGCCAGATCAACGTGAATCCCACCGGCGCGCAACTAAATTATCTTGGCGGCGCGGGCCTCGTCGATCGCTGCCAGTCTTGCCACATCGGCACCGATCCGTTGATCGTGCCCGTCACGATGACGCTGACAAAAGCCGATCTCGGCCTCGCGAAGAGCGGCGACGCGCCGTTCGCCAGCCATCCCGATCCCGATCTAATCAAATATCATCCGCTGGAAAAATTCGGCTGTTCGCCGTGCCACGGCGGAAATGGCCGCGCACTCGACACTGTCGAAAAAGCCCACGGCCGCTACGAGCACTGGCTGTGGCCCCTCTACTACAAGGAAAACTACGAAGCCGGCTGCCAGCAGTGCCACGCCGCGGACATGGTCACCGAGCACGCCCCGACCCTGACCCGCGCGCGCGAACTCTATCGCATCAAAGGCTGCATCGGCTGCCATCGCTACCAAGGTTTTGACAATCAGGACGAGCAGCTCGTCAACACGCGCCAGCAAATCGCGCAACTCGCCGCCACCAAGAAAGCCGATCAGTTGCGCATCGCTCAGCTGAATAAAGCCGGCGACGCCGCCACGGACAACGACGCCGCCAACGCGCTCTACGCGGAGGCCACCAACCTCACCGTCACGATCAGTCGCATGGACGCGCAAGCCGAGCAGCTCGAAGATCTCTCGCACAGTCTGCTCCAGGACGTCAAAAAAGTCGGCCCGGACCTAAAAGAAGTGCGCATGAAACTGCGCCCCGAGTGGATTCCGTACTGGCTGGGCCACACGCACGAATTCCGCCCAACCACCAAGATGCCGCAGTTCCGTTTACAGCAGGACGAGATCGAAGCTATCGCCGCTTTCATTTGGCAATCCGGCGCAGATGGTCCCGCGCTGCCGCACCAAGCCCCAGGCGATCCGGCGAAGGGCAAAATCGCTCTCGAATCGCGCGGCTGCCTCGCCTGCCATTCGATCGGCGAAGGCTCCAATATCGTCGGCGGGGATTTCGCGGCCAACCTCAGCCGCATCGGCGAAAAAGAAAATTACGATTATTTGGTCCGCTGGATTCACAATCCGCGGGACCGCACGCGCCCCTACGACCCATTCCTAAAGCGCGATCTCACTCCGGCGGATTACACCAAAGCCGGTCTGCCCTTCGTATTCGATCTCGATCATTCGCGCAGCCCTGTGGATGGCCACGAACTTGTCGTCGAGCAGCCCACGATTATGCCCAGCCTGCGCCTTTCCTGGGATGAATCGCGCGACATCGCCAGTTACCTGATGACGCAGAAGCATTCCGATGCGAGCTACGCAGTCGCGCCGTATCTTGACGATCCCAGCCTGAAGCAAAAAGGCATGGATCTCGTGAAGCACTACGGTTGCGCCGGTTGCCACGAAATTTCCGGCCTCGAAGAAGAAGGCCGCGTCGGCACCGAACTCACCAACGAAGGCAGCAAGCCCATCGAGCGCCTAGATTTCGCGCTCTTCACCGAAGACGCCAAAGAAGGTGTGCTGCCCAACGGCAAAGATTCCAATCGCGGCGCTTGGTATGACCTGAAAGGTTTCTTTGAGCAAAAGCTCACCGATCCCGCCGTCTTCGATCGCGGCAAGTACAAGCCCGATCCGATGGATCGCCTGCGCATGCCCAAGCCGAACCTCACCGCCGACGACGTCGGCAAGCTCACCACGCTGCTTCTCGGCTCCGTCGATCCCGCTCTGCCTCCCGATTACATGTACAAGCCGGCGGACCAGCGCGCCGCGATTCAGCAGGGCTGGTGGCTGGTCACGAAATATAATTGCATCGGCTGCCACGAAATCGATGTCGGCCAGCGCTCCGTGCTGATGGATTTGCCGCAGTATCAGGCCGAAAACAAAGCCAATCTGCCGCCCGTGCTCACCACCGAAGGCGCGCGCGTGAATCCCGAATGGCTCCGGAATTTCCTGGCCAATCCCGCGCTCAGCGAAACGGATACGGACCGCGACGGCGTGCGCTCCTATTTGCAAGTGCGCATGCCCACGTTCTATCTATCCAACAACGAAATCCGCACGCTGGTGCTTTTCTTTGAAGCGCTGTCCAGCCAGGAGCAGCCGTTCATCCCCCAGCGTCTTGAGCCGCTCACCACTGCCGAAGTCCAGATGGCGCGCGATCTTTTCACCAGCACCGCCGCGCCCTGCCTGAAATGCCACATGACCGGCAATCCGGCGCACGACAAAATCGCCACCGCTCCCGATTTTCTGCTGGCCAAGGATCGCCTGCGCCCCGCATGGGTGGAGCGTTGGATCACGGACCCCGCGCTGATCGCTCCCGGCACGTCCATGCCTTCGGGACTTTTCCACCAGGTCGATGGCCGCTGGGTTTTCTCCGGCCCATTGCCCGCGAACATGCAGTCCTATCAGGGTGACAACGCCGACCTGCTCGTGCGCTACATGTTTGAGCTGACGCCCGCCGAGCAGCAGGCCTTGACCGGCCGCACGCCGTCCGGCGGAGGCGCCGGAGGAGGGAAGTAGCCGCCGCCGGATCGCATGAATTTTGGATCGGAAAAATCGTGACGCCAAACGGCGCGTAAGAGACTAAAATGCTTCGACGTATATCGGACTCGCATCCCATTCGCGCAATGCGCGATGTTTAAGCTCAAGAGGAGGAAGTTGCTTGCTATGAATCGCAAATATCAGTGGTCATTTTTGCTTGCGGCGCTGTTGGTCGTCACGGCCATCGGCTGCGGCAAGAAGTCCGAAGAATCCGCAACGGAAAATAGCGCCGCCCCCGCCGCAACCGCCGGGAAGACGGTGGATCCCACGACCGCCGGTGAAATTTCCGGCACGGTGACGCTCGATGGAACGGCGCCGAAAATGAAGCCCATCAACATGTCGCAAGAGGCCGCCTGCGCCAGCCAGCATTCCACGCCGGTGTTGAGCGAAGAAGTCGTCACTGGCGATAAGGGCGCGTTGGCCAACGTGATCGTTTACGTCAAGTCCGGCGCGGAGGATTATTCCTTCCCGACGCCTTCGGACCCTGCCGAAATCGATCAGAAGGGCTGCCAATACCACCCGCACGTTCTGGGCCTGCAAGCAGGCCAGCCGTTGTCCGTCGTCAATAGCGACCCGACCACGCACAACATTCACCCCGTTCCCAAGGACAATCGCGAATGGAACGAATCGCAGCCGCCCGGCTCCGCGGCGATCACGCAGACTTTCGCGCGCCCGGAAGTCCCCATCCCGGTGAAGTGCAACGTCCATCCGTGGATGAAGGCTTACATCGGCGTGTTCGCAAATCCATATTTCCAAGTGACCGGCAAAGACGGCGCGTTCGATTTGAAGAACTTGCCGCCCGGCACTTACACGCTCGTCGCCTGGCAAGAGTTGTATGGCTCGAGCGATCCGCAAACCGTAACCATCGGCCCGAAAGAGACGAAAACAATCAGCTTCGTCTTCAAGGCTACCGCCGGCGCAGACTAATTCGCATTGGTCCGCCGCGCCGGGCCGAGCGCGCTACAATGGCAAAGCCCTGCGGAGCGGAGCATCGAACTACCGCTCCGCGGGGATGTGAATTGAATTTGAAGGTAGAACGAATACTTGCGTGACGTAACATGACGACCGAATCCCAACCCGCGCTGCACCGCTTCGCCGTCTTCACGGCGTGCTGCACATTCTGCTTGCTGATCGCCGGCGCGCTGGTCACCTCGCGTGACGCCGGTCTCTCCGTCCCCGATTGGCCGCTAGCCTATGGCCGCGTTGTTCCGCCGCTCGTCGGCGGCATCGTCTACGAATATTTCCATCGGGTCATCGCCACGTTCGTCGGCTGCCTCACGATCGTCCTGATGGTGTGGCTCTTCCTGCGCGAACCGCGCCGCTGGGTGCGTGGAGTCGGCGCCGCCGCACTGGGCGCCGTCGTCGCGCAGGGATTGCTCGGAGGTATGACGGTGCTATTCTTCCAGCCGCCGGCCGTCTCCACCGCCCACGCCACGCTGGCGCAATTGTTCTTCTGCCTCACAGTCAGCCTAGCCGTTTTCACCGGCCGCTGGTGGCAAAGCGATCTCTCGGAGATCGAGTCGCCTGACGCCGCGCGCATCCAATCGCTCGCGCAATGGACCGTCGTCGCCGTCTTCTTGCAATTGATCCTCGGCGCCGCGTTCCGCCATCGCGCATTCGGCCTGATCCCGCACGTCGTTGGAGCCGTGATCGTCACGCTGCTGATCTTGCGCCTCGCGTCCGCGCTGAAGCGCAATTACCCGTCGGTGCGCCAATTGCGCGGCAGCGCCCGAGCGCTCCACATTTTGATCGGCGCTCAATTGCTGCTCGGCGTCCTCGCGTGGTGGTCTCTCGGTTACGCCGCCACGTTCCCGCAGCCCGTGCTCATCACCGTCGTTTTGACCGTCGCCCATGTGGTCACCGGCGCCCTGGTCCTTGCTTGCACGCTCGTCACCGCTCTGATTTGCCGCCGCCTGCTGCGCCCCGCCCCGAATGTCGTCACAGAGCCGGTCACACCGGCCGGCATTCGCCGGGAGCAGACGGCATGAGCACAGCCCGCGTCATTCCCGCGGCCACGCTTTCGCGTCCCGCCGCGTTCTATTCGCTCACCAAGCCCGACGTTTCCTTCCTCGTCGTGCTCACCACGCTGGGCGGCTACGCGTTAGGCTCGCGCGGACCGATGGACTGGACGCGCATGGCGCACACCGTTTTCGGCACGCTGCTTGTCGCCGCCGGCACCTCCGCGCTCAATCAATACATCGAGCGCGATCGCGACACCCTGATGCGCCGCACCGCCGGCCGCGCCTTGCCTACCGGCGTGCTGAGTCCCGCCGAAGCGCTGGCCTTCGGTGGCACATTGCTCGCGGTCGGCGGCTTGTATCTTGTTTTCGCCACGAACGTGCTAGCCACGCTGTGCGCGCTGGCCGCCTCGGCGAGCTACCTCACGATCTACACGCCGCTGAAATCTCGCAGCACGTGGGCCACGCTCATCGGCGGTTTCCCTGGAGCCGCGCCGCCTCTCGTAGGCTGGGCCGCCGCGCGCGGCAGTCTGGACCGCGACGCCTGGATTCTCTTCGCCATCGCATTCCTGTGGCAGATTCCGCATTTTCACTCGATAGCCTGGATTTACCGCGAAGATTACGCGCGCGCCGGAATTCGCGTTTTGCCCGTCGTCGATCGCGCCGGGCACCGAACGTTTCGCCAGATTCTGCTCGCCGCCGCTGTGCTGATTCCCATCAGCCTGCTTCCCGCGGTCACCGGTCTGGCGAATGTTCGTTATTTCTTCGGCGCCGGTGTCGTCGGTTTGATTCTCGTCGCTGTCTGCTATTGGGCCGCGGCCGAAAAAACCAACGCGCGCGCCAAGTGGCTGATGCACGCCACGGTCCTGCAACTTCCGCTTTTGCTTGCACTGCTCTGGTGGGATAAGATTCCGCGCTAAGGATGCCGATCGATCATGGCCGACACCACGGATAGCAAAGAAAAGATGAGCGGCGGCGAATTGCTAGAGCTGGTCGGGATGTGCCTGGGCATTCTGATTCTGGCCGTTCTCGGCTTGGCCTCCGATTTCGTCACCCATCTTCTCAATTCGATGGATGGCCTGCTGCTCTTCGCGGTGTGCTTGTTGATGGGCGGAGTCTTCACCCTGATGCTGTTGATGTATGCGAACGACGCCGGATGGCTCCCGAAGCGCCGCCGCAAGTCATCCGAGTCGGCTCAGTAAACGAAGTAGCCCCGGAACGCCGCCTTAGTCCAGCTATCAAGGCCCGCGCTCCCCAAAGTCACAGGAGATTGCGCAAGTGCTCTCGCTCTCCGCGCCCGCTTGGAACGCCATCCTGAATGGCGCGAGCGGCGTTTTGCTGCTCTTCGGCTACGTTATGATCCGCAGCGGCCGCATCCTCGCGCACAAAACGGCCATGCTCTCCGCCGTCACGTGCTCCACAATTTTCCTCGTGAATTACGTCGTCTATCATCTGCGCGTCGGCGTGAATCGCTTCATGGGCCAGGGCGCGATCCGCCCCGTCTATTTCACGATTTTGATTTCGCATACGATCCTCGCCATCGCCATCGTGCCGCTAGTGATCATCGTGCTCACGCGCGCTTTGCGCGGCCAATTCCTGCGCCATCGCGCGCTCGCACGCTGGACGTTTCCCATCTGGGTTTACGTCAGCGTCACTGGAGTCGTGATCTATTTCCTCCTCTATCGCCTCTACGCCGCCGGCCCGCACGCCTGACGGCGATCGCCGTGAACCCCACGCCTTCATCTTCATCTGGCTCGCCCAACTCCGGTCCTAAGCCGGGCATGAAGCGGCGCTGGCTTTTCGCAATCCTCGCCTTGGTGCTTCTGTTCGTGCTGATGCCATTCCTATTCTGGCAAGCCACATGGTTCGGCCGCCCGCTCACCGACGCGCAAATCGCCGAATATCTCGCGCCGTCCTCGCGTCCGCGCGATACCCAACATGCGCTATCCCAAATCGAGCAACGTATCGAGAGCCCTGATGCCGCCACCCGCTCCTCCGCGCGCCAATGGTATCCCGCGATCATTCAAATCGGCGCCCAGGGCGGGGAAGAGCTGCGCCTAACCGCAGCGTGGGTGATGGGCCAGGACAACACCGCGCCCGAATTTCACGCTGCGCTCCTGCGCCTGCTCGCCGATCCTGATCCCATGGTTCGCAACAACGCCGCCCTCGGCCTCGTGCGCTTCGCCGACGCCTCCGGCCACGACGCCATCGTCGCCATGCTCGCTCCCGCCACCATCGTGTCGCCTGACGCCGGCACGCTCGCCATCCGCATCAAGCCCGGCGATACCGTCAACCCCGGCACGATGGTCGCCCGCATCACAACCGGCGCGCAGAAGATCGAACTCCGCTCCCAAATCCCCGGCACCGCCGACCACTGGCTGGCCTCCGAAGGAGCGCAAGTCAGCGCCGCCCAGCCCCTCCTGGTCCTCGATCCCGACGCCAACAACGCCTGGGAAGCCCTCCGCGCCCTGTATCTAATCGGCCAGCCCGCAGATCTCCCCGCCGTTGACACCTACGCCCACGGCGTCACTGGTCTCCCGCCCGCCGTCCAGCTGCAAGCCGCCGCCACCGCCGCCGCCATCCGCTCCCGCTCCCCGCACTAATTGTTTTAGAAAGTTGACAGAGGAGTTGCTCTTTACGTAGCGGAGGCTCCAGCCTTTTTCGCACTGCACATCGACAATGCATGTAACGCCGCGTGAGTGAGCGTCGAGTTCGGTCGAAGCGACCAGCTTCGAGCCCCAGCCCCGTAGAGTGTGCGTGAGAACCAGCTTGAGTTTGAAAAGGAAATAGTGCAGTAAAGAAGCATGAGCCGATTTCTACCGTACAGCCCAGATCAGG
>JBEKDK010000105.1:0-11255 GCA_050014395.1 Candidatus Acidiferrales bacterium | reverse complement strand
CTGATCTGGGCTGTACGGTAGAAATCGGCTCATGCTTCTTTACTGCACTATTTCCTTTTCAAACTCAAGCTGGTTCTCACGCACACTCTACGGGGCTGGGGCTCGAACCTGATCGGTTCGAGCGACCCAATCGCTCGTCCTCGCGGCGTGGCGTTCATCGTCGGCGAATCGCAAGACAACAAAAAATTTCTGGGCCGTCCTGCGGCGTATAACGTGCTTCGAATTTGGCTGCCCGCGGGCAAGCGGGTAGGATTTCAACTGCGGGGGTTGCAGGCTGTGTTTAGCGCGGCTAGATTAGGCGCGAGAGGTGGAGCTGAAGATGAAAAAGGGTGTGGCGGCGGGATCGGCGTCGGCATTGATTGACGCGAGGATCAAGAAACTTGGGGACTGGCGCGGGGAGATGCTGGCGAAAGTGCGCGCAATCGTACACGAGGCAGACCCGGAGATCGTCGAAGAGTGGAAGTTCATGGGGACGCCGGTGTGGTACCACGACGGGATCGTGTGCACGGGAGAGACGTACAAGAACCACGTGAAAATGACATTTGCCAAGGGAGCTGCGCTTGCGGACCCTGCGCGACTATTCAACTCCAGCCTCGACGGGAAGGTGAGGCGGGCCATCGACATCCACGAAGGCGCGCAGGTCGATGAGGCGGCGTTGAAGGATCTGATCCGCGCCGCAGTGGCGCTGAATCTCAAGGGAAAGGGCAAGCCGAAGCCTCGGCGAGAGAGCGGCAAGCGGGCGGGCTGATGGAGACACGAAACACCGAAGGGGTTGGGCCACTCGCCCGCGATAGCGGGCGGTTCGGGTCAGGGGATGAAAAGTGAGTAGAAGTCGCAACGCGGTTCTTGTGCTCACCGTCATCCTCTGTGCGATGTTGAGAGCAGGTGGACAGACGATCCTTGAACCGCTGAATCAAGAGGTGGCTTTGGCTGGCGAGCTTCGTGAAGTTCACGGATATGGTCCCCCCAGCTATGGTGAAAACAGGAAGGTAGACGCCCCAATCACCTACTGGATACTTGAATTGCCAAATTCCGTTAACGTCGTCTGTACTCCGGAGAAACCTCAGTGGGAAGCCGTTGACTGTAAGGCGACGAAGCAGCTGAAGCTGTTCTTCCAGATCTCCCCGGCCAACAATGGGCTTGAACTCAAAGCGAAGGCAATGAAGGGCCACCGGGTGATCGCAACTGGGGTGTTGCATAGGTCGGACACGGTTGGAGAAATAACTCCGATCTACATGAACGTGGTAGAGCTTCAGCCGGTACAAACATCGCCGAAGCTTTGAGCACGACAGGGTGGGTGGCACAGCGTTGGAATTGATGCGTCAGGACGGAAAAACCAAAATGCTCACGGGAACTCTTCGACTTTGAGGACGATGTCGCCGTCGAAGCTGACGAAGACGGTTTTGCCGGGGGGAGTGCCGTAGATCCAGTCTTCGACTTCGGTGCCGTCGGGCTGGGTTTCGCGGACTTTGTGGTCGGGCTTGCCGAGGGCGGCGATCACTTCATCGCGCGACATTCCGGGGAGGGCGCGCTTATCGGCAATCGCCTTCTGCGTTTCCGGCGGCAGAGTCTGCACCCATTGCACGGCGGCGGAATGCTCGTTGCCGAAATCGAGCATCACGGAGAGGTATTTCTTCAGCTCGTCGGGCGTCATGTCCGGCAGCGGGCGGTTGAAATCGAGGTAGAGCGTCGCGCCCGGCGCTGCCGTCACCGAAGTCACGTTGGGGTCGCCGACGACCTCGCCCACCCCGCCGACGTCGAGCTGAACGTGGTCCCGCCAACTGTTGCCTTTGTTCCCACCGCCGTTGATCTGGACGGCGATTTGGCGCTCCTTGAATTGCAGCCTGGTAATCTGCACTTTATCGCCGGGGTTGGCGGCAGCGTCATGCCCGGCGAGGACCATCTGCAGCGCGCGGGCATCGAGCGGCTCGCCGGCCTTCAGGTGGAAACCGGTCTTTCCGGCGGGCAGCGGTGCGACGACCTTGACGAATTCGCCGTCAACGAAGCGGATCAGTGCTAGGCGTGATTCTTCCTGCAGAGTGTCAGATTTCGTGGGTGTTTGATCGTCTCCGGGGCCGGAGTCGGGGCGCGCGTGGAGCGGAACCGCCAGGGACGCACTGCCCCCGATCAGGAATATTGCCGAGGCCGCTATCCAGGTAAGGCGCGCCATGCCACACCTGCTGCTGGGATTCTACGCCGATTTGATGCAACAGCCAATACGAAAGAGGCGGGTTTTCGGGTAACGCAGCGCCCCGTGCCCCGATGAAACACATCCACTACAGACTCGCTACGCAGTCGTTGTCACTATCAGGGGGCGCGCAGGATCTGAAGGCAAGTCAAAAGATAACGCAGAGATGCAGAGGACGCAGAGACTCGCAGAGAATGTTACGCGGAGCCCACCTTCGCCCGGTGACACTGGGCGAAGATGGGGCACCCCGGAAAATGCAAAGACCGGCGACCGGGTCTGCCGTGCCGGCAGTCATGGAGTTGTCGCCACCTGGACGCCTTGGCGGTCAATGCGCATCGGCAGGAGCTGGCCGCCGGATTTGGCGACGGCCGCTTCCACGCGCGCGCGGGCGTCGGGCTCGATGAGCAGCACCAGGCATCCCCCGCCGCCGGCGCCGCAGGCTTTGCCGGCGAGGGCGCCCTCGCGGCGCGCGGCTGTGAGGATGCGATCGATCATGGGCGTGGAGATCGTCGGCAAGTTGCGGCGGCGAAATTCCCACTCCTCGCGGATCTGGCGGCCAAGCTCGGGCCAATCGCCGCGTTCGAGCGCGGCGCGCACCTGGCGCGCCACGACTGCGATTTTTTCAAGATTGCGCGCCACGCGCTTATCGCCGCTGAGATGCCGCGAAAAAACTTCCCAATTATTGATCGCGGATTTGCGCGGCTTGCCGGTGTAGCACAGCACCAGACGCCGCTCGAGCGCCGCGACGTCGCACGCCAGGGCTTCGCGCCGCTCGCTTCCGGGAGCCAGGACGATGGCGCTGGCGCCGCCGAATGCCGCGGGGTAATGGTCCTGCGTGCCGGTGGGCACGCCGATGACGATGGCTTCGGCGTCGCGGCTGATGTGAATCCAATCCTCCAAGCGGCGGCCCGCGCCGGACAGGCGATCGAGCGCGGCACACATTGCGACGGCCATGGCGCTGGATCCGCCAAGGCCGGCGCCGGCGGGCACCTCGGAATTTGTGGTGAGCGTGAATCCAACGGTGGGAGCGAAAAAACGCACGAGGTGCGCAAGCAGCGGCAAACGATAGCGCCGCGCGCGCCGCAAGGCTTCGAGCGATGCAAAAGTTTCCTTGCGCCGCGTGTCGGTGGAAACCAGCGTGATCGCACGGTGGCCTTCGGGGCGCGTTTCGATCGCGCAGGAAGCGTAACGCGTGATCGCGCAATTCACGGTGACGGCGCCTTCGTGGAAAAGATAAAGCGGCCAAATGTCCAGCGTGCCTCCGGCAAGATCAACCCGCGCCGGAGCACGCGATTCGATTCTCACTTTGACTCGGCCCTCCCTGTGCCGTTAGCCTTTGCCCGAGGCGGATGATAGCAGATGGGCGCGATGCCAAAACGCAAATCGGGATGGCCGAGCGAAGTGCTGGGGCGATTCGTGCTGGGGTTTGAGGGCACGCGCGTGAGCGATGAGATGGCGTCACTGCTGGAAGGCGGGCTGGCCGGCGTGGCGCTGTTTCCGCGCAACTATCGCGGCGTCGAGGGGCTTTGCGCGCTGACTGCGGAAATTCGCGGCGCGGCGCGAAAGGCGGTGCTGATTGGTATGGATCAGGAAGGCGGCGCGACGCGTTTTGCGCTCGGCGCGCCGTTCACGCGGTGGCCGAGTGCCGCGTCGCTCGGACGGATCGGCGACGCTGCGATTGTGGAGCAAATTGCGCGCGCGATGGGACGCGAACTGCGCGCCGCCGGGGCGAACCTGGATTTTGCGCCGATGCTCGATTTGCATATTCAGCCAGAGAGTCCGATCACGCGCGAACGCAGCTTTGGTGCGGACCCGAAACTCGTAGCGCGCATGGGTGTGGCTTTCGCTGGCGGCTTGCGCGCGGGTGGCGTGCTGGCGTGCGCGAAACATTTTCCGGGACACGGCGACACGCGGACTGATCCGCATCTCGATTTGCCGGTGTTTTCGGGCACACTCGAGCGTTTGGAAGCGGCGGAACTGGTCCCCTTCGCCGCGGCCATCGCGGATTCTGTGCCGATGATGATGACGGCGCACATCCTGCTGCCGAACGTGGATGCGGGCGCGCGGCCGGCTTCGCTTTCGCGGCGAATTCTGACCGGAATTTTACGCGAGCGGATGGGATTCCAGGGCGTAATTCTGGCGGACGATCTAGGGATGGGCGCGATTGCGAAACATTTCAGCGCGGGGCAAGCAGCCGTGGAAACGCTGGCCGCGGGCGCGGATCTGGCGATGCTTTGCCATGCCGAATCCGCGGTGGGGCCCGCGATCGAGGCCGTCACTCGCGCGCTCGATGCGGGACGGTTCGATGCTGGCGAATGGCAAGCGGCGCGCGAGAGGATCGAGCGGCTGCGCGCTGCGGCGGACACCGGAGCCGAGCCGACCACAGACGACAGCGGCGAAGCGGGGGGCATCATTGGCTGCGTAGAGCACCGCGCGCTAGCTGAGGGAGCGTTCCGGCGCGCGCGCGAAATTCAAGAGTGAAGATGACGAACGATCGGCAAGGAATTCCCGAGACTAAATTACGAAGGAAAACTTTCGCGGAATTCTAGCGATCGGTAACCGAGGAAACGCCGGCAGCGGCCACTTTTTCCGCCTCGACTTTGTCGTGGGCCAATTGCGGCTCAAAGCATCGGCGGCAGCGCGCTTCGTACATTCCGCCGGCGCCGACGACGATCAGATCGGTGGAGGCGACCAGGCGCTGCGTATGCCCGGCGGGATTGCCGCAGCGCATGCAGATGGCGAGAAGCTTGGTGATCTCTTCGGCTTCGGCCAAAAGGCGCGGCATGGGTTCAAACGGGCGGCCAAGGTAATCCGTGTCCAGACCCGAAACGATCACGCGCTTGCCGGCATCGGCGAGTTGATTGCAAACGGCGACGAGCGATTCGCCGAGGAATTGCGCTTCGTCGATGCCGACGACTTCGGTGCGCGCTTCGACACGCGTCAAAACTTCGGCGGCGTCATGCACGATTTCCGAGCGAATGCCCAGGCCGGAGTGCGAAACGATTTCGGTGTTGGAATAGCGCGTGTCCAGTTGCGGCTTGAAGATTTGCACGCGCTGCTTGGCGATCTCCGCGCGCTTGAGACGCCGAATCAATTCTTCGCTCTTGCCCGAAAACATCGGGCCAACGATCACTTCGATCCATCCCATGTTGCCGGTTACGATGTCCACGGGAAATCCTCCGGACAAAACTTGCGCCGCCGCTAGACTAGCACAGCCTTGGCGGAACGCACATCGGGATCACTGTGGATTTATGCGCGGGGCCGAATCGTGTTTGCGTCAACGCGATGGCGTTTGCGCCCGAGCATTGGTGGGCGCGTACATTCCGGCGTTGAAGAACGGGGCGAAGGCGTTGATCACGCCGATGCGAAACGACTCGCGACGCGTGATCAATCCCGCGCTGAGCACGCCCCAGGCGCCTTCGGCATCGCGAACGCCGCTCTTGGCCGCGAATGCGTCGATGGCGACGCTCAGCGAGACGCCTTTATCCAGAACTTCGGCAGCCAGTGATTCCGGCAAAGAGATCGCGCCCGATTGGCCAAACGCGCCACGCGCGGAGCCATCTGTGACGTAGGCCCAGCTCGCAAGCAACACATTGCGGCGGCCATTTTCTTCGACGACCTCGAGGCCGCCTTCGAGCCCGACAAAATAACGCCACGTGAGCGTTTCTTCGCGCGCGATGCGCACCAAAGATTCGGCGCGATTGCGCGCTCCGGCCATGGCTTCCTCGCGGCTGAGCGGAGTTTCGCGCACGCCCGAGGGGACTTCGCGTCCGGCAATTTCGAAGCGCGCCCCCGGAAACAATTTCGGGCCGAGGGCCTCGAGCGCGTCGCGCACAGCGTCCAGCTTCGGCCGGCGCGTGCTGCCGACCGCGACGACGACCGGCGCCGAGGTGTCCGTCAATCCTTCCAGAGCGGGGCCTGCTTTTCTTTTCCGTAGCGTTCGCGGAGAAATTTCTTGAGGTCGTCGAGCGAACCGAAAACGTGGTCGGCGCACGCCAGCATCCAGCCGCTAATCTGCTCGGTGGGAATATCGGTGACCATGTAGACGGGAATGCTGCGCCGGTGCGCGAGCGTCAATTCCGCCGAAGTGCCGCCGCTCACGCCATCGGCCGCGGCCAGATGGCAGATCACGTAATCGGCTTTATTTTCGATCTGATCGAGATCGTAGTGGATGATCTTGCGAACGGCGCGGCGAAATTTTTCGACATCGGAGCTTTTCCATTCGCGGAAGTGGGCCGCCTCTTCGTCTGTGAGATTTTTCTTCTCGTCTTCGGCGGGATCGTAAACGCGATGGCCGAGTTCTTTGCTCAGGAATGGGGCAAGTTTGCGGCGCCACATTTTGCCGCCGTCGGAGGAGAACTCGATGGGCCCGCAGAGGTATGCCAGCATGAGCGTTCACAACGGAGCGTTCTTGCCGGGTTCAAAAACGTTGCCGGTTACAGAAACGCCGCCGGACCGAAAGACACGCGCCTACGCGAAACAATGGAGCGGCCGAGGGGACTCGAACCCCCGCCTACAGCTTGGCAAGCTGTCGTACTACCCCTATACTACGGCCGCTCAGAACAGCCAATTTATAGCATGGGCGTGCGGCAGGGACAAGATCGCGGGATGCGCGCCGCGCAGACGCGCGTCCGCTTAGACGCCCGAAGAATTCATGACGCGCGACTGGAGAGAATCTGGATTCCGCGGATGCGCGCGCGCTTCAGTGAACTTGACGCACGCGTGCGGACCGCACGACCGGCGATTTTTTCTGACGCTCGGCGAACCGGGTGGCCCGGCCGCGATCCGTGTAGATGCGCGCAAACTTTTCTGAGTCGCGGTAATAGACAGTCACCTGCCAGTGACGGTGCTTGCGCCGGCGGTCCGTGCTGAAGCTGGTGACGCGCCGCTTCTTCGTTTTCGGTTTGGATTTCTTTACGGCTTGCACTTTTTTCTTCTTCAAGCGGCTCTCCTAAAAGTCGATTCGACCCTATCCCACCCAACTATCTCAGCCACAGCGTGCCGCCCACAAGTACCGGCGTCACCGATACTCATAGTTGCAATAATTGGAAGGATGATAATTGGGAAAGGCGCGGCCGGTCAAGGTGAAGTGCACGGCCGCGGGGTTCGGTCCGATTTCGCACAGCTGCGAGGGCCAGTGCGAGCGAGACCGAACCCCACCGCAAGCAACCGATCGAAGCGGCCGCGGTCGTCTGCCAGGACGTTACCTTGCGGGCGCGCGAGAGACCATGGACCGTTGGTACAGAATTGGTACAGGTGGGAGTTTCCGTGCAGACACGGCGAACCGTCTGACCCGCAACCGTTTCCGGAACCGGACATCTAATGTAGGAAGGCAAATTAGAGGTCTATCCAGTGAGTCGAAATGACCCACGGCGCGTCAGAATCATAGTGGACCTGCGCCGGCGGCGGACGCCAGCGTGTTTTTGCCATGAAACTTTTGGCAGCGTGTTTGCGTATGGAGACTATGACACGCAAGTTGGGGGCGGCAGCGGATCGAGCGAGATGAGATTCACAGATTCCAGCTGCGTGATGAAAAATGGAAGGATTGAATGGCAATGAGCGAACAGACGAAGCAGCCTTTGAACATCGAGAATCTGCGCAATTATCCCGTTGAAGTGGTAGACGAACTCCGCCGATTGCTGGCTTCGGACGCCCCGGTGCGCCCCGATCCGCATCGCGCGGATTTTTATGAACTCGAAGGGCCGACGCGCGTTTTTTACGTTCACGTTTCGGCCGCTATCGGCAGCGTGATTCTGCTGGGAACCTGGGCGCGCGAAAATGCCGCCGCGGCAACGCCAAGCCGTGAGAAATCGCGAGTAGGAAACGAAGCGGAGAGTTGGGTCTGCTAACTCGTCATCGCGCGCGCCAAAGTACGCGTTGATCGGGCGACAGATAAACAACTCTATTAATGAGACATACTACGCTCGGAGTTTTGTTGCGGTCCCGGCTCAAATTATCTTTGCAGCAAATTATGCATTTCCCTCCAGTGATAAATCTTTAGCTTGTCTGTTTGATTCTTCGCCGACTTAATCATTGCTTTTGCAATATCTTCCCCCGTTATGCCCTTATATTTATCGCCTTTCCACGTTAAGAGGGGATTTAAAGCAGACCAAAACCTCATCAGCGCTCCTTCTAGCAGCGAGCGTTTCTCTTTCCTGATCCCCATGATCATTGAGGGGCGGAAGATATGGGTATGCTCGAAATTGAGTGCGATCACGTCTCGCTCGGTTTCGCCTTTGGTCCGTACATAGAAGAATTTCGAATGGGGATTGGCGCCAACTGCTGTGACCAGAAAGACCGATTTCGCCCCTCTTTCTTTTGCTATCCGTGCCGCCAGGACCGGATACTCGTGATCCACTTGGTAGTACTCGGCTTTCTCAGGCGAGTTCGCCTTGGTTGTGCCAAGAGCAATGAAGACTTCATCCGCGGCGATTTCTGATTTCACACCCTCTAGGGAGTTGTAGTCGCATATCACTGTTCTTAGTCTTGGGTGAGCGATATTCAGGCTTTTCCGAGCGACGGCGGTTACCTGTCCGTAATCAGAGCTGTTCAACAGTTCGCTCAGAAGATGTGAACCTACGAATCCGCTTGATCCAAAAACAATGGCTCTCTTCATTTGGCGAGACTCTCAGCCTTCTTCGTTGTTGCCACTGCACAACCTCTGTTCTCGAGGACCGCTCGAACGCCCAATCCACAATCACTTCCCGTCGCTGTGCCTCACGAGTGAAGGTGATTTGAAAGCGATCTGAAAGCCCGAATCCCAGTTCCTCCCATATCGGGCTCAATTCGTAAGATGACACGACGCCCTTAGGAGATTCCATAAATGGGACAGTACACTAGCTTCGCTCGGCTTCTTCGCGCAGAAGCGCCCAAAGCGCGCGGACATCTTCGCGTACCGTCATTTCTGCGCCGATCGAAATACGCACCATCCATCGGCCATCGAGCATCGCGGGCGTGAGGTAGGCGCGGCCCGAGCGATTCACGCGATTCACCCAATCGAGCGTATGGCGATCGAGAGATTCGCCGGCCAAGCCCGCGGGTTCGTGGCGCACGCACAGCGTCTGCAAGCGCACCGGCGTGAGCACGCGCCAATCGGGCGCGGCGGAGATTTGCCCGGCGAGCCATTGGGCATTGGCGAGATCGCGGCGCAATCTTTCTTGCAAGCCGCGCACACCTTGTTCGCGAATCAAACACCACAGCTTCAGCGCGCGGAAGCGCCGGCCCAGCGGGATGCCCCAATCGCGATAGTTTTTCACCTGGGCGTCCGCGGCGGATTGCAAATAGCTGGGATTCGTGGAAAAGACGCGAATCAAATGCTGAACATCGCGCACATAGTAGAGCGAGCAATCGAACGCCGCGCCGAGCCATTTGTGCGGGTTTATTACGAGCGAATCGGCTTCCTCAATTCCCTGCCACAACGCACGGCATTCGGGAAGGATCATCGCGGAGCCGGCCATCGCTGCATCCACGTGCAGCCACAGCGCGTGGCGGCGCGCCACTTCGGCAATCGCGCCGATAGGATCGAACGCGGTAACGCCAGTCGTTCCGGTGGTCGCTACGACTGCGCAGGGACGGCAGCCATCCGCGATGTCCTGCGCGATCAACTGTTCCAGCGCGTCCGGACGCAGCGCGTACTGGGCGTCAAGCGGCACTGCGCGCACGTTGCTTCTGCCGAAGCCGGCAAGCAGCGCGGCCTTCTCAACCGAGCTGTTACTTTGCGCTGAGACGTAGACCGTGAGGCGCTGCGGAAACGACTGCAAGCCGCCGCCGGCAAGGGCGTATCCGGTGGAGCGCTCGCGCGCGGAAATCAGCGCTACGAGCGTACCGGTCGAAGCTGTGTCTTGAATCACGCCGCTCCATGCGGCGGAGAGGCCGACCATGCGGCGCACCCAATCGGTGACGACTTCTTCAAGCTCGGTGACCGCGGGACTGGATTGCCACGAAATGCCCAGCACGCTCAAGCCGGTGCTGAGATAATCGCCGAGCACGCTCGCAAGCGACGCGTTTGACGGGAAATAGCCGAAGAAGCGGGGATGCTGCCAATGCAAAAGACCGGGAACCAAGATGCGATCGAGATCCGCAAAGATCGCGTCGAACGATTCCGGGGCTTCGGGTGGATCGGCCGGCAATTGTTTGCGAATTTCGCCGGGCTCGGTGCGCGGCGCGACGGGCAATGAGGCGATGCGGGCGCGATAGTCCGCCACCCAATCAATCAGTTGATGTCCGAGTTTGCGAAATTCTTCCGGGGTCATTTGGTTGCCGCGTCCGATGTTTCGCGCGATCATGCGACTTATGACCGATGCGATATTCGGCGCGATGTGCTACTTATATCGGGCGCTCTTCCCGATGCTATGATCAGGCGCAACGAAGTTTGCTCCCGAAAAGCGCGCGGACGCAAGATCGCACGCCAGATTGCGGGCGACAGGAGACCGAAAGACACAATGGGAATGCGCATATTGGTCACCGGAGGCGCCGGATACATCGGCAGCACGGTCGCGGCTCAATTATTGGAACTGGGCCATCGTGTTGTCATAATCGATGACCTGCGGCGCGGCCACCGCGGCGCCGTGCCGCCCGGCGCGGAATTGATTGTCGGAAACGTGGGCGATGCGGAGTGCTTCAAACGCGCGTCGGCCGGAGGCGGCATCGACGCCGTGATGCACTTCGCGGCGCTTTCAGAAGTGGGCGAGTCCATGCGCATCCCCGAGGCCTACTTCAGCAACAACACCGCGAACACTCTGCGGCTGATCGAAGCGATGCTGGCGCACGGCGTGTCCAAGCTGGTGTTCTCCTCAACCGCGGCGGTGTACGGCATGCCGGAGAAATCGCCCATCGAGGAAACGGCGGCGATGCTTCCCACGAATCCTTATGGCGAATCGAAGCGAATGGTGGAGCAAATGCTCGCGTGGTTCCACCAAATTCACGGACTGCGTTACGCCAGCTTGCGCTATTTCAACGTCGCCGGCGGAAATCCAAATCGCGGCGAGGACCACCGGCCGGAATCGCACTTGATTCCCCGCGTTCTGCAAGTGGCGCTGGGCCAATATGATCGAATCAAAATTTTCGG
>JBEKDK010000104.1:0-11255 GCA_050014395.1 Candidatus Acidiferrales bacterium | reverse complement strand
GTACACGTGCTCGTGTTGGTCACGCCGGTGCAGGTGATGCCGGACCCTGCTGCGGGACTCCCCATGACTCCCGCTGGGTAATACGTCGAGGGTGAGTTGTCCTGCACAAGAGCGTCCGATGGATACGCGTCGCGCAGGTTGCGGAAGTTCGATGGGTCAACGCTGAAGCCGACGCCCGCACGAATCACGGTCTTCGGGGTCAAGCGATAGGCCAGACCCAGCCGCGGAACGATTTGCGGAGGCGTTTTCACTCCATCACGGACTGGAACGCCGCCGTTGCCGCCCATGATCACCTGGCCGGTTGCGGGGTTGAACACGGGAATGCCCTCAGGCTGCCCCTCGTAATTGGCTTCCGTCATGAAGGGGTACCATTCCACGCGCGCACCGTAACTGACGGTGAGTTTGCTAGTGGCTTGCCACTGATCCCGGACGTACCACGAAAAAACGGATTCGCGTTCGGTATTGGGAACCAGCGTGTCACTGGCCTTGCCCGATTGGTCGGGCAAGCCGAGGAGGAAGTCGGCAAAGTTGTTGTAGGCAGTTTGCGGGTTTACAAGCGACAACGTGTTCGTCGTCGTGTTCAAGGTCGTAAGGACAGTCATATTTCCGTTGAAGCCGAAACCGCCGCGCCCTGTTTGGACGTTGCCGCCTTCGGGCTGGAAGTGGTTCAGACCCCAATGGATCTCCTCGAAACCAAACCGGATGGCATGGGTACCCTTTTGCCAACTCAGGTTAATGTCACCGGTGTATTGGTTGTCGCGGAACAGGAATGGATTTGCCGTGTTCGGGTCGCCCATGTTGGCAAAGTTAGAGCCGAGCGTGAACGCAGGGAACCCATTCTGAAGATACGTGCCGCCGTTTGCGCCGGGAATTCCCAGGAGCAGCCCAAAGTTAGAGCCTCCGCTCGTCGGGTCGTCCAGGTTCAACGCGCCGAGTTTTTGCCGCGTGTAGCCGAAGTTTCCGTCCATGATCACCGACGGGCTGAAGGCGTAGGTGCCACCCAGACCGAGAACCTGAATCCTGGATAGCGCATTGCCTTGCTGGCCGCCATTGGTGGCGTTGCCCCCGGCCGTGCCCAAAGCGGGCGGGTCGAGGATGTCAGCAAGAGAAATGCTATAGCGGCCCCAGACTGTGGACTTGCTGTTGGGCAGATAGGTGAACTTCGCGTCGATGTCTTGGCGGGTGTAGTCGCCGTCCGCGTTGTTCGTGTAATTGAAGGAGTTGGCCGGCGAATACGGCGAGTACGGAACGTCCGCCTTTGCCAAGTAGTTCTGGAGGTAGCCGAGTGCCGCGGGATTGATTTGGCTCACCGGGATGAAATTGTTCGTGAACTGCGTACGGCTCGTTCCGTTTGTCGCGCCGGTCATGGGGTTGTAAATAAATACGTTAACCGTCGACGATCCGCTCGTATAACTAGTCGGTATCGCAATGCCCTGCGTGGGGACGCCACCGATGGTTTCGGTCGTGAGCGTATACATCGAGGCGTCGGGGATTTCCTGGTTCAGGAACGCGTTCTGGCGCTGCGTGTCTCGCTCCCAATCCCCGAAGAAGAACAGTTTGTTCTTCAGGATCGGCCCGCCGATGTTGCCGGCGTACTGGTTGTTGATGTTCTTGCGGAGAGGACCGCACTTATTGATCGAAACCGAAACCACGCAGTTGGAACCATATTCATTGGGCTGCGTGAAGTAATTCAGCGCCGTCATGTGCTGGTCGTTGTGGCTGAAGAAAGCGCCACCGTGGAACTGGTTGGTGCCAGACTTGATCGTGATGTTGATGGCCGCGCCACCCGCCATGCCCTGCTCGGCGTCAAACGAATTGGTGACGACGTTTACGGTCTCGATCGAATCCGGTGGCGGCGAATAGGCCACGTTCGCCGGCAACCACGGATACATATCGGTCTGGCCGTCGACTCTCGTTGTATTCGTCTGCGCGCTGGCGCCGTTGACGAAGGTAGTCATTCCGCGCTGCGGATTGCCCGCGGCGGAGTTCGGTTCCTGCGGCATACTCGTGCCGGGAACGATCTTGTAGAGAATTGAGAAATTGCGCCCCTCCGAGGAGTTCAACGGGAGGTTGCCAATTTCGGAAGTATTCAAGTCCGTGTGAATGTCCCCGCGATCCGTTTGCAGCACGGGAGCGGTCGCGGCAACGGTGACGGTTTCGGTCTTGCCGGCCACGGTCAACACGATGTCCGCACGTAGAACGTTGTTGGCTCGGATTACTAGACCATCCTGAACCGCAGTTCCCAGGCCAGTCGCTGTAATCGTCAATTTGTAAACGCCCGGCGTGAGGTCGGTAAACTCATAAATGCCGCGGTCGTCGGACTTAGTTGTCGAGACGGCGCCTGTGCCGTTGTTCAGCAACTGGACTGATGCCCCCGCGACTTCCGCCCCGGTCTGGTCGGTTACGTTCCCAGTGAGGTCGCCGTAGAGCACTTGTGCGTGCGCGGCTATGGGAAGCATGCAGATGCATGCAATCAACAAGATTAAAGCATAACCAATGGCCCGTTTACTTCTTACGTCGTTCCTTGCAGTCGCCCTACACGACAGAGTGTACTTCGACATTTGCCCTCCCCTTTGTGTTCACCGAATCATCTGACTGAATTCGTGTGCAAAACCTCGATGGACCCCGGAATCTTGTCGGCGCCCCGCTGCTACGCCGGATCGCATATGTACTTGTTTGGTTCGGCCGTAGCCGTTGCCGCGCTCGCTTGGCGCGGCCTCGTGCTCTGCTTCGAGCGCCGTCGAACCAAAATGTCTTTTCAGAACCAACGCAACCGTTCCGCGCAGCCGGGCCAGGTCGGGATCGGCGGCCGGCCGAACGCGTGGCGGCTTTCCAACTAGAACGGCCGCAGCCACTTCCGCTTCGATCACCGGGCCCAATCGCTTCCACAGGTGCGTGAATTCCCCAACCACCACGATTTCTTCCGGCGCCAATCCCGCCACGATCATGCGCATCCCGCGCCCGATCGCCTGCGCCATCGTGTCCAGCGCCTTCAGCGCCAACGGATCGCCGGCTTCCGCCAAGGCAAGTAAATCGTGAAAGCTCACGTCCTGCGATGTCGCGCTGGATTCGTGGTAATAGCGCACCGCAGCCCGCTGCGATGCATAGACTTCCCAGCAGCCGCGCCCGCCGCAAGAGCAAAGCGGACCGTTCGCATCGAGTGGCGCGTGTCCGAATTCACCCGACATCCCATTCAGTCCCCGGGCCAATTGCCCGTTGGTGAAAACCCCCGTGCCAACACCTTCAGAGACCGTGACGACCACCATGTCGTGGACGTTCTCCGCGTGACCAAACCAAATCTCCGCGAGCACGCAAGCGTTCGCGGCATTTTCCAGCTCCACGCGCATTCCCGTGGCGCTCTCGATCGCGCCCTTGAAGTCAAATGCACGCCAATTCAAGTTCGGCGCAAACACCACGCGCTGCGTGGTTTCGTCAAAGCGCCCCGGCAAGCTGATTCCGATGCCTTCGAAAACCAAGTCGGGATGCGCTTGCATCAAACGCAGGAATTTCGCCGATAGATTCGCGGCCATGGTCCGCGGGTCCGGCGTCGTCGGCATTGCCTCCTGCGAAAGAAAACGCCCGTTGACGTCGGCGACGGCCACGGTCGTCTTGGCTGGCCGCAAGTCCGCGACCAGGCTCGCGCGCCGGTCGTTCAGCCGCAAAAACGTCGGGCGTCTTCCGCGCGGCAGGCGTCCCGTCGCGCCGTAGACGACCCAGCGCTCCTGAATCAGCTGCTCGGTGATCAGCGACACTGTGCTGCGCTGCAATCCCGAGACGCGCGCGATTTCCGCGCGGGAGATCGGCTGCCGGCGGCGGATCAGGTTCAAGACGACACCGCGGTTGATGTCGCGCGCGATTTCGCTCGAAGCCACTTGCGTGTTGGTGAAGTCAAGTCGCCGCATTTAATTTGCCACAAGAACTAAATCGCCAAGCCAAACCACGCTCTCAAATTCATAATTCAAATTGTCCAGCACGAGCCCGATCGCTTCCGTTGCTTTTTCGTCGCGCCGCCGCGCGCAAAAACCAGCAAAAACCTTTACGTGTACGTGCACGGAGCGAAATTGCACACCCTTAAATTCGTGTGCCGAACTATATTCGTATTTCGCCGGATGTCAAGCATAAATTTCCCGAATTGGGGTTCAGAAATGCACCTGCTGCATCCCGTCATAAGCCGCGATCATTTGGTGGTCAAGACCCACTTTTGCCCGTCCAGACGATGGTCGACCTTCCCTGGTATTGGGCGGGCTCCTTCAATTGATCGGGACATGATGTCAGCAGCAGCCGACTCCGGAACTGTGCGGTTGCGGTGCAGGTGGACGCCCACTTGGACAGGATATCGCCTGGGTAGAACAGCGCCCTTTGGGGCGCAGACAAACCGACGGGTCCAATTGTCAAAAGCCTGAACTGATCGCCATCGTCGCTATGCTTCCTGGTGCATAAGTTGTACAAAATAGGCTAGTTCTTTCACGTCCCTGAGGTGGTCCGCGAGCCCCCAGGGTAAATGGCGCCGGTTTTGCCCGCCCTGCGCGCCGCCCAGAGCACGTGAGACACAGCCGACAAGAATGATCGCTTAGAGTGTTCTCTTTCCATTTTCCATAGGACTGAGGGACCTTTAGATATGCGTTGTAGTATTCCCTGGCAGCTCGCGCTGCTTTCTTCCCGGACTCTTCGACGGCCCGTTCTTGAAGGCAGGCAAGATTTTAGTCGTAGTTGCCGCCGGCGCTGGCGTGGGGTTCCAGACTAATGTGTTAACGGAAAAATCTCGACGTAGTCCAGCGGCGCAAGCTCCTGGCCGGCCGGAATTCCTTCGATGCGAATTTCGTCGCCGGGGCGAAGCGCCAATCCCGCGATGCGCCGTCGCGTTGATGAATCCGCGTTGGGAATGATCGCAGGCAGATCATCGTCCGCAACCCATTCGTCCACGGTCTGGTCGTTCACGAAGACGCGGAACTTCGATGCGCCGTTCTTCTGGTCAAAATATTCGACGTCGAGTTCGTACCATCCGGCGGCGCCGGTGAACTCAAATGTTGCAGAGCACTTCACGGCGGGTGCGGGGCACTGTATCGCTTTCGCGCCGGAAGCTGCTTCGGGCGGCGTGACGCCGAAAGCCACGTAACCGTCGAGCTTCATCGCTTCCGCCTCCGTGCGATCCGCGTAATGGCCGACGCGTCCGCGCGCATCGGGAATCCCCGATTTCGCGAGGAACCAGTTGCTGATGGCGTCGCGCCACACCATGGCATGCCCCGCCTGGTATTCAAGGCGCGCCAGCACCGCCGTGTATCGCGCGTCGTCCACGCGGCCGGCGAGCGATTCCCATTGCGAAACGAAGCCCGCCGCGGCGGCCGCGCCGTCGTAATGCGAATCGTAAACGTATTGAATCACCGTTTTCCCAGAATGCAGCACGTGCGTATACGGCACGTGATGGAAAAACAAAAGCAGATTGTCGGGGCAGGCCGCGATGGATTCGTACAACTTTTGAACGGCGGGAGAATATTGACCGATATAGCCGGTTCCCGTCGCGATCGTGCGATCCATGCCGATTCCTTCGTGATCCGCGCGAAGCCATTGGCCCCAACCATTGTTTTCCGCGGATTCAGGTGCTGGTCCGTAATGGCTGCCCAGAATATTTGTCAGCGTGCCGGCGCCCAGAGGCCCGGTGTAACTTTCGTAGACGTGCCAAGAAGCCAGTTGCATCGCCGTGATCGTGCGCACAACCAGGGGATCGTTGCCGAAAGTCAGGCGCGTCCACTCGCCGGCGATGGCGCTCGCGCTCAAATTCGGATTCCACGCGAGCCGTCCGAATCCATACAGATTCGCCATCGCCAGCACATATCCATCCCACGTTGGATCGAGGCCCACGTTCGAGACGCCGACGAATCCGCCCGCCGGGCGGTGAAATGTTTTGCCGGATACCAGCGCTTTGACGGGTGTGCCCGCTCCGTTGACGTGCATATCGAAATCCAATGTTTCTTTCCACATCGGAACCAGGAAACACAGGTGGCGCTCCTGCCCTGTGTATTCCTGCACGACCTCCAACTCGATGGCTTCATTTGTTTTCTTGAGCCCGCCGAAGAGCGGCGATACAGGCTCGCGGACCTGGAAATCGATAGGGCCGTTCTTAATCTGAACGAAGACGTTGTCGTCGAACTTTCCGTCGAGCGGATGGAAAATGTCGTAGGCGGCGCGGGCGCGGTCGTTCTTTAGGACAGTCCAATCCAGGTGATGGTCATAGACGAACGCGCGATAGAACAAGACGCCGCCATGCGGTTTGAGGGCGCGCGCAATCACGTTGGCCGCATCCGCGGCTGTCCGGCCGTAGGTGGAAGGACCGGCGCGCCCTTCGGAGTCAGCCTTTACGACGAAGCCGCCGAAGTCAGGAATCAGGTTGTAAATCTGGTCTGTTTTCGCCTGCCAAAATTCGGCGACCTTCGGATCGAGCGGGTCAAACGTATCCAAACCGCCGACAACTTTAGGGCTGCTGACGTCGACGGAAATCGCCAGCTGAATTCCCCAGCTGCGGAATACGTACGCGATGCGCGCGAGCTGCGGAAGAAAATCGTCGCCCAGAACTCTCGCGTCGGCATTGACGTTGTTCACCGCGCAGCCGTTGATGCCCACCGAAGCCAGCAAGCGGGCGTATTCGTTCACTTTCGTCAGGTCGGTGCGGATGGCGCCGTTGTCAAAAAAGATTGAGCGGCCGCCAAATCCGTGCTCGATTGTGCCGTTGAGATTGTCCCATTCATTCACCCAGCGCAGCGGGACTGCTGGTTCCTCTAAATCATTGAGAGCCGACATGTTTTCGTTTCGCGCGATCTTGCTCAGGAAAGCGAATACGCCGTAGAGCACCCCGCGCTCGTCCGCGCCGGCTATGATGATGCAGTCGAATCCGTGCACGCGTCCGGTCGTCAGCAGGAATCCGTCGCCGTGAAGATTGCCGTCGATCGCGAGCGTGGGAGCCGCGAGGTGAACCTCGGCGATTGTTCCGAGCACGAAAGACGCTTCCGTAGGCGCGCCTTTTTCTTCGCGCAGCGTTCTTCCCAGCATTCCTTGGACCCCGCGTATCAACTCGCTCTGCGCGGTCTCCGTTACAATGGAATCGAAGATTAGGTTCACGCTTGCCGGCAGCGCGTCGTATCGGGCGGCGTCGGCACGATCAAGTGGAGCGTAGCGCAGCCAGGCGTCTTCGCCGGTCTCCGCGCGTAAGCACTGAGGCGCGGCGCCAAGCAGAAGGATTCCCGCAAGTGCCGTCTGGAGAAGGTGTTTCAAGAGATCGCTCCGACCCTCAAAACAACGCCGCCGCGTCCCGAATACCACGCCGCGCGCCGAATAATCAAAGCCCTTTACGTGCACGTGCACGGAGCCTATAGTACGGCCGATTCGATTGCAACCGCAGTGCAGGTTCCGCGGGAGGATTCATGTGGCGCCGGTTTGGAATGGCAGTTTTCGTCTCGATGAACTCTCTCGCGTTACTCTTCGCGCTTTCCTTAGTGTTTAGCCCGGGTGCGGCGGCGCAGACTGCGGCGGCGCCTAGCGCGCCAGCAGCCAGCGCGCCGGCGCCCGCCACGCTTCCCTATCTTGATCGCAACCTGCCTGTCGAGCAACGCGTGGCCGATCTGCTTTTGCGCATGACGCTCGAGGAAAAAGTGGCGCAGCTCGAGAGCATCTGGCAAAACCGCACATTCATGAAAGACCCGAACATATTTCTTGTGGATGACAACGGAACGTTTCTCCCTGACCGCGCGGCCGTGCTGCTCAAGTACGGGCTTGGCGAAATGTCGCGCCCCAGCGAAGGCCGCAGTCCCCGCTCCACGGCTGAATTCACGAATACCATGCAGAAGTGGGTCAAGGACAACACGCGCCTGGGAATTCCCGTCATCTTTCACGAAGAGTGTTTGCACGGCTACGTGGCGCCGGGAAGCACGGAGTATCCACAGGCAATCGCGCTAGCTTCCACATGGGACACGCAATTGGTCGGCAGCGTATTTTCGGCGACGGCGGCGGAGGCCCGCGCGAGCGGCGCGACGCAGTGCTTGACGCCGGTGCTGGACCTGGCACGCGATCCCCGCTGGGGCCGCACGGAAGAAACTTACGGCGAGGATCCCTATTTGGTTTCGCGAATCGGCGTCGCAGCGATCGAAGGATTTCAGGGCGCGGGACCCACCCTCGACGCCGGCCACATCTTCGCGACGACCAAGCATTTCGCGGTGCATGGACAGCCGGAGGGCGGCACGAACGTCGCGCCGGGCAACTACTCGGAACGCGTCATTCGGGAATATTTCCTCAGGCCCTTCCAGGCCGCGGTGGAAGAAGCTCACGTCGGCGCTGTCATGGCTTCCTACAATGAAATTGACGGAATTCCGTCGCACAGCAACGCATGGTTGCTCACCGGAGTGCTGCGCGACGAGTGGGGATTCCAGGGCGTGGTGGTGTCCGACTATTTCGGGATCACCGATCTGAAGGATCTGCACCATGTCGTTTCCACCTACCCGCAAGCCGCTAAAATGGCGCTCGAAGCGGGCGTGGACATCGAATTGCCTTCCGCGAATGCGTACGCCACTTTGATCGATCAAGTGCATCAAGGGCTCGTTTCAGAAGCCATGGTGGACCGGGCGGTCGCGCGCGTCTTGCGCATGAAGTTTCTCGCCGGGCTCTTCGACAATCCTTTTGTGGACCCCGGGTACGCGGAGAAAATCACCAACAGCCCTGAGCACCGGCGGCTTGCGCTGCAAGCGGCGCATGAAGCCATCATCTTGCTGAAGAACGACAATAATTTGTTGCCGCTCGACGTTTCGAAATACAAGCGCATCGCAGTGATCGGACCGAATGCCGCCGATGTGCATTTGGGCGGTTACAGCGACACGTCCAGCCCGGGCGTCAGCGTCCTTCAAGGAATCAAGAATAAAGTCGGATCGAGCGCCGAGGTGCTGTACTCGGAAGGCGTGAAGATTACCGAGACACCGCCGAATTGGGATGCCGACAAAGTGGTCATCGGCGATCCCGTGCTGAACGCACAACGCATCCAGGCAGCCGTCAAGGTTGCGCAGAAGGCCGACATCATTATTCTCGCGCTCGGCGGCAACGAACAAACTTCGCGCGAGGCCTGGGCTCCAAATCATCCTGGGGATCGCGACAATCTGGACCTGCTCGGTAATCAGGACGATCTTGTGAAAGCCATGCTGGCCCTCGGCAAACCGGTGATCGTCTTCTTGCAACATGGGCGCCCAAACTCCATCAACTACATCGCGGAAAATGTTCCGGCGATTTTGGATGGTTGGTATTTGGGCCAAGCGGGCGGAACGGCTGTCGCGGATGTGCTGTTCGGCGATTACAACCCGGGCGGAAAACTTCCCATCACGGTTCCCCACGACGTGGGGCAATTGCCGGACTACTACTACCAAAAGCCTTCGGCCAAGCGCGAATATCTCGGCTCCACGGTTCTCCCACTGTATCCGTTTGGCTGGGGGCTGAGCTATACGACGTTCGCCTTTGCCAATTTGCACGCCACGCCGGATACCATCGGGCCCGAGGGCACAACCACGGTATCCGTGGACGTGACGAATACCGGAAAAGTCCGCGGCGACGAAATCGTGCAGCTTTACATCCGGGACGAAGTGAGTTCCGTCACGCGGCCCGTCAAGGAATTGCGAGGCTTCCGCCGCATCACGCTCGATCCCGGCCAAACGCAAACAGTCTCATTTAAATTGGGATTCGACGAACTATCATTTTTGAACCGGGATATGCATCGGGTGGTCGAGCCGGGAACATTTAAGATCATGATTGGCGGAAACTCGGTGGACTTGACCGACACAACGCTGACCGTGGCAGCCCGCTAGCACACCCAGCCAACACGCGCATGAAACGCACGGGCGTTCACAAAATCGCGGAACTTGCCAACGTGTCCACCGGCACGGTGGATCGCGCTTTGCATGGGCGCCCCGGAATCAGCGAAGGCACGCGGAAAAAGATTCTGCGCATCGCCAAGCGCCTATCCTACACGCCCCATCTGGCGGCCCGTGTTCTTTCGATCGGCCGCGCCAGCCTGCGAATCGGAGTTTGCATCCCCGAAGAAATTCGCTTTTTTTACGACCAGATGCGCGCGGGAATCTTCGATGAGGCGCGCCGCGTGAACGGACTGGGCGTCGAGATCATCTATAGGCCGGTTCCCAGCCTGGGCGCGGGGGAAAAGGATCGCGTGATCGAGCTGCTGGACCGCGACGTAAATGCTTTGATCGTCACTCCGGGAAACCCAAACGCCGTCAAAGCCTCGATCGATCGAGCGGAAAAGAAAAATGTGCGCGTGATATGCATCACCACGGATGCGCCGCAAAGCCGGCGCTCCGGCGTGGTGTGCGTCGATCCCCAGCTCAGCGGACGCCTGGCTGCCGAACTAATGGCCAAGTTCGTGCGCCCCGGCGCCAAAGCTGCGCTCCTCACCGGCATGCTCACGGCAGAGGAGCATCGGCTAAAGACGCAAGCGTTTTGCGCCGGCTTTGAAAAAGAATGCTCTGGCGGCAAGATCGTCGATGTTGTTGAGGCGCACGAATCCGCGGAAGAAAGCTATCGCAAGACGTGCGGATTGCTGGCCGCGCATCCGGACTTGGGCGGCATCTACGTCAGCACGGTGAACTGCTTGCCGGTATGCCGGGCTCTGCGCGCGTATAAGCGCGCCGGCCATGTGCAGTTGATCACTACCGATCTTTTCCCTGAAATGGTGCCCTACTTCAAACAAAAAACAATTCAAGCGTCGATTTACCAGGACCCTTTCTTACAGGGGCAGACCGCAGTCCGTTTGCTGGCCGATTTTCTGCTGAACGGAATTGCCATCCCGCATACCAACTACCTGAATCCCGGCATCGCGCTGCGCTCGAACCTATTCCTCTTTCGCGAAGTGCAAAGAAAAAATCACTCGACGCACTCGAAGCCGCTCCACGAACGCGCAGGATAATCTTGGCAGGCTACTTGTTAGAGGGACTCGCTGGGGCGGAAGCCTGCGATGGTGGCGCTGCCGCCGAGCGCACGTCCTTCGGAGACGGCAACTGCGAAGCGTCCCAACCGCCGCCGAGCGCTTCGATCAATTGAACGCTGTCGGTCATTTGCTCCATCCGAAGATCGAGCGCCGTGCGTTGATTGCCCAGAAGTGTCGTCTGCGCGGTGATCACGTTTAGATAGGGATCCACGCCGACTTTGTAACGATCCGTCGCCAGCGTCAGATTCGCTTGCGCGGAATCCACTGCGGCGTCTTGCTTCTTTGTTTC
>JBEKDK010000103.1:0-11480 GCA_050014395.1 Candidatus Acidiferrales bacterium | reverse complement strand
CGGCGTAGGTGCGCGGCATGGAATACCAGCCGCCTTCGGGAATTGTTTTTGCGCCGAACCGCACCAGCGTGCCGCCTTCAAGAATGCGCCGAATGTGCGGATGCGTTTTATAACGCTGAAAAGCTTCCTGCGGATCGAATCGCGGATCGTGATAATCGAGGCTCGCGACCAAGCCCACCGAAACGCGATTTTCGCGCATGCCGTACAGCCACCCACCGCCGTGCTGCGATGAATCGAGCGGCCAGCCCATCGTGTGCCACACCGTGCCGGGCGCAATGCGGCCGGGCGGAACTTCCCACAGCTCCTTCACGCCAATCGCGTAGGCCTGCGGATTCAGGCCATCGAGATGCAGGCGCGAAACCAAATCTTTGGTGAGCGAGCCGCGCGGGCCTTCGGCGAGCACCGTAACCTTCGCGCGCAGTTCGTATCCGGGCGTGAAGTTTTCTTTCGGCTTGCCGTCTTTGTCGAGGCCTTTGTCGTCGGTGCGCACCCCAGCCACGCATTCGCCCTCGAAAATTAATTCGGCTCCGGCAAACTGCGTGAAGAGATTCACGCTGGCCTGCTCGACCAAGCCCGCCATCCATTTCACGAGGCGGTTCAGGGAGACAACGTAATTGCCGCGATTGCGCAGCGGTGGCGGAGTGATTGGAAATTTCCACGCGGATGATCGCGTCAGGAAATAAGCAGCATCATCTGTGACCGGGGAATCGAGCGGCGCCTGCTGCGCAAAATCAGGCACGAATTCGTTTAGGCCGCGTGGATCGAGCACGGCGCCGGAGAGTTGATGCGCGCCGGGCTCGCGCGCTTTTTCGACCACGTAAATATTTTCCGCGGAAAGCGCAGGCTGGGCGCCGGATTCGTTGTGCTTGCGAATCAGATTCGCCAGATGCAGGGCGCAGGCGAGGCCCGCGGGTCCAGCGCCGACGATCAGGACGTCCGCATCGAGGCGCTCGCGTTCAACGCTCATAACGCGGCCTATCTTAGCAGAAGCCCGCGCCGGCAATTCGCACGCGCACTCCCGCGCGGCGCTGCTTCTTTTTCTTGATGCTTGGCAAATTGGTGAAGCGCAGGTCTTTGCCGCGCGTCATTTTCGTGATGTAGATGATTTGGCCCGCGTGATGCGAAAAATGCTCGTAAACGTGGCAGACGGCTTCGAGACCGGTAACGTGGAATCCTTGAATCGCGTATCGGCGCGTCAGTGCCGCAGCATCGAGTTTCTTCAGTACGCGACAGGCGTCGTTGACGGCGGTGCGCAGCCGTGCGGCGAGCGCGCGCCGCGGCACCGGGCCCCGCTCGCTGAACTCCAAATCTCTCGCGCGCACGTCGGCCGCGCCGCCCAAGCCGGAGACAATCCACTGCCGCACGTTGCCGGATAAATGCAGCGCCAAATTCCCGGCGCTATTGGCCGCTTCGTTTGGCCGCCACCAGATTTCCCGATCGCTCAGTTCGTCAAGGCAGCGAAGAATTCGCGATTGATAGTGCCGCAGGCGCTTTTGTGCGTCGTTCAATAGCAGCGTTGCAATGCGGGCGTCGCTCGCGCTCATACGCGCTAACTGCCCTTCGTGAGTTCGGCGGTGAGCGCGGGAATCAGCTCGAAGATATCGCCGACGATTCCGTAGTCCGCGACCTCGAAGATCGGTGCGTGCGCGTCCTTATTGATCGCCACGATTGTGCGCGAGCCTTTCATTCCGACCACGTGCTGGATTGCGCCGCTGATGCCCAGCGCCAAATAAAGTTTCGGCGCGACGGTTTGGCCCGAGCTGCCAACCTGGCGATCCATCGGCAGCCAACCTTCATCGCAAATAGGGCGCGAGGCGCACAGCTCGCCGCCCAGCGCTGTGGCCAATTTCGCGGCGAGGGCAATATTTTCCTGGGATTTGATGCCGCGGCCCACGGCGATAAGAACTTGCGCCTGCGTCAGGTCCACGGCCTGCTTGGTTTCCTGGAACGGCGCTTCGGGCTTGGTGCGAATTTGCGCGGCATCCAGTTTCACCGCGACAGTTTTCACCGGCGCTTTCGCCGCGCCTTGCGCCAATTGATCTCCGCGAAACGCGCCGGCTTGCAGCGAAGCGAACCACGGCCCCGCGCCCGCAAAGCTCACGTCCGCCGCAGTGCGTCCCTGAAACATTTGGCGCACGAAAACCAGGCTGCCGCTTTCCAGCCGATAGCCGACGCAATCGCCGATCATTCCTTTGCCGAGCGATGCCGCGAGCTGCGGCGCAAAATCGCGCACCTGATAGGTGTGCGGAAAAAGAACCAGATCGGGCTTGGCCCCGGCGATGGCTTGCTTCAGCGCGAGCGTAAACCCATCGGGTGTGTAGGCTTCGAGCAGATCGTGCTCGACCAGCCAAACGTCATCGAGCTTCGCGCCAGCCAATTCATCGGCGAGCGCCGCCACGCCCTTGCCGATCACCAGCGCCGCGACGCGCCCCTTGGTTTCCGCTGCGATTTGTTGGCCGGCGGCCAGCGCCTCAAAGCTCGTCTTGTTCCACGCGCCGGAGCGTTGCTCGGTAACGACGAGAATATTCATTAGAGTACGCGGGCTTCGTGCCGTAGTTTTTCTACGAGCTTCGCCGCGGCTTCCGCCGGCGTGCCGGTGATGAATTCCGTCTTCTTGGATTTTTGCGGCACGTAAATCCGCGCGACACGCTGCGTCGCATCGGAAGAAACACCGAGCGATTCGCGCGCGATGGTGACGATCTCTTTCTTTTTCGCCGCCATGATGCCTTTCAGCGTGGCGTAGCGGACTTTATTGAATCCGGATTGAATCGTCAGCACGGCGGGCCAAGGCAGCTCGATCCATTGGAACCAGCCGGCCTCGAGTTCGCGTTTCACGCGCAAGCGGTTTTCCTGCACTTCAATCTGCATGATCAGCGTGGCGTGCGGCAGGCCCAAAAGCTCAGCCAGCAGAACTCCGGTTTGCCCGGAACCCTGATCGTCGCTTTGCAGGCCGGTGAGAGTGAGGTCGGGTTTTTCCCGTTCGATGGCGGCGGCTAGCGAGCGCGCCGCGCACAGTGGATCGAGCGCGAAGAATTTGTCGTCGGCAACGTGAATGCCGCGATCCGCGCCTTTGGCCAGGGCTTCCTTGATGGTTTGCTTCGATCGCTCCGGCCCCATCGCAAGAGCGATCACTTCGCCGCCGTGCTTTTCCTTCAGGCGCAGGGCTTCTTCCAGCGCGAAGCCGTCCGGTTCATTCATCTCGAAGCCGATATCAGTTTCGCGGATCCAGTTGGCGCCTTCCGCGATCGCGAGCGGCGCGTCTTTGGCGGGAACTTGCTTGACGCAGACCAGAATTTTCAAGCCGAGGGCCTCTTAAGCAATGCGCTCCGCGCAATCCGGCGCGCGCCGATCGGCGCGCGTTCGGCTACCGTCCGTCCCAGCGGCGAAACAGCAGCGCGGCATTGGTGCCGCCGAAGCCGAAGGAATTCGACAGCGCATATTCCACTTCGGCCTTGCGCGCGTGATTCGGAATGTAATCGAGATCGCAAGCCGGATCGGGATTTTCGTAATTGATCGTCGGCGGCAGAATTTGGTCGCGCAGCGCGAGCACGCTGATGCCGGCCTCCAGGCCTCCGGCGCCGCCCAGCAAATGGCCGGTCATGGACTTGGTGGAGCTGACGGCGATTTTCTTCGCGTAGTCGCCGAAAGCGCGCTTCATCGCCATGGTTTCGATGGAATCGCCCAGCGGCGTCGATGTGCCGTGCGCGTTGACGTAGTTGACCTGGCTTGGCTCGATCCCGGCGTCGCGCATCGCCGCGCGCATCACGCGGTACGCACCATCGCCATTTTCAGATGGCTGCGTGATGTGGTACGCGTCGCCGCTCATGCCGTATCCGACGATTTCGGCCAAGATTTTTGCGCCGCGCCGCTGCGCCAATTCCAGCGCTTCGAGAATCAGAATGCCCGATCCTTCGCCGACAACGAAGCCGTCGCGCTGCGCGTCGAACGGGCGGCTGGCGCGCTCGGGCTCGTCATTGCGCGTCGAGAGTGCCTTCATCGACCCGAATCCGCCAATGCTCATCGGAGTGACGGCGGCTTCGCTTCCCCCGGAGATCATCGCGTCTGCGTCGCCACGTTCGATGATGCGAAACGAATCGCCCACCGCATGGGCCGAAGCCGAGCACGCCGTGACCGTGGACGAATTGGGGCCGCGCGCGTTGTAGCGGATGGAAATATGGCCCGAGGCCAGATTGGCGATCGAACCCGGAATGAAAAATGGAGAAATGCGGCTGGGACCGCCCTGCATCAGCTTGGTGTGCTCGCGCTCCATCACGTCGAACCCGCCGATGCCCGTGCCGATGAAGACGCCGACGTTGTCGTGATTTTCTGGGGTGACTTCCAGGCCCGACATGCGCATCGCGGAATCGGCGGCGGCCAGCGCCAACTGAATGAACCGCCCGGTCTTTTTAAGTTCCTTTTTCTCCAAGTATTTCAACGGGTCAAAATTGCGGACTTCACCGGCGATCTGGCAATCGAATTCCGTGGCGTCAAAATGAGTGATCGGCCCGACGCCGGATTTCCCCTCGAGCAGGTGCGGCCACACTTCTTCTGTCCCGATCCCGAGACCGCAAACCAGGCCCACACCCGTTACGACTACCCGTCGGTTCAACGGAGCCATTCTCCCGCTCCTGAATGAAATTCGGAGGGCGGCGGACTACTTCTTTGCCGAGGCGTGCTTTTCGATGTAGTCGATCGCGTCTTTGACGGTGGCGATTTTTTCGGCATCCTCATCGGGAATTTCAATCCCGAAGGCTTCTTCGAACGCCATCACCAGTTCAACCGTATCGAGCGAATCCGCGCCCAAGTCGTCCACAAACGAAGCGGTCGGCGTCACTTCGCCCTCATCAACTCCCAACTGCTCGACGATGATCTGCTTGACGCGTTCTTCCGTGCTGGCCATTCTGTTATGCCTCCGCTCTATCTGGTTTGTGCTCAGGTTTGCCTGACTCGCTGCATACGCCCCTTAAGAATCCCGCCCATTCTATGCACGCACCGCGGTAAGGTCAACCGCGGCGCGCTATCCCATCCTCAACCCACCGTTGACGTCCAGGACGGCGCCGGTGATGTACGCGGCTTCGTCGCTGGCAAGAAAAACGATGGCCGCCGCAATTTCGGCGTCCGTTCCCATGCGGCCCAATGGAATTCGCGCGAGCAATTGCTGCTTCACGGCGTCCGAAAGCGGGTCGGTCATCGGTGAAACGATGAAGCCGGGCGCCACTGCATTCACTGTGATGCTGCGCGAGGCCACTTCGACCGCGAGCGCGCGCGTCAGGCCGATCAATCCGGCTTTGGCCGCCACATAATTGGCCTGGCCGGCGTTTCCGGTTTCGGCTACCACCGAAGTCACGTTGATAATTCGGCCCGAGCGTTGCCGGAGCATCACGCCCAAAGCTTGCTGCGCGCAGATGTAAGCGCCGGTGAGATTCGTGCGCAGCACGGCGTCCCAATCTTCCGGCTTCATGCGCACGGCCAAGCCATCGCGCGTGACGGCGGCGTTGTTCACCAGGATGTCCAGGCGGCCGAAGCGCTCGATGGCGCGTTTGAAGCCGGCCTTCACCTGCTCGGCGTCGGCGATATCCATCGGGATCGCGAGAGCTTCCGCGCCGGCGGCAGCGATTTCCGTCTCGAGGGCCGCCAGCTTTTCAGCATTGCGCGCGGCCAATGCCACGCGCGCTCCGGCGCGCGAGAGGGCCAGGGCCGTGGCGCGGCCGATGCCTTGCGAGGCGCCGGTGACTAGCGCGACTTTGCCGTTTAGATCGAACATGGGAGTCTTCGAACGCCTCCGAACTTGCTTACGGCTCCGATGTTTCGCCGCGAGCCTGCGCCAGCTTTTCGAGCGTCGATCCCAGGGTCTTTTCGTCTTCGACGTTCGAGCAGTGCACCGAGCGATCCATCTGGCGCAGCAGGCCGCTCAGCACGCGGCCCGGGCCAACTTCGACGAACGACGTGACGCCTTCTTCAATCAGCGCGCGAATCGATTGCTCCCATCGCACGGGGAGCGTCACTTGGCGGATGAGCGCCGCACGCGCCTCGTCGCCCGTGGTGATAATTTCGGCGTCCACGTTGGTGACCAGCGGAATCGCCAGCGGCCCGAATTTCGTCGCGCGCAGATCGCCTTCCAATCTTTCGGCCGCGGGCCGCATCAATTCGCTGTGGAAGGGAGCGGATACCGCCAACACGACCGCGCGTTTTGCGCCCGCTTGCGAAGCCAGCTCCACCGCGCGCTTCACCGCGGCGGCGTGCCCCGAAATCACCGTCTGAACGGGAGAATTCAAGTTTGCCGGCGCGGCCGTTTCATCCGCCGTCGATGACTTGCGGCAAATCTCCGCGACCTGCGCGGGCGAAAGGCCCATGATGGCGGCCATCGCACCCTGGCCTTCGGGCACGGCCTCTTGCATGTACTGGCCGCGCCGGCGCACCAGGCGCACCGCGTCAAAGAAATCGAGCGAGCCCGCCGTAACCAACGCGGAAAATTCGCCCAGGCTGTGCCCGGCCACGTAGTCCGGGCGAATGCCTTTCTCGGTCAGCAGGCGCGCCGCGGCCACCGACACGGTCAGGATCGCCGGCTGCGTGTTGACGGTTTTCTTCAACGCTTCCTCTGATCCTGCGAAGCAGATTTCAGAGAGCGATTCGCCCAGCGCGCGATCCGCTTCGGCGAACACGGCCGCCGCCGTGGGGAATTTTTCCGCAAGCTCCTTGCCCATCCCCGGATACTGGGCGGCTTGACCCGGAAACATGAATGCCAGCTTACCCATCTCGTTTCCTGCTTTCTTTCTTCGCAATGCGGCCCGTGCTTTGAACGGATTACACCCAGAGCCACCCGGGTCACGGAGTTCGAGGCTCTCGCGGCTTAGCGATCGCCCGCAGATCTCTTGCGGATCGATGATCCGCGGCTCCAGCTTAGGCGGTTGTGTCCACCACTTCGCGTCCCTTGTAGTAACCGCAATGCGGGCAGGCCTGATGCGGCTGCTTCATTTCGTGGCAATTGGGACATTCGGCGAGCGCCGGCGCCTTCAAATGGTCGTGCGCGCGCCTTTGATTCTTGCGCCGATGGGAATGACGGCGTTTCGGATTGGGCATACAAACTCCTTCGCGGGGCCCGTTCGGAACGAGGGCATTTTATGCCGTTCCCCGCTGGATGACTAATGCTTCTTCTGCCAGTTCTGCTTGAGTCTCCCGAGCACCGCTAGGCGGGGGTCGGCGGCATGTGCTTCGCAGCGGCATTCTTCAGCGTTCAGATTCGCTCCGCACTGCGGACACAGGCCGCGGCAATCGCTGCGGCAAATCACTTTCATAGGTAATGCCAGAAGCACCTGCTCGGCCAGCACGTCGGCCAGGAACAGTCCATCGCCTTCGAAAAAGCCGATTTCAGTGTCGTCGGTCTTCAGGCGCAGTTCTTCTTCGCGGCTGATTCCCGCCATCGGCCGGTAAGTCAAATCGAAGTCTCGGCTGATCTCCTCAACGACGGGCTCCAGACACCGTGCGCACACCATCTCCAGGCGCGTGCGCAGATCCCCGGCCAGGCGGATCTGACCATCGAGCAATTCGGCCGTGGCGCGCACTTCGAGCGGCTCGATCTGACGGAATTCGCCAGAGTGAAAGTCCAGCGTGCCGGGAGCATAGCTCTTGCGGAGCTGGACCTTGTGGAGAGCGAGTTCTTTGACGTCGATAAACATCGTGTTTCCTGCGTGCTTCGAAGCAATTCTCAATTATAGGGAGCGTCCGGGCCAAGTCAAGGAAGCCGCGAAGCACCGCAATGGGGTGGTTATCCCGGCGTTGAAGCGACACCCGGATGCTAGTACACAATTGGAGTCCAGATCGCAAGAACCGCCTGTGATAGGTATCGCAAGGGCGCGTATCGTCATCTGATTGGTAGCACGGACCTCTCAGAACGGATTTGGTGGGCGACATGGTGATCGTACCGTTGGCGATTCTAATGGCAGTGGGATTGGTTCTACTGCTGCGGCCCTGGCCGTTTTTTCTTCCGCGCGAGCAGTCTCAGGGCTCGAACGGCGAGGTGAACAACCGAAACATGGCCCGCGAATTCGGCAAGTGGGTTGAACGGCAGGCCCGTGCCCGCGGGCTCAGCGTTCGCGGCTTTGCCCGCGACGTGCCCATCGAATGTCCCAAATGCCACAAGGCTTCCAATTATTTCGTGTACCCCGATGAAGTGTGTGAGCGCTGCTGGCGCGCCACGCTGAAGCCGATTTCGCGGCCGCTCAAGGGCGACCGTCACTAAATCTGCCTGGCATTCGAGCGATTTCCCGGAATTAAGCCTCTCCCGTTGCGGCCGAAGGGTCGATCAGTTCGCTGTGCACGCGCAGCAGGAACTGATCCGTCATGCCGGCGATGTAATCGCACACTACGCGATGCGGCGCGCCGGCTTGCGCTTCGCGCGCGTAAAAGGGCGGCATGGTTTCGGGGTGGGCGAGGTAGTAGTTGAAAAGCTCGCGCAGCGCGCTGACGGAGCGATCGCGGTCTTCGATGATCGAAGGATGATCGTAAAGGTGTGTGCGCAGAAATTGCTTGAGCGCGGCGTTGCCGTCGGCGACGGCGGGGCTGAAGCCGGCGATGCGTCGCGGGAAGCGGCGAACATCGTCAACGCTGTTCACGCCGGCTGCATGGGCTTGATCGCGCGTGTGGTCGATTAAATCGGTCGCCAGAAGATTCAGCAGACGCTTCAGCGCTTCATTGAACTTTAATTGCGAGCGGCCGGCGGGATGTCTGCGCTCGATCTCGGCGAAACATTCCGCGAACAGCGGCACCTCCGCGCGCAGCGTCGCCTGATCGATCAGGCGCGCCTCGCGGCCGTCGTCCAGGTCCGCCGTGTTGTAAGCGATTTCATCCACGAAATCGATCAGTTGCGCTTCCAGCGGCGGGCGCAGATCCAGCAGATATTCGGCGAGGGCGGGGAATTGATTGGCATCGTAATCGTGCGAATGCTTCACGATGCCTTCGCGCACTTCAAACGTCAAATTCAATCCCGGAAAATCCAAGTAGCGCTGCTCGAACTTTTCGACGATGCGCAACGCATGCAGATTGTGATCGAAGCGCTCGCCGAATGTTTGCATCAGCGAATCGAGGGCGTGCTCGCCCGCGTGGCCGAACGGTGGATGCCCCAGATCGTGCGCCAGAGCCAAGGCTTCAGCCAGATCGGCGTTCAAGCCCAGCGCGCCGGCGATGGTGCGGGCAATCTGCGCCACTTCGAGCGTGTGCGTGAGCCGCGTGCGGAAATGGTCCGAGTAGCGCGTGGTGAAGACTTGTGTTTTCGCTTCGAGGCGGCGAAACGCGCGCGAATGGATCACGCGATCGCGGTCGCGCGCGTAATCGTTGCGGTAGGGGTGCGGCGGCTCGGCGTAACGTCGCCCGCGCGTCGCGCGAACGTCCATGGCATACGGCGCGCTCACAGCTTCGGGAGCGTGGAGGAGAGGCTTGCGCTCGGCCGTCATGACGCCATTCTACTATCTACTAAGCTGGTTGCGGCGGATGTGGTGGGACAAATGCGACGCGCAATTCGCGGGGCGAAAATGAGCTAGGACTTCGTATTCAGCAGTTCGAGCCGCTCATCGGCCTGATCGGCGGCGGGCGTGCCGGAATAATCGGTCTTGATCTGGTTGTAAAGTTTGGCGGCCTGCGCGGGATCGCTTTGGGCGTAGTGGTCGGCCAGACTCAGCAGGACCAGCGCCCTGGGCACCAGCTCCGAAGGTTTGTCTTCAAGCTGCTGGTACAGCGCGACGGCCTCCGGGCCGCGGCCATTCTTGTCGTAAATTTGCGCCAGCTGATAACGCGCCAGTGCCGAGAGGTCCACATCGGAACCGCTGGCCAGCGATTTCAGATTCTTCTCGGCTTGGTCGTTATTGCCGAGCACTTCAAGACAAAGCGCGTCGTAGAAGTGGGCGATCTGCCCGGGATGCGTGCGCGGATAGCGGGCCGCGACGTCGCTGAACTTGTGTTCCGCATCGCTATCGCGGTTCACCTCGCTCACGTATGTCAGCTCGCCCGGCGCGGCGGGCTCGGCGTCGGTGCGGATGGGTGCTTCGTAGATTTTCAAGGCGTCGCCCAGCGCCGCTTCCGCCTTCACCGTCTGGCGCTGCGTATAGAATCGCCAGCCAAAAATTCCCAGCGCCACCACCAGGATCGCGCCGCCAATCGTCCAGGCCGTGTTCTGGTGAGACACCACGGCCTCTGCGCCGTGCGCGATGCTCTCGCGGAATTCATTCCTCTTCAGTTCTTTGCGCGAAATACTATGCTGTGGCACGAACTACTCCTCGATCATCAGCTTCTGGCGGGTTCTAAGTGGAACTCGCATCCAGGTTTCCAGGCGTCATCGTATCACATCGAGGTCTAAGGCCGCGCACGGCTAGCCGCGCCCAGGAACCTGGCAGACACCCGGGTCCGTGCGCGGGCTAGCGGCACTAGACCCGGGAAAGCTCGACAGGCTGGTTAAACTGCGGTGACGTTCTCGGCCTGAAACCCTTTCGGCCCCTGGCGGACTTCAAACTCCACCATTTGCCCTTCGTTCAGAGTTTTGTAGCCGTCCATCTGTATCGCGGAGAAGTGCACGAAGACATCTTCACCCGACTGGCGTTGAATAAACCCATAACCTTTGGAAGCGTTGAACCACTTGACGACGCCTTGTTCTCTGGCCAACTTCCTGACTCCTTCCGATCATGAAATGTTGCCAACTTGACGGGATGTAACGCCTGTCGGTTGCACGACCCAATCCGCCTCGAGGGCGCCCCCAAGCGCGGCCCCGTACACCAGACGGGATTACAAAACCCCCCAATGCCGCGATACTCTCGCATAAAAGCCCAAAGTTTGGCAAGCGGATAGAGGAGCATTACCGGCGGAACTCGTAAACGAAAAGTGACAGGAAGGGAAGGTCGCCGGGTGTCGGATCGAGCGGCCGGCTAGGTCCCCGGCTTCGAAGGCGGGGCCGGAATGCGCTTGGCCATCACGATTTCCGCGCCGCCGGAATGTCCCTTGCGCACCTCAAATTCGTCCATGAACGTGCGCATCAGGAATATCCCGCGTCCGGAGGACTTTAGCAGGTTTTCGTCGGAGCGCGGATCGGGTACGTTGGCCACGTTGAAGCCTGTGCCTTGGTCCAAGACGCGGATCACCAATTTTTCGGGGCCGCGTTCGAACGTCAGATGGACTTTCTTGGCGCGCTCGTGGTTGTTGCCGTAGTTCACGGCGTTGATCACGCCTTCGCGCACCGCCATGCCGATCTTGTAGCGCTCGCCTTCGTCGAAACCCGCGGCTTCGGCGACGCGCAAGCAAATCTCTTCCGCCAGCGAAACGCTGTCCAGCAGCGTCTCGAGCGTCACTTCGATGTGTTGAAGTTCCGTGGGCATGGCAACCTCAGCGATCGGCTGCGGCGGTATGGGAACACAGCCAGCGCGTCGAGTCAACGGGAAGATGGCGAGAAGGCGCAGGCCGCCGAATTAGATTGCTATCCGGCGGAATGCGCCCATACT
>JBEKDK010000102.1:0-11571 GCA_050014395.1 Candidatus Acidiferrales bacterium | reverse complement strand
TCATCGACGAAGCGCGCGGAGAAAACGCCATCATCGTCGTCCCCGGCTCGGGCTACCTCATCACCAAGGCCGAAGTTGACAAAGCCCGCAAGCGCATCGCGGAATCCGTGATCTTCATGACGCAGCTCGAAGTCCCCGTCCCTGTCGCCGAGCACGGCCTTCAGCTCGCGCGCTCGCTCGGCGTCACCACGATTCTCAATCCCGCGCCGGCCGTGCCGTTGCCCGAAAGCATTTATCCCCTCTGCGACTACCTCACCCCGAACGAAACCGAAGCCGCATCGCTCACTGGCTTGCCCGTGAACAATCTCGCCGATGCCGAGCGCGCCGCCGACGCCTTGCTCGCCCGCGGTGTCGGCAGCGTCGTCGTCACCCTCGGTGCGCAAGGTGCCTTCGTGAAGAATTCAAAAATCACGCAACACGTTCCCGCCGTCGAATTCGGCCCCGTCGTTGAAACCACCGGCGCCGGCGACGCCTTCGGCGGCGGTTTCGCCGTCGCGCTCGCCGAAGGAGCGGACATCGCCAGCGCCGCTCGTTTCGGCTGCGCCGTCGCCGGAATTTCCGTCACGCGCCGCGGCACCGCGCCCTCAATGCCGCACCGCGCCGAAGTTGACGCCCTCCTGAAAAAAACTAAATGACTTTGAACTCATGACCGCCAAACTCGTTGCATAACAGGCCAGAAAAAGCGTACGATTCGCGGGCCAAAAATTGGCGTTAGGTTTGAGCCGTGTGGAGGCTGATCGTGTTCAATCGTGGCACGTTATCATCGTTGGCCGGAATGCTTGGTAGGAATGTCGGCGGCACTGCACTGATAGCGGGTTTAGCATGCGCCGTGGTCATGCTGGCGCCGGCGTCGGCGGCCGCGCAGGGCATGCCGATGACCGCGCAACTTTCCAGCGCGCTCAATTCAGGTTCCGTTCACAAGGGCGACATCGTCGAGGCGCAGGTTACAAGCCCCGCCAGTTTCCAAGGCGATACGATCTCGGGAAAAGTGACGCAATCGGGCTCGTCACACGGAACATCCACGTTGCAAATCACGTTCGATTCGCTGCGTCACGCCGGCATCGTCGTCCCGATCGCCGTCACGATTCAATCGATTTCAAATTCCAAGGGCCAGCAGGGCGTTGACGAAGGGGGCGCGGCAATCAACGCTACGACGCTGCCGGGCAAAGCCGCGAGCCACGGTTCTAGGTGGGGAAGCAATATCGGCGGCTTGATCGGCGGCACTTCCGGCGAAGTTGTCGGTGATGCGTCGGACGCATCCAGCACCAAGGGCGCGCCGCCTTCCATCCAAATGTCTGCGTCCGGATCGGGCTTCCAGCTTGCTGCCGGGGCGACGTTCGGCTTTTCCGTCCAGTCGAATAGCAATACCGACCTCGCGAGCCTCGCGCCGAATGCGCCCGCCGGCGCTCCTGCTGCTTCTTCCACGCCAAGCTCAGCCGTTGAGCAGTCTTCGAGCACGGCGCCTGCGCAATCGGCGGCTGCGCCGCAATCCGCTTCGGACAATGCGGGCGGCGCGCAACCCGAGCTTAAATCCACGCCGATCGATTTCGTTCCCGGCGAGCGCACGATTTTCTACGACGATTTCAGCGACATGGACGCCGATGAGCCTCCACCGCATTGGAAAGTCCGCGGCGGCACCGTCGAGTTGCGCACCGGCGGAGGTATCCATGAGCTGTACACGCCAAACGACGTGAGTCTCACCTCTCCACGAATTGTGATCCCGTCGAATTTCACTTTCCAAGTGGTTTGGACCGGCATCGGCCAAATGATTTGGCGCTTCCGCGACAAAGACGACAACCAAGTGATGTGGGCGCAACTCAATGGAGACGACGACGGGCAGGGCGTGACTGCGACGGTCACCGCAAATAGCGAGGCGCTCGGCGGCGACAAGATCAAAACGGACATGTCGCAGCCCGTTGAATTTGATCTATGGGCGCAACAGGGCCGCGTGCGCGCCTATCTGAATGGCCACCGAATTGAAGACGCCAATCAAGTGGAGTTTGCTCCGATTTTCTCAATCGAAGTCGATTCCGGCACGAACAACCCGGACGGCATTCGCTCGGTGCGAGTGGCCGAATCGGCGCCCGATTTTTCCAGCGTGATCAATTCCACTGGCAAGTACGTCACCCACGGCATCAACTTCGATACCGATAGCGACATCCTGAAGCCGGAGTCCGCCGCCGTGATCAAGCAAGTGGCCGCGGGCCTGAACAAGAACCCGAATCTCAAACTCGAAATTGACGGCTACACTGATTCGGTCGGCGATGCCAAACACAATCTCGATCTCTCAAAGCGTCGCGCGCAAGCCGTGATGTCGGTGCTGGTTTCGCAGTTCGGCATTGACGCCGGCCGGCTCAGCGCCAATGGCTTCGGCGCCGCCAAACCGATCGGATCAAACGATACGCCCGACGGCCGAGCCGCGAATCGCCGCGTGGAATTCATCAAGAAATAAAACAGGAAGTCACACTCCTCCGCGGATGGTCCCGAAGCGGGGCGTCACGCTCGCGCAAATAAGTAGTGCGAGACGCCCCATTCGTCTCCGCCCGCGTAGCCCCACAATTCCTCGCACGCAAAAAAGAAAATTCTCCAGCGCTCAAGCCACCGCCGAGCCTCGCGCCGCCGCGCGTTCGGCGCGAGCCCGCGTCCGTAAGTCTCCGCGAAAAGTTTCAGGACCGCGTCGCGATGCGCATCCAGATTCCGCCGCCAGGCAACCGCCGTTTTCCGATAGTGCGTCCCGCTCACCCGCCAGTGCCGCAGCAAGCGCACGTCGCGCTGGAAGTAAAGCAGCAGATCGTCGCTCGGCATCATTCCGCCGGTGAAGAAATGCTCGGACATCCAATCCGTCGCATCGCGCGCCTCGAACAGGTACGCGAATTGCCGGTGCGTGAAAACGTGCACGAACAGACGCGCGTCGTCGCTCATCCACGATGCCACTCGCTGCAACAGCATCTCCAGGTTCCGCGTGTGCTCAAACATTTCCACCGACACTACGCGATCGAATTTGCCGCCCGCGCCGGACCGCTCGCCCCGCCCGAAATTGTTGATGTCTTCCGTCACGATCCGCAAATTCGCCAGGCCACGCTCTCTGGCGCGCGCCTCGATGAATTCACGCTGCGAACGTGAATTCGATACCCCCAGGATCTCGCTGTGTGGAAAGTGCCGCGCCAGATAAAGCGAAAGCGATCCCCAGCCGCAGCCCAACTCCAGAATCCGCTGACCGTCCGCGATTTCCGCGCGCCGCGCGGTCTCGGCGAGCATATCGTCTTCCGCTTCGTCCAGCGTCCGCGTCTCCGCATGCCACAGCGCGCAGCTGTATTTCATCTGCCGCCCCAGCACTAGCTCGAAGAATCGCGCCGGCACTTCGTAATGCTGCGAGTTGGCTGACGCTGTCTCCACCGCGATCGGACTGCGCCGCAGCCGCTCGATCAGCGCCAGCTTTCGCTCCAGGTTACGCGTCGCGTCGCCGGCGTCCTCTTGCGCCAGCCGCGCTTCCAGCAACCGCCGAATCCCGATGCGCAGCGCCGCATCCGGCAGCCATCCGCTTTCGACAATGCGATCGAACGCCGATCGGCGCGCGGGGGTCGCGCTCGCATGTGTTGTCGCGGCGGAGATGGAATCGGAGTTCATAGCTTCTTGTGGCGTCGCAGAGTCGTTCTCCTAAGTTTTGTCGTCCACTTTCTTGTGAAACCACGGCACAAACGCGCTGGTCGTCTCCTGATACCGCCGATATTCCTCGCCGCGGCTGCGCAACGCCTGCGCTTCCGTCGCGGGAATCCCCGTCACCCGAAACAGAAAATAAAACATCAGCACAGGCCCAATCAGTCCCACGTAACCTGCCGGCGACGGCAACGCGAACAGCGCCCACGCGACCCACACCAGCCACTCAAAAAAATAATTCGGGTGCCGCGAATAATTCCACAGTCCCACGCGGCAAACTTCCCCGCGATTCGCCGCCACGCGCTTGAATTTAGCCAATTGCGAATCCGCCAAGCTTTCGCCGATCACCGCGCAAAGCCAAATGCCGATCCCGGCGTAACACAGCGGGGAAACGTGCGGAGAAGGATCGAGCGCCGCGGCGAAAAATCCCAGCGACAGCGCCACATCCAGCAACGCTTGCATTTCAAAGAACGCCAGAAATTTCAGCGGAATCTGCGTCTTCCACTCGCGCCGCAGTTGCGTGTACCGCGCATCTTCCGGACCGCTCTCCATGCGGATCACAATATGCAGCGCCAGGCGAATTCCCCAGATCGTCACCATGGCCATCAGCGCTGTTACGCGTAGCGATGCGGCGTTCACGGGAGCATTCACCACTGCCACGCCCGCCATCAGCACCAGTCCCATCGCCCAGCCCGCGTCTACAATTCCGGCGTTGTGAATCGCCAGGTGGATCAGCCACAGTACGAACATCATCGCGGCCACCAGACCCGTGCCGATCAGCACAAGATGCAGCGCTAAGGTGAGCGTCGGCGTCATGGTTTTGCCGCACCATCAAGCGAAGCAGCCAGCGCGTCGTTTGCATCCGTGGACGGTATCGTGCCGCGCGCGCTACGCCGCAACGCGCCCAACCCACTCCTCAGCCTTCGCAACGCCGGCCGCAGCATCGCATTGAGCAATAAAATCATCGGCACCGCCAGAATCAGCCACGCGACAATCGCATGCAGCGTCGCCACCCACAGCACGCGAATCGCGCCCCACGGACTCGCGCGCACCATCGCCAATATCTCCGCGAGCCTGAATGGCAGCGGCGCCGCGCGAAACAAAATTCGCCCCGCGCGCAGCAACGGCACCAGCAGCGCCAACTGCAATGGATATACGAAGTAGTTGACGGTTTGGATCGCCGCGAAGTTCAACCCGAACATAAACACGGCCAATGTGCAAAGAATCGTCGTCGACCCTAGCACCGGAAACGTGCCCAACACCACTCCGAACGCCAAGCTCAACGCGATCTTCTCCGGCGTGATCCCCATCCGCAGCAGCCGCACGATCGGTTGCACCACGCGATGCTGAAAGAATTTCCGCATCGTCCTCCGTTACTCACTCTCCGCACTCTGCGCACTCTGCGCGCCGTCCGCCCCTGGCGCACTCAGCGTCGCGGAATGGTACGGTCCGCCCCCGTCCATAGCAAGCATTTATCCGCGCCGAGCCCGCGCCGAGCGCTCGCCGCGCCGCCGGCCCGTTTCCGTTGCCCGCCGAGGCGACAGCGTTTAAAATGTCCCCCGCTCGAATTCGTAATCCAAGTTGGTCCAAACGACGTATTCCCATCGGGGGACATTTTGGAAACCGCTCTAGCGACGCCCAAGTTTGGCTCGGCTCAGTCCGGCGGCTTCTGGAAACGCCTCCGCTTCGTCAAAACGGCCCCGTTCTTCCTGATGCACGCCAGCTGCCTCACAGTTTTTCTCGTTCCCTTTCGCTGGAAATGGGTCGCGCTGATGGCGTTGCTGTACACCGTGCGCATGTTCGCCGTCACCGCCGGCTACCATCGTTATTTCAGCCATCGATCGTTCAAAACAAGTCGCGTCTGGCAGTTCCTGCTCGCAGTCGTGGCGGAAACTTCATGCCAGAAGGGCGTCCTCTGGTGGGCGGCCAACCATCGCCACCACCATCGCTACGCCGATCAGGAAGAGGACATCCATTCGCCCGGCCTGCACGGCATCTGGTGGGCGCACGTCGGATGGATTCTTTCCTCAGAATACGAACGCTACGACGCGCGCATGATCAAGGACTTCGGCAAATTTCCGGAGCTGCGCTGGATTGACCGCTATCATTGGATTCCCCCGCTCGCGCTCGCCGGAATTTTGCTCGCGTGCGGAGGCTGGCCCGCCTTCGTCTGGGGCTTTCTGATCTCCACTGTGATTCTTTTTCACGGCACGTTCTGCATCAATTCGCTTTCGCATCTGTGGGGCACGCGGCGCTTCGATACGCTCGATCACAGCCGCAATAATTTCACTCTCGCCCTGATCACTCTCGGTGAAGGCTGGCACAACAATCATCACCGCCACATGTACGCCTGCCGCCAAGGCATGCGCTGGTGGGAAATTGACGTCACCTACTACGCGCTGTGGTGCCTCGGCCGCCTCGGCGTCGTCCATGAGCTGCGCGGATTCCGCCTCTCACCCGATCCGCGCCCTGAAGAGGCTGGATGAGTCGCGTCGCCGTCCTTGGCTCGGGCATTTCCGGGTTGGCGGCAGCGTATTTTCTCAGCCGCACGCACGAAGTCGTTCTCTTTGAGAAAGACAATCGCCTCGGCGGCCACACGCACACCCACGAAATCGCCACTCCCGCCGGCCCGCTGTTCATCGACACCGGTTTTCTGGTTCACAACGACCGCACGTATCCGAATTTCGTCCGCCTTCTCGCCGACCTCGGCGTGCGCCGCCAGTTAAGCGATATGTCCTTCGGCGTCTCCGATCCGCGCTCCAGCTTTGAGTACAGCAGCCGCGACTTGCGCGGCTTCTTCGCGCAGCGCCGCAACATTTTTGCGCCGCGCCACTATCGTTTCTTCCTCGAAATCTTGCGCTTCAATCGCCAAGCCCGCGCGCTGCTTGCCGATCCCGATGGCGCCCAGCTCTCATTGGCCGAATATCTCGATCGCCATCGCTTCAGCCGCGATTTCACGCGCTACTACCTTTATCCGATGGCTTCCGCCGTCTGGTCCACCTCGCTCGATAAAATCACGGAATTTCCGGCGCTCTCGCTGATTCGCTTTTTCGATAATCACGATTTCCTGCGCGTCACCACGCAGTTCCCGTGGTACACGCTCTGCGGCGGCAGCCGCAGCTACATCGCACCCTTGACGGCTCCGTATCGTGATCGCATTCGCCTCGGTGTCACCGTCGCCGGCGTCACGCGAACCCCGCGCGGCGTGCGCATCGAATCCGCCGCGCGCGAACCCGAATATTTCGATGACGTCGTCTTCGCCTGCCACGCGCCGCAAGCGTTGGCCCTGCTGCGCGACGCCACCGCACTCGAGCGTGAAATCCTCTCGAAGTTCCAGACCAATCGAAACACCGCCGTCCTGCACACCGATTCCAATCTGCTCCCGCGCAATCCCGACGCGCGCGCCTCCTGGAATTATCATCTCGGCGAAGACCCCGCCGCCGTCACGCTTACGTATCATTTGAATCGCCTGCAGAAACTGCGCACGCCCGAAGATTATTGCGTCACGCTGAATCGCACGGACGCCGTTCACCCCGAAAAAATTCTCCGCCACTTGATTTACGATCATCCACTCTTCACGCACGATGCGATTCGCGCGCAATCCCGCTGGGCGGAAATCAGCGGCCGCAATCGCGCGCATTTTTGCGGCGCTTATTGGTATTACGGCTTTCACGAAGATGGCTTAAACTCCGCGCTGCGCGTGGCTCACAGCCTCGCCGCGCGCGCGGACGAAAGGGAGCGAGATGCACTCCTCGATCTACGTGGGGACGTTGCGGCATCGCCGGTTTACGCCGGTGCGCCGCGATTTCACGTACCCGCTGTTCATGGTGTTCCTGGACGTTGACCGTCTGCCGGAGCTGCTGCGAATTTCGCCGCTCGCTTCGTACAATCAGCCGAATCTCGTCTCCTACCATGAGCGCGAACATTTTGGCGATCCGCATCAACCTTTGCGCCAGCGCATCTCGGAAGACGCCGCGCGCAACGGCGTCGCGCTCGCCCCGGGCCCGATCTACATGCTCACGCACTTGCGCTTTTTTCATTACAGTTTCAATCCCGTCTCATTTTTCTACGTGGCCGACGGCGCCGGCGCCACGCGCCAAGTCCTCGCGGAAGTGAATAACACGTTCGGCGAAACGCACAATTATTGGCTGGGCTCCGAGCAGGAAAATCGCGCGCGCCCCGCGAATCCGGATCACGCCGCGGCCGGCAACAAGCGCTTCACATTCCAGAAGCGCTTCCACGTCTCCCCGTTTCTCGGCATGAGCCAGGAATATGCCTGGACTTTCACTCCGCCCGAGGATCGCCTGCTGGTCCATTGCGTCAATTATCAGGAAGGCCGCGAAGTTTTCGACGCCACGCTCACTCTCGACCGCCGCGAATGGTCGCGCCGCGAATTGCATCGCGCGCTCCGCCAATTCCCGTGGATGACGGCCAAAGTCGTCGCCGCGATCCACTGGCAGGCCGCGCGCTTGAAATGGAAAGGCGTTCCCGTCGTCGCGCATCCTGGCGCCGGACATTTTCGTCCAGTGAACGCCAAGCATTGGGGCGTGTCATGGAAGCCCGGAGCAGGGAAGTCGTCCTCGCCGAAATCGGCCGCAGACGCGCCGGCCCCGGAAACATCCGCGCCAGGAATCTCAAAATGAGCGCCGGCATTTCAAAATCTCTCGTCTTGCGCGGGCTCAATCGATGCCGTGAAGGCTCGCTCGAAATCGTCAGCGGCGATAGAGTTCACCGCTTCGGCCATCAATCCGGCAACGCCCAAGCCACGCTCGCCGTGCACGATGATCGCTTCTTCCGCCGCGTCCTCTGGCGTGGTGATGTCGGCCTAGGTGATTCCTACGTCGATGGCCAATGGTCTTCGCCGGACATCGTTGCCCTCGTGCGCTTTGCCGTGCGCAATCTCGATCGCATCGATCGCGATGGCGGCCTGCTCTCGACTCTGACGCGCTTGCGCAATCGTTTGCGCCGCCCGCGCCGCACCAACACGCCGGACAATAGTCGCCGTAATATCGCGTTCCACTACGATCTCGGTAACGATTTCTATCGCCTATTCCTCGATCCCACGTTGATGTATTCCTGCGCGATGTTCCAATCGCCCGATGAATCGCTCGAATCCGCGCAGCAGCGCAAACTCGCGCGCATCGCGCAGGCTCTCGATCTCAGCCCGCGCGATCATCTCCTCGAAATCGGCACCGGCTGGGGCGGATTCGCTCTTTACGCGGCGCGCAATTTCGGATGCCGCGTCACCACCACCACAATCAGCCGCCGCCAGCATGAATACGTTCGCGATTTGCTGAACCGCACCGGCGAAGCGGGCAGCCGCGTGCGTCTCTTGTTCGAGGACTATCGCGATCTCCGCGGCAGCTTCGACAAAATCGTCAGCATCGAAATGTTTGAAGCCGTCGGCATCGAGCACTACGACGATTTCTTCGGCTCTTGCGATCGTGTCCTCAAGCCTGGCGGCGCCATGTTCCTGCAAACCATCACTATGAACGAGCGCAGGTTCGCCGCCCACGTTCGCTCGCATGATTGGATCGAGCGCCGTATTTTTCCCGGCGCGCAATTGGCCTCCGTCACCGCCATCCTCGAGTGTCTCGCGCGCCGCACGCGCCTGCGTGTTCACGAGCTGCGCGAAATCGGTCTTGACTACGCCACCACGCTGCGCCATTGGCGCGAACGCTTCTTCGATCGCCTCGACGACGTTCGCCGCATGGGTTTCGACGAAAATTTCATTCGCACTTGGGAATATTATCTGGCCAGTTGCGAAGCCGCGTTCGCCGAGCGATACATCGGCGACGCCCAAATCCTGATGCGCAAAATGCCGTCCTCAGCCGCGGCGTCGCTGCCGGAAAGCGCCTCTGCAATCGCCGTTGCGCCCGAAATCCCCGCGCCTCGCGGCGCATAACACTCGCCGCCGCGGTGCATCTCGCATGTTGAAACTCTTTTTTGTGCTTGTGTCCGGTAGGTTGTTCAGGATAAAACGCTTTGGGTAACGGAGCCCTCCCAATGATCCCTGTCGATCACCTTACGTCTTTGGCTTCTCTCGCAGCATCGATCGTGCCCACCCAACTTGTGCACCTCACGCCGGTGGACGCCATCATCGTCGTTTTCTATTTCGCTTTGGTTCTTGGCATCGGCTTCTATCTGAAACGATGGGCCAACACCAGCGAAGACTATTTCATGGCCGGCCGCGAAATGACCGCCTGGATCGCCGGGCTGAGTTTTCTTTCCGCCAATCTCGGTGCGCTCGAACTAATGGGCTGGGCCGGTGCCGCCTATCAATACGGCATCATGGCCATCCACTGGTACTGGATCGGCGCCATTCCGGCCATGATTTTCCTCGGCCTGGTGATGATGCCGTTCTATTACATCTCGAAGACCCACTCGGTGCCGGGCTATTTGAAATTGCGCTTCGGCGAACCCACGCGCGCGCTTTCCGCCGTCTGCTTCGCCGTCATGACGGTGCTCATGAGCGGCATCAATATGTTCTCGATGGCGCTTGTGATGAAGGTTGTGCTGGGTTGGAACCTCAACTTCAGCATCTGGGTTTCGGCGATCACCGTAGCGATCTACGTGGCTCTCGGCGGTTTGCGCTCGGCGATCTTCAACGAGGTTTTGCAGTTCATGTTGATTTGGGCGGGCGCGCTGCTGATCCCCATCATGGGCTTGGTCGAAGCACATGGCTGGAACAACCTCAAGGCGCAAATCGCCACAAATGCCGGTCAGGAATACACGCACGTCTGGGGCACCCTCGGCCATTTCCAAAACAATCCGATGGGCATCAATTGGTTCGCCATCGTCTTCGGCTTAGGCTTCGTGGTTTCCTTCGGTTACTGGACCACGGATTTCCTGGTTGTGCAGCGCATTCTTTCCGCCAAGGATATTCGCGCGGCGAAAATGGCTCCGATCATCGGCGCCGGCTTCAAGATGTTCGTTCCGCTCATCGTCATCCTGCCCGGCCTGCTGGGAATCGCGCTGCTGCCAATGAAGCTCGTGCCCCAAGCTATCGCGGACGCCACGGGCGGGCACAGCTTTAACGAAGTCTTGCCCTTGATGCTGTCTCGTTACGCAGGGCCCGGTCTCTTGGGACTCGGCGTGACGGCGCTGATGGCCGGCTTCATGTCCGGCATGGCCGGCAACGTCACCGCGTTCTCCACGGTTTGGACCTACGATTTGTACGGAGCGTTGGTCCACAAATCCGCCACGGACAAGCAACTGGTCAACATGGGCCGGTGGTGCACGGTCTTAGGCGTGTTGATCAGCATCGGTACCGCATATATCGTGATGGACTTCAAAAGCATAATGGATTACGTCCAACAGCTGTTCAGCTTCTTCATCGCTCCCCTGTTTGGCACCGTCATCCTCGGAATGCTTTGGAAACGATGCACTTCCGCGGGCGGGTTCTGGGGCTTGCTCGCCGGAACGGTGTCGTCGATCTCGATGTGGGGTTGGGTGAAGGTGAATCCCGGCGCCGCTTCCACGCTCGCGTTTTACGGACCTGCGAGCGATATGGCGCTGAACGTCTGGCGCGCGCTGTGGTGCTGGATCGTTTGCGTCATCGTGACAGTCGTCGTCAGCTACCTCACGCAGCCGAAGCCTGAAGCTGAGCTCGTAGGTCTTGTCTACGGCGTCACACCATTGCCGTCCGAGTCTCACATGGCCCTCTATCAGAGGCCGGTGTTCTGGGCGGTGGTCGTGATGATTGTTTTGATAGCGCTGAACATCTATCTTTGGTGAGGAAAAATGAACGAACGCAAATCCATTTCGATCTGGTTCTTCATCGGGATTTCGTTGCTAGGCGATGGCCTGCTGACGCTCGGCGCTGGCTTGTGGGAGGTAGCGCATCACGTGGTAGTGCCCGTGGTACTCTATCAGTACCACGCCAACGCGTGGGCGGGAGCGATACTGACGGTC
>JBEKDK010000101.1:0-12184 GCA_050014395.1 Candidatus Acidiferrales bacterium | reverse complement strand
CCACTCAATCGAATTACGCGTTACGCTCGGCGATAGTGAACCTGACGCCCGCCGATCTGCGTTTTTATATATCCCCGAACAAGATGGTGGACAACGCGGTTTTTCTTTTGTTGAAGCCGATCTCGACAACTAACGTTAAGCACGGCTTCTACTCATTCCAGACGAATTGGATTCGCGGATTCCAGCAGGGCGATCCAGCTCGAGACGAAATGGTGGTCATCGACGGTTTCGACGGGCAGGATCGCGAAATCGTGATTGTGGTCGGTGTGGGGCACGGCACGATAAATCGAGCCTCACAGGCCGACATCAATCGAATCACTTACTCACTGCGCCCAATTTCCGCATCCGACGCAAAATAGATTTCCGGTACGTCGGCGTCACCGCCGTCCGTACTTCACTCCGCTTGCCAGACGCCGGCCGCGAAATTCTTCACGGTGCGAAAACCAAATTGCTCATAGAGGCGCGCGGCTTGGCGGTTCGATGCCGTCACGGTGAGAGATAGCGCGGTGTAGCGATGCGCGACGAGCGCATCGATCGAAGCGGTCAGCAGGCGCGAGCCTAGGCCATGGCCCTGGTAGCCCGGTATCACGCAAATTTGCGTGGTGTGCGCCACGCCGGGAGCCACGGTCGAAGTCAAAACGATGCCCGCAAGCTCGCCGGTGTGCGGCGCGTGCAGCACGAATGAAGCTTCGGGATAAAACTGCCCGCAGCCAGGCAGCACGACGATGTTCTTCAGGAATTTCAGCGCGCCGGATTCGCTGCGGTATTGATCGTTGATCTCGCCATCCACATGATTGGCATACGCCAGTTGGATCAATCGCGCCGAAGCGTTCATGTGCCGCTGATCCCAATGCTCGAGAACCAGTCCCGCGCCAGGTCCGTTGCCGCGCGAGAACGCCCCGATCGGCGGCGCTTCCGCCGAGTCGCCGTCGTGCGATGGCTCCAGCTCCAGCATCATGAAATTGCGCATCGAGATGCGGAATCCGTGGAAGGCCAGCGCCGGATCGAGCGGGCAGCCGAACGGCATCAACTGCGCTTCGATGCGGAACACTTGCGGTATCGCGCGCAGGGTGCTCAGGACGTCGCCCAGAAGTAACTTGGCCATTTCGGCCTGCGGGAAACGCAGACCGACGTACAATCCGCCGATCAACCCTTTGTGTTCTTCGATGACGTAGAAGGTGTAGCCCGCGATGTGTCCGTCTTCGATCACCGCTGCGCCGGCCAGCGATCGCGCGTCCACGAAGCGGCGGATCACTTCGATAGAGTTGTGATAATCCCAGCGCAGCTCTTCGCGCCAGTAGCGCGCTTCTTCTTGCAGCAACGGTTCCAGTTGATGCGCGCTCAATTGGCGCAGGTCTACGATGGCCATGGGGAAGCGGCGGCTCGCGCACAGCGTATCCCGGTATCTCGCGCCGCGCTCCTGCTATCCTACTTCACCGCGCTCGAAAATGTGAAATCCACGCCGCTGCAATGCGTGCCGAGCGAATGTGGTGATGCACCGCCGTTGCGGCGCGAACAACTGTGTTAACATCCGCTGGGGTCATCAATCGTTGCTTGGCGCCCATCGGGTTCGCCGTGGCTATCTCTAATGGGCGCTCACTGAGATCTTGACTGCGCCGACCGGGAGCTCCGGTCCGAACTCCCGGTGTGGAGGGGAACGGCCGGAGGGCCGAAGAGGCCTTTGCGCGGGCCACCGAATGCATGGGCGTCATCTCCGAATTCCAGTATCCGACGCATTGGTATTCCAAGCTGTTGGCCGCCCTGCTAGCGCTCGCTTTTTTTTGGTCCGCAGCGACGCTGGCGATTTCCGGATTCGTGTTATTCCACATTGTCGCTCCGGTGGCGACCCGCAGCGATATTGATCTGGCCACTTTTCCCGGCCATCCCGAAGACATCACTTACCAGGTTCGCGGCGAAGGCAGCCGTGACGGTTGGTTTTTCCCCGGCCGTGAGGGTGCGCCGACGGTCGTGCTATGTAACGGCTATCAGCGCAGCCGCAGCGATCTGCTCACGCTGGCCTCCGCGCTGCAGGATCACGAGTACAACGTCTTCTTGTTCGATTTCTCCGCGCAAGGCACAAACTCCGGCCATTCGTTGCTGGGCTACCAGGAAGCGGCGGAGTTGCACGCCGTGATTGACGCGCTGGCGCAGCGCACGGACGTCGATCGCGCGCGCTTCGGCGTGTGGGGCACAAACGTCGGCGCGTATGCCGCGATGGTGGAGGCCGAATCGGATCCGCGCGTCGCGGCGTTCGCCGTTGAATCGGTGTACGACCAACCCGACCAGGAACTCGATCTGCTGGTTTCGCGCTCCGGTGTGGGCGCGATGCCGCTGGTTGCGCACGCGACGCGCTGGGACTTCGATTGGCTGGCGCGCGATTACCGCGGCGCGCCGCCGCTTTCGGCCGGCGTGGGGCGTCTGGTCGGCGTGCCGAAACTTTATTTGGAAGCAGAGGATGAGCCCGATCTCGCCGCGACCACGCACCAACTTTTCGCGATTTCGCCGGACCCGACCGAAGAGGCAGTGTTGGACCGGGGAAACTACGCCAACATGCTGGACGAAGAAAAGCACAGCTATGAAAATCGCATCGTCAGTTTTTTCCTCTCGAATCTGCCGCCCGCCGGCCGCGCCCGGCGCTAGACGCGCTATCGATCCCGGCGCGGCGCTGGTATCGCGGCGTTCTTCTCCTACATAATGCCTCGCATGAAAGAGCGCCTGGAAGTCGCGGCCGCGTGGCTATTCCTGAAGACTCTGGGAGTTTTGCCTCGGCGCGTGGCGCGGATCGTGGGCGTTTGGATCGCGCGCTTCCTCCTTTTTGTGAGATCGCCGCTTCGCCGCGTGGCCGAAGCGAATCTGCGCCTGGCGTTTCCGGATTGGTCCGAAGCGCAGCGCCAGAGCGTGATTCGCGGAATGATTCGGCAAGTAGGTTGGCTTGCGGCTGAGTTCGCACATTTCCCATCGCTCAATCGGGAAAGTCTCGAGCGCGTGATCGTGATCGAGGACTTCGACAATTTCCGCGCGGCCCACGCGCTGGGAAAAGGCGTTCTGCTGCTCACCGGCCACATCAGCGCGTGGGAGCTGGGTCCGTACGCGCATGCGTTGTATGACGAGCCGATCCATTTCTTGGTGCGCGCGGTGGACAATGCGCGCGTCGATGCGCTCGTCGATCGCTACCGCTGTGGCAGCGGAAACATTCCGATCGATAAGAACGAGGCGGCGCGCGCGGTACTGCGCGTGCTGCGCGCCAACGGCGCCGTGGGCATTGTGGCGGACCACAATACTTCGCGCTCGGAAGGCGTGTTCGTAAACTTCTTCGGCATTCCCGCGTGCACCACGGCGGGCCTGGCGCGTTTCGCGCTGCACACCGGAGCCGCGGTGGTGCCGGCTTTTGTGCGATGGGACGCCGCGACGCGCAAATATCGCCTGGCCTATCAGCCGGCGCTGGCGCTTGTGCGCACCGGCGACGAAGCCGCCGACGTCGTCGTCAACACGCAGCGCTATATGGAAATCGTCGAAGCGCACGTGCGCAAGTATCCCGACCAATGGCTGTGGGTGCATCGCCGCTGGAAAGAGCGCCCCGCGGACGGCGAAACTTCGCCGTACGGCGCTCGCGCGACCACCACGGCGACACACTGAGCGCGATTTCCGAGATCGATAGGGAATTGAACGCAGAAGAGAGCAAGAAACGAAGAGAGGTGGCGTGATGCCGACAGCATCCGAACTAGCCAAGCAATTGAATTGCCGGCTTACCGGGCAGGATGTTCGCGTTTCCGGCGTCGCCGGACCCGAGACCGCGCGCGCCGAGGATTTGATTTATCTCGATTCGCCGCGCCAGGCTGCCCGCGGCACGGCATCGGCTGCGCGCTGCGCGATTGTGCCGGCGGGCGTGGTGTTGCCGGGCAAGACGCTGCTCGAATCGATCGAGCCCAAATTCGATTTCGCGCGCGCCGCCGCGTTGATTTTGCCGGCGACGCCCATCGCGCAGGGGACTCATGCCACCGCCGTGATTGCGCCGTCCGCAAAGCTCGGGCCGGGCGTGGGTGTGGGCCCATACGCCGTCATCGAGGACGGCGTGGAAATCGGCGCGGGCTGCGAGATCGGCGCGCATTGCGTGCTCGGCAAAGGCGCGCGCCTCGGCGAGCGCTGCCGCCTTTATCCACGTGTGACGCTCTATCCCGGCGCGCGGCTCGGCGCGAACGTAATCGTTCACGCGGGCGCGGTGATTGGATCCGACGGCTTCGGCTACGTCCTGGCCGCGGAAGGGAAATACTTGAAATTTCCACAGGTCGGCGAAGTCGAAATCGGCGACGACGTCGAAATCGGCGCCAACGCCACGATCGACCGCGGCTCCCTGGGCCGCACAGAGATCGCGCGCGGCGTCAAGATCGATAATCTGGTGCAGATCGCGCACAACGTTCGCATCGGCGAAGATTCCGTGGTCGCCGCCCAGACGGGCATCGCCGGCTCCTCGTTCGTCGGCCGGCGCGTCGTAATCGGTGGGCAAGTGGGCATTGCCGAGCATTGCATGATCGAGGATGGCGCAATCGTGGGCGCGCAAGCCGGCGTCCCGTCGAATAAGAGACTGCCGGGCGGCCGAGTCTACTGGGGCACGCCGGCGCGGCCGATCGAAAAGCTTCTAGAGGGATACGCATGGGTGGCCAGGCTGCCCGCGCTCGCCGAGCGCGTGAAGGCGCTCGAGAGCAAAGAAATTAAGCAGTAGCGGCGCGATTTGCCCAGTTTACACACGGAACCGCTTCTCCCAAATTCCGTATATTCCACGTTGACCCCGTGCCCAAACACCCGGATAATCATTGGTGAGTTCCTTGCTTCCCGGCGCCGGGAGCGGATTCGCGGGTGCGGATCTGTCGTAGGCTCCTGGGCCCCACAGCAAATTAGGGGGAGTGCACACGCCAACGGGAAGTGTGTACGCCGTGTAGTGGTAAGGGAGGGGGCCTCCGAAGCATCTCAAAGCAAGAACGGAGACTCTAATTACTATATGGCTGTAGGAACGAGACTCGGTCTAGACCCCGCGCGAACGGGTGTGTCGCGCGACGCTGAGGCGTCGCCTGCGCTGGATCGCCTGCAGGAGGCGATCGAGCGTGGCGTGGATTACCTGCTCTCCATCCAGGCGCCGGAAGGCTACTGGCTGGGCGAGCTGGAAGCCGATACCACGCTGGAATCCGATTACATCTTCTATCTGAACGTCCTGGGCAAGGCCGATCCGTTGCGCGTCGCAAAGCTGGCGAAATACGTTCTGCAGCGGCAACTCGCCGACGGCGGCTGGAACATCTACCAAAACGGCCCCGCGGAGCTGAACGCGACAATTAAAGCCTACGTCGCTTTGAAGCTGGCCGGCCATTCGGCTAACGCGCCGCACATGCGCCAGGCGCGGGAACGCGTGCACGCCCTGGGCGGATTTGAGCATGCCAACTCCTACACACGCTTCTATCTGGCTCTGGTGGGCGCTGTGGGTTGGGAGATGGTGCCGGCGGTACCGCCGGAACTGATGCTCCTGCCGAATTGGTTTGCGGTGAACATTTACGAGATGTCTTCCTGGACGCGCGGCATCGTGATCCCGCTGGCGATACTCTATGCGCGCAAGCCCGAATGGAAGCTGGAACGCCCTATCGGCATCGAAGAGCTTTTCGCCAATCCTGAAAACAAATTGGCCGCGCTGGCCTGGAGCGATCGCTTCTTCAGTTGGCGCAATTTCTTTCTGGCGCTCGACCGCGCCTACAAACTTTACGAGCGCCTGCCGTGGAAGCCGTTCCACAAGCGCGCCGTGCGCCAAGCCAGCACATGGCTGCTGGATCATCTCGAGCGCAGCGACGGTTTGGGAGCCATCTACCCCGCGATGATGAATGCGATTTTCGCGCTCGTCGCCATGGGCCACGCGCCGGACGATCCGCTGACGATGCGCGAAATCGGGCAACTGGCGCGATTTGAAATCGAGGAAGAGGACACGATTCGCGTGCAGCCCTGCATGTCGCCGGTGTGGGACGCCGCGATTGCTTTGGTTGCTCTCGAAGAAGCCGGTTTGCCGCCCGACCACCCCGCGTTGGTGCGCACCGCCGATTGGCTGCTGGGCAATCAGATCGTCGGCTTGGGCGATTGGTCAGTGAAGAATCGAGACGCTGCGCCCGCCGGCTGGGCGTTCGAGTTCCGCAACGATTTCTATCCCGACGTGGACGACACGGCTTTCGTGCTGATGGCCTTGCAGCGCGTGGATTTTCCTGACAAGAAGCGCATGGAAGCCGCTGTTCGCAGCGGCCTGCAATGGCTGATCTCGATGCAGAATCGCGACGGCGGGTGGGGCGCGTTTGACCGCGACAACGATCGCGCCTTCCTCACGCAGATTCCGTTCGCCGACCACAACGCGATGATCGATCCTTCCACCGCCGACGTCACCGCCCGTGCCGTCGAATGCCTGGGCCGCCACGGCTGGCCGGCCACGCATCCGGTTTTGCGGCGCGCGATTGCGTTCTTGAAGAAGGACCAGACCCCGGATGGTTCCTGGTACGGCCGTTGGGGCGTCAACTACGTCTACGGAACCAGCGGCGTGCTGCGCGCTCTGGAGACGCTTACGCTGACGGCGCAGGAATATTGCCAGCGAGCGGTGGCCTGGCTGCGCTCAGTGCAGAATGCCGACGGCGGATTCGGCGAAACGATTGCGTCCTATCGCGACGCGTCTTTGAAGGGCAAAGGTCCCAGCACGCCTTCGCAAACAGCTTGGGGCCTGATCGGCCTGTTGGCCTCCGCCAAGACGCAGGAATTCCCGGATGGTCCCGTGGCGGATCCCGCGGTTAAGCGCGCGGTGCGACATCTGGTCGAAACGCAAAAATCCGACGGTTCGTGGGACGAAAACGAGACGACGGGTACAGGTTTTCCCCGCGTCTTTTATTTGAAATATCACCTGTATCGAGATTATTTCCCGCTGTACGCGCTGGCCCGGTATCGCAACCTGGAGCAGCAGAGCGGCACCTTTTGCGCATTGCGCGTCGAGCCGGAAACGCTCGGCCTGCAGGCGAGGAGCCTGAGCCAACGATGAGATATCCGCTGAAAATGACCGTGAATCTGGCGAAGCATATCGCCAAGAATCGTTTTCAAGGCAACGAGAAATTCCCGATGGTGCTGATGCTCGAGCCGCTGCACGCCTGCAACCTGACGTGCACGGGCTGCGGCCGCATCCGCGAGTATAAATCCACCATCAGCGAATCGCTGACCGTCGAAGAATGCCTCGGCGCGGTCGATAGCTCCGGCGCGCCGGTGGTTTCCATTTGCGGCGGCGAGCCGATGATTTATCCCGAAATCGGCCGCTTGACGCGCGAGATTCTGGATCGCGGCCGGCACATCATCCTCTGCACCAACGGCATGTTCATCCGCAAGCGCCTGCATGAGTTCCGCCCAAGCTCCAGTTTCTTTTGGAACGTTCACCTGGACGGCATGGAGCGCACGCACGATCTGTGCGTCGAACGCGATGGCGTTTTCCGCGATGCCGTTGAGGGCATCCGAGCGGCCAAGGCGGCGGGTTTCCTGGTTTGCTCGAACACCACGATCTACAAAGAAACCGACCTCGAAGAAATCGCCGAACTTTTTCAATTTCTCGATGGCCTGGGCGTGGATGGCTACATGCTCTCGCCGGCCTATGGTTATTCCGCGGTGCAGACGACGGACATCTTCATGACTCGCGAAGACGTGCGCGAAAAATTCCGCCTGGCGCTCGGTCTGCTCGGCAAGTACAACCTGATGGTTTCGCCGATCTATCTGGATTTCCTGCGCGGCGAACGCGAACTGGATTGCACGGCCTGGGGCACTCCGACATTCAATCCCCGCGGCTGGAAAGGTCCGTGCTACCTGATCACCGATCAGCACCACAAGTCCTATCGGGATTTGATCGATAACACCGATTGGTCCAAGTACGGCCCCGGCCACGATCCGCGCTGCGCCGATTGCATGATGCACGTGGGATTTGAGCCTTCGCCGATCCTGGGCGCGAACCGCAAGCTGGGCGACACCTGGAAAATGTTTAAGTGGCAGATGAGCGGCCGCATGGGCGGGCGCCATTTCTCCGATGGCCAGGGCAACGGCCATTCCGCGGGATCGAATGGCGGCCCCAGCGGCGGCGCTGGCGTTGATGGCATGATTCCGCCGCCCGATGCGCGCCAGGAGGAGCTAGTTTCCGCCGACGGGAGTCTGCGAGTTCTATGACCACGCTGGTCACCGGGGCCACGGGTTTCCTGGGCAGCCACGTCGCGCGCCAGTTGGTGGCGCGGGGCGACCAGGGCGTCCGCGTCCTTGCGCGGCCTTCGAGCGACCTTCGGGCGCTGGCCGGCCTTGCCGTCGAGCGCGTGACGGGCGACCTGCGCGATTCCGCCTCACTCGACGCGGCGCTCAAGGGGGTTGACCTCGTCTATCACGTGGCCGCGGATTATCGCCTCTGGGCGCGTAACCCAGAAGAGATCTACGAATCCAATGTAACAGGTACGCGCAATCTTATGGACGCCGCGCGCCGCGCCGGGGTGGTGCGCATCGTATATACCAGCACCGTCGCCACGATTGCGGTGCCCGGAACGAAATCGCTGCCTGACGAGACGACCGAAGCGCACTTGAGCGACATGATCGGCGCCTACAAGCGCTCGAAGTTTCTGGCCGAGCAGGAAGTTCTGCAAGCGGCGCGCAGCGGTTTGCCCGTCGTGATCGTGAATCCGACCACGCCCGTCGGCCCTGGCGATTGGAAGCCGACTCCGACCGGCAAGATCGTGGTCGATTTTCTGAATGGCCGCATGCCGGGATACGTGGACACGGGTTTGAATTTTGTGGCAGTTGAAGATGCCGCAGCGGGCCACTTGCTGGCGGCCGAGCGTGGCAAAATCGGCGAGCGCTATCTGCTCGGCGGAGAAAATTTGACGCTGCACGAATTGCTCGATGCCTTGGCCAAAGTGAGCGGCCGGCCGGCGCCGCGTTTCCGCGTGCCGCACGCGATCGCCTTCGCCGCGGCGTGCGCCGAAACGTTCGCCGCGCGCCTTACGGGTCGCGAACCGCAGATTCCCATCGATGGCGTGCGCATCGCGCGCCACAAAATGTTCGTCGATTGCTCGAAATCCGTGCGCGAGCTGGGCTTCGCACCCACTCCCGTCCGAGCGGCGCTGGACCGTGCGGTGCGCTGGTACGAAACGAACGGTTACGTTGCCGCCGGCCGCGCCGAGCGATTGGAACGCGCGCACGCGGCTTGAACATTTGAGCGCATCCGCGCGCGAGCGGGTTTGGGGAAGAAATGAAGGTTGTGGTCACGTTTGCGGTGGATGCGGAGTTCGCTCCGTGGCGGCGATTGCGCAATTTTCGTTGCGTTCAGTCCGCCGCGCCGGCGTGGTACGAGTATTCGGCAGGAGACCTAATCGTGCGAGCGGTGGTGACCGGAATGGGTGAGCGTCTGGCGAGCCAAGCGGCTTCAGCCGCCCTTGCTGACGGCGCCGACGTTTGCATCTCGTCGGGCCTAGCCGGTGGATTGCAGGTTGGGCAGCGCACCGGCGACATCCTCGTCGCCCAAGTCGTCACCAAGGAGCATGAGCCGGTGGCGATCGCCAGCGATCCCGAACTCTTGATGTTGGCCGCGGAATGCGGCGCGCGGCAAGCAGCGCGCTTCGTCTCGGCGCGGGAAATCGTGGCCCATGCTGCCGACAAGAAACACTCGGGTGAGCGCGCCGATGCCGTCGAAATGGAAAGCCTCGCCGTATTGAGCGAAGCGGCTCGCCGCGGAGTTCCAGCGGTCGCGATTCGCGCCATCGCGGACACCGTGGATTTCGATCTGCCTTTCGATTTTGCCGCCACGCGCGGCGCGAACGGTCAGGTTCGCGTGAGCCGCGTGATCGGCGCACTGGCCTTGCGGCCGCATCAGCTTCCCGCGCTCGTGCGCCTGGCGCGCGATTGCCGCCGCGCCTCGCGAGCTCTGGCTGCGTTTCTAGATGCCTACGCCGGATGCCTGGCGGAGCGCTACAAAGGCGCGAAAGCGGAATTGCTGGCAACCATATGACCGAAGCCGTAGCCACAGCCAATCCGAGAAAAGCGGCTCGCAACTCCGCACAGGCCACCATGCGCGCCGCCGTGTATCGTGGCGCGGGCCGCGTGGTCGTGGAGCCGGTGCCAGTGCCGGGAATTTCGGCCGGCGAACTGCTGATACGCGTCTCGGCCTGCGGCATCTGCGGCACGGACATCAAGAAGATTCAGCACGGATTCGTCGCCCCGCCGCAAATCTTCGGGCACGAAGCTGCAGGCACGATCGTGGCCGTCGGCGAAGGCGTTGAGCGCTGGAAACAGGGCGATCGCGTCGTTGGTTTTCACCACGTTCCTTGTGGTAAATGTTTTTATTGTGAGCGGCGTCTTTTTTCCCAGTGTCCGTCGTATAAGAAAGTGGGGCTCACGGCGGGCTTCACGCCCAACGGCGGCGGGTTTGCCGAGTACGTGCGAGCCATGCCCTGGGTGGTCGAACGCGGCTTGGTGCGCATACCGGACGACGTCACGTTCGAAGACGCCACCTTCGTCGAGCCGGTAAACACGTGCCTCAAGGCTGTGGAAGGCGCGCGCGTCGCCGCTGGTGAAACGGTTCTGGTGATGGGCCAAGGCCCGATCGGCCTGCTGCTGATGCTGCTGGCCAAACTCAAGGGCGCCACAGTTCTCGCCAGCGATCCGATGTCGCAGCGCCGCGCCAAGAGTTTGCAACTGGGAGCCGCGGCGGCGTTTGACCCGGCCAGTGGCAATTTGGCCGCGCAGGTTCGCGAGCGGACCGAGGGTCGCGGCGCGGATGCGGTGCTGGTAGCCGTCGCTATTCCGTCAGCGCTGGCCGAAGCATTGTCCGTCGCGCGGCCGGGCGGGCGCGTGCTACTGTTCGCGCAGAACGATCCGAAGATGCGGCTGGAATTTCCGGCCGCCGAAGTCGGTGTCGAGGAGAAGGAAATTTTGGGCAGCTATAGCGCGGCGATCGACCGGCAGAAGGAGTCGGCGGAGCTGGTTTTCTCCCACCGCTTGCCGGTGCGCGATTTGATCTCGCACCGCTTTTCGCTGGATCAATTTAACGAAGCGCTGGCGCTGGCGGCCAAGCCTGTGGGAGACTCTCTAAAGGTCTTAGTGTTGCCATGAACACTGCCGTATCCATCGGACAGATGACCGCCGCGGTTTTGCGCGGCCGCGAGGACGTGCGCGTCGAGCGCGTCGAAATTCCCGATATTGGCGCCGATGAAGCCTTGGTTCGTGTGAAGGTCGCGCTGACCTGCGGAACCGACCTGAAAGTTTGGCGCCAGGGATACCACGAGCGGATGATCAAGCCGCCGGCGCTGTTCGGCCACGAATGGGCCGGCGTCGTTGAGCGCGTGGGTCCCGATGCGCCGGGCTGGGTGCGCCCCGGACTGCGCGTCACCGCCGGAAATTCAGCGCCCTGCGGCGCCTGCTTCTACTGTCTGCGCGGGCAGCAAAATCTCTGCGAAGACTTGGTCTTCAACAATGGCGCGTATGCCGAGTACGTTCGCGTGCCTGGCCGGATCGTGCGCGAAAACCTGCTTGAAATTCCCGAGCATGTTTCCTTCCGCGATGCCGCGCTGATTGAGCCGCTGGCCTGCGTGCTCCGCGGAATCGAAGAAACCGGCGTGCGCCCGGGCGACACCGTCGCGCTGATTGGCTGCGGCCCGCTGGGGCTTATGTTCATTCGCCTGTTCTCGCAGCGCGGCGTGGGCGTTTTGGCCGTTGCCAAGCATGCCAGCCAAGCCGAAACCGCGCACCGCTTGGGCGCGACCGTCGCGTTCACGTCAAGCAAGATGACCGATCCCGTCGACGAAGTTCGCCGGAAGACGAGCGGCCGGCGCGGAGCCGACGCCGTGATCGAAGCCGTGGGCACCGCGGTCACCTGGGAATGGGCCGTGCAGATGGTGCGCCGTGGCGGCACCGTGAATCTTTTCGGCGGATGCCCGCGCGGCAGCAAGATCGAACTCGACCCGACGGCGCTGCACTATTCCGAGATCACCATCAAATCGTCGTTCCACCACACGCCGCAGTACGTGCGTGAAGCGCTGGACACCATCGCCCGCGGCGAAATCAGCGCCGACGATTTTGTGAACCGGGAAACCCCGCTCGCCGATCTCCCCAAGCTGTTCGCGCGCATGAAGGACCGCAAGGGTGAGATGAAGGTCGCCATCAT
>JBEKDK010000100.1:0-12217 GCA_050014395.1 Candidatus Acidiferrales bacterium | reverse complement strand
GCTTGTGACTGTCGAATGCGATATATTCTTCCATGCGCGGCTCCTCTCCTTTTCTAAAAGGGGTTTCCACCGGCAGCTTATGCCGCCGGCAGGAGTCGCGCTTTCATATTTTCATCCCGAACGCGCGCGAAAGGCCGAAGGTCCGCCGTGGCGGAGATCTGCTGTTGTTTCTGCTGCCCCCGCTACAACAGTTGACAAGTGTAACGTAACAGGCTACACTCCCAGCGTGAGGATTCGCAATTTTGTCCACAAGGGCTTGAAACGCCTTTACGAGGACGACGATTCCAAGGGCCTTTCCCCGCCCTGCGTGGACAAACTGCGGAAAATGTTCGCCTTCCTGGATGCCGTCGAAGACGTCGGCGAATTGCGCGCCCTTCCGGCATGGAAGGCGCACCCTCTGACGGGCGGTCGGAAAGGAACCTGGGCCATCCATGTCACCAGGAACTTCCGCCTGACTTTCTCGATTGACCCTGTCGAACGCGAAATCTGCAACGTGAATTTTGAGGACTATCACTAGCACCAAGGAGGCCGGGCCATGCCTATGTTGAATCCCCCGCATCCGGGCGAGTTTATCCGGACTGAAATCATCGAGCCGCTCGGTTTGACGGTGACGGCTGCCGCTGCGGTTTTGCGCGTCTCGCGCCCCGCGTTGTCGAGCCTGCTGAACGCCAAGGCCGATCTGTCTGGCGATATGGCGCTGCGCATCGAGAAGGCGTTCGGCCCCAAGATGGACACGCTGATGCGCATGCAATCCGCCTACGATGTTGCGCGCACGCGCAAGCGCCAGAGCAAGATTCGCGTCCGCCGCTACCGCCCAACCCAAGCAGTGGCATAGCGGTTGAATTCAATCCGAGGGTAACCGACACCGACGGAAAATTACTTCGCGATTTCCACGATATGCGACTCGATGACTCGCTTACATGGGCTCACGATGTAGCGTGGATCGGAAACGATTGCGTTCTTTATCAGGCCGGAAAAGGCACAAACCCCTTTGTCAGGAACGCTATTTCGGTTTTCATATTCAACATCAAGACCGGCAAGAGTCTTGGGGCTTTAGAGGTTCTGGGGCTTTCTGACCAAGCATTGGATGGGCTGGTCTCATACAACTACCCGAATGCAATCGTGAAGAGTGTCGTCTATTCCCAATACGACGTGACAATGGTGTACTCACTCGTGTCCCCAGACGGAACTCGAACATCATTGAAGCTTGAAGACCCATCTGCGGTCCAGTTGCTACCCGACAAGCAGATGGACGATATGCCCTCTGAATGCAAATGAAGAAGAGCTCATCGCGGGTTGCCCTCTTATCGCACGACGGGCGGGTGGCGCAGCCTTTGAACTGAGGGTGGCCCATCTGTTTGCAGCGGCGGACAAAGGGTGCGGCAGCTCGTTCCTGAAATGTCCCATCTTCCCGCTTCCACAATTCGAATGAATTTCCACAGGGCGCATTCGAATACTCTATAGATACCCGTTGACACACTAGTATAAGTCGTGCTATGATCTCGCATGAGTTTTGAACGACATCTCCGCACTGCCCGCTTGGCGCGCCGAAGCGCTCGCGCGGAGGCGGCCCCGCGCGGCACCTTCGTGTCCGCAAGATTCTCTGTAGCGAATCGTCCACACGCAGGGGCGGAGCCCAGCATCCGATCAGCGGCGCGAGTCCTGAGGGGGTCCTCCCGCGGAGGACGAATCGAAGGATCTCTCTGGCGGCCATTCGCACCGATCACCGACACGTCCAGTTGCAACACTCAGTTGCAACTAGCAACATTTCCCAGAAGTGCTGATTATACAGGACTTAAGTCGAACCTAAGTCCCTTTAGAATCAATACTTCCAAGAATTTGTGCACATTTCGTATCTCGCTCATTAGCGGCCACTTGAAGCGGGATTATATACTTGACACAAAAGCGGTCACCTGCTATGCTTTCTTCATGCGAGGCTTCTTAGATTCGGCGGCGACCTTCTTGATGTGCTTGACCACCTTAGGGTGGAACAAGTGCTTCATTAGCTCGTCGCTGCTCATGTCTCGCGGATGCTTTTTCTTTTTCATGGTGACCCGATGAATACTCCGAATATCAATCTAGTTCAACTGATGGAGCAATTCGGCACGGATGAAAAGTGCCGCAAAGCCTTGGAGCAATTGCGCTGGAAAGACGGCGCGAAGTGCCCGCGCTGCCAGTCGGAAGCTACGGCCATCGCCAATCGCGCGCAGTACGACTGCAATAAGTGCCACTACCAGTTTAGCGTGACGGTCGGGACAGTCTTTCACGACTCCCACCTGTCTCTGTGGAAGTGGTTCGTCACAACGGCGCTGCTCTGTGAAGCCAAGAAGGGAATGTCGGCCTGCCAGGTCGAGCGCACCGTTGGCGTGAGCTACAAAACGGCGTGGTATCTTTGCCATCGCATTCGCGCAGCGATGCAGGAAACGAACCAACCAAAGTTGACCGGCACGGTAGAGATTGACGAAACCTACGTTGGTGGCAAGAAGCGTCGTTGGCGTCCGCGTTCCACCAAGTCCGTTGTGATCGGGATTCGCCAGCGCAACGGCGATCTGCGCCTTATCCACGCCGAGGATGCGAAGTCTGCAACGGTCCAGCAGATTATCCGCGCGAACGTTGGCAGCCACGTCGAAGTTATTATGACCGATGAATCTTCGATCTATCCTTGGGCGTTGAATCACATGGATTCCGGCAAGCACCGCACGATCAATCACTCGAAGCAGTACGCGCACGGCGACGTTCATACCAACACTGTGGAGTCGGCATTCTCCCTGCTCAAACGCGGTATCGTGGGAACGTGGCATAAAGTCGATGCGAAGCATCTCCCTGCTTACCTCGACGAAATGTGCTTCCGATTCAACAACCGTAAGAACCCTTATCTTTTCCGCGATACGATCATCAAGCTAATCCAGACTCCGAATCTCGAATACAAGGAACTTACCGCGCAACAGGCCGAACCGGCGGCCTAAGTTCCCTTAGACTCTCTTTCGATGTCCATTCGCACCGAGATCAATAAGCATTCCTCTGCAATTTTCTTCACAGTTTTGGCTCTTGCTACTTGCGGCGGGTCTATCTCCCAAGATTCAATGTTGTGAACAACATGCGCTTCTTGCCAGTCTAGGAATAAGTCGCAACCACGTTCTTTGAACTTCTTCATGTAGCCATAGTGGATTTTTTCAACGTACGGACCGTTAATTTCAAAAGCCGCTTCTATGTGTTCCTCCATGCTGTTGTACGTTGGCTCCAGAGAAGGTTTAGGCCCGCATTCTCTTAGGAATGCGAATAGGTCACGGCCAAATTTTAGAGTTCTCATGTGGAGCTTATCTCTCACGCCGTTAATCCGATAGCTCCCTTCAATAATTACGCATAGCGCGAGCGCGAGTACGATCACGAGCGCCCATGACAATGGAAGCTGCGGCCATAACTCAGGATTGGCCCATCGCGGAACACTCACGCGCTCCGCTATCTCTCTCCAAGCCTCATAGGCCGTGATGGCGGCGATCACGATGCCGACCGTCCGATGTGTGCGAGCTTCGGCCCAGCAATGGCGGATATGTCTCCAACGCAACACAAGGGGTTTGAACATGATGGCTGGATTATACAGCCAATTGCGTCAAGGCTATAATCCCGCTTTTTGCGATTGGGTTGCGGGAGGAAAAAGGCGAGGGCACACAGCCAGGAGTGGCTGTGCTACGAAAGGCAAAATCGAGCGCTCGGCGGGTTTGGTAGCACAGGCACTCCTGCCTGTGTGCAGTTGGATTTTTTGGATGCGATGGAGGAGAAAAACTGCAAAGGCACACAGCCAGGAGTGGCTGTGCTACGAAGAGCGGCGGACAGCGGTTGTCTTACGTAGCGGAGGCCTTCAGGCCTCCAGCCTTTTCTCGTCGAACCAAGATGGAAGCCTGAAGGTTTCCGCTACGAGGGACGGAAATGCGTGCCAGCCTCCGTCACGGCGTAACGGCATTTCAGGAGTACGGGGAGGGCTGTTGCTGCTGGAACAGATTGCGCCAGAGGTATTGCGAGTTGGTGCTGAAGATCAGAGTTGTTTCGGCGTGAACGCTGTACCAGGCTCCGCCGTCCATTTCGTATTCGAGTTGCAGCGGCGCCCATTGGGAACGGCCTAGAAATAAATGCAAGTCGGGTGTGTTCTGCGGCTTCTCCAGAAGTTTTTCGATGAAGTCCGAATCGAAGGTCACGTAAACATCCCCAAACAAAAGTGACGAATGCTCAGGAGCTTTGCTCGAGCGAAAGACTGCGCCGGGAACGCGCGGATCCACAGGTCCGCCGAAGTACACGTCCGCGAAGCGGTCCTTCAGCACTTTGTCGTCGGGGAAGATTTCGCTGAGCGCGACGCGCGCTGGTTTGTTGAGGATCAGGCCGACGACGACTCCATCATCCGCCCACGCGGAAGATGGGAAGAGCAGCACGACGGACTCATGGAAGACGGGATCGCCGATCACGGGGCGAGCGACGAGGAATACGGTTTTGTCGCCGATGCCGGGTTTGGTGGGTTTGTCTTGCGCCGCTCCCGCGGCGATCGTGCTGAGAAGCAGCGCGAGGCAGAGAGCGAGAGCGGCGCAGCGTCCGGACGAATCGCTTGCGCCTCGCCTCGCGAGAGCGGCTCGATGTCGCATGATAGATTTCCCACGCATCCGTCTGACGCTACTCCTTTGGCGCGCGATGTTGCAACTGCAATCGGGAGTGGAGGACTGGCAAGCGACAGACCCACCTTCGCCCGAAGAGCCTGGGCGAAGATGGGGCACCCGAAAATCGGAGTGCGGGCGATTCGGCGATGCGCAGCGACGTAGCGCGCGTGTGGGCGCGCTCTACATCGCGTGCCGGGCTGCGATAGAATGTCTGCGAGTTTCCTGGAGAGAATCCGATTATGGCTGGCACAAAGAGCACGACGAAGCACGGGGAATTTCGGAATGAGGCGCTGACGGATTTCACGAAGGCGGGGAATCGCGCGGCGATCGATGCGGCGCTGACGAAGGTGCGCGGAGAGTTGGGGCGCGAATATCCGCTGTGGATCGGCGGAGAGGCGATCGAGACGGCGGAGAAGTTGGTTTCGCTGGATCCCTCGAAGCCCTCGCGAGTGGTAGGCATATTCTCGAAGGCCACCGTGGAGCTGGCGAAACGCGCGGTGGAAGAGGCCGCGCACGAATTCGAGACGTGGAAGCGCGTGGCGCCACGGCAGCGCGCGGAGATTGTGTTCAAAGCGGCGCGGCTGCTGCGCGAGAGGAAATTCCAGTTTGAGGCGTGGCTGGTGTTTGAAACCGGAAAGACTGTGCCGGAAGCCGATGCGGATGTGGCCGAGCTGATCGACTTCTGCGAATTCTACGCGCGGGAGATGCTGCGGTTGGCGGGGCCGCAGCCGGTGACTCCGATAAAGGGAGAGAAGAATTATCTCGAGTACATTCCGCTGGGCGTGGGCGTGATTATTCCGCCGTGGAATTTCGCGGCGGCGATCATGGGCGGGATGTCGGCGGCGGCGCTGGTGACGGGAAACACGGTGGTGCTGAAACCTTCGAGCGACGCGCCGAAGATCGCGTACAAATTCGTGGAGCTGCTGCGCGAAGCCGGTTTGCCCAAGAACGCGCTGCAATTTTGCCCGGGCGCGGGCGGAGCGATCGGCGACGCGTTGGTGCAGCATCCGAAGACGCGATTCGTGGCGTTCACGGGATCGAAAGAGGTGGGGCTGCGCATCGGCGAGCTGGCGGCGAAACCGCAGCGCGGACAGATTTGGATCAAGCGCACGGTGCTGGAGATGGGCGGCAAAGACGCGATCATTGTGGATAGCGAAGCCGATGTGGACGCGGCGGTGGAAGGCGTGGCGGTCTCGGCGTTTGGGTATCAGGGGCAGAAATGCTCGGCGTGCTCGCGGGCGATTGTGGTGGAGAAAGTTTACGAAAAATTCCTGACGAAGCTTGCGGCGCGCGTGGGGAAGATTCGCGTCGGCGAGGCGGAGAATTCCGCGAATTACATGGGGCCGGTGATCAATCAGGCGTCCATGAAGAAAATTTTGGATTACATTGAGGTGGGGAAGAAGGAAGGACGGCTGATTGCCGGGGGCGGGCGCGCGGCGGGTGAGGGATATTTCGTTGAGCCGACGGTGATCGCGGACGTCGCGCCGGGAGCGCGGATCGAGCAAGAGGAGATTTTCGGGCCGGTGCTGGCGGTAATTCGCGCGCGCGATTTCGACCACGCGCTGGAAATCGCCAACGATACGGAGTTCGGGCTGACCGGCGGCGTGTACTCGCGCAATGCGGGCAAGCTGGCGCAGGCGCGGGAGAACTTTCACGTTGGGAATCTCTACTTCAATCGCAAGTGCACGGGCGCGATGGTCGGCGGGCATCCGTTCGGGGGATTCAATATGTCGGGGACCGATTCCAAGGCCGGCGGGCGGGATTATTTGTTGCTGTTTTTGCAGGCGAAGAGCGTGGCGGAGAAGATGTCTAAGACGTAGATTTTGTGCACTGAGGGGCAAGCCCTTTGCCGCGGGAGTGCGTCTATACGGCTGGAGCGATGCGCTGCGCGCAGTCCGGCGATTCGGCGATAGAAACGAAATCTGACGAGTTGGAATCGACATCGCCCGGGAACATTGCGCGTGCGTTTGGCGTCTCTAGGGTGACCGGCTAAGGAGGGATTCGTGTTCGTAGGCCTCGCCAAGGATTTCAAATATTCCGCACGAATGCTGATGAAGCAGCCGGGATTTACCGCCATCGCGGTGCTGACGCTAGCGCTGGGGATCGGCGCGTCAACCGCGATGTTCAGCGTGATTGACAACGTGCTGCTGAATCCACTTCCATACAAAAATGCAAACAAGATCGTGCAGATGTGGATTCACGACACGAGTAGTCCGCGACCCGGCGGCCGCGCGATGTACTCGGGGCCTGAGTACTTGGACTTTGCGGAACAGAGCGATGTGTTCCAAGAAGTGATCGGCGGCGGCACGGAAGACGGGCTGTACACATCCAAGGACGGAACGCAGCAATTCAATCTGGGCTATGTCACCGCGAATCAGTTCGCGTTCCTGCAAATGCCGGTGGCGTTAGGCCGCGCTCCGACGCCGAACGACGTGAAGCCGGGCGCACCGCCGGTGTTCGTGCTGAGCTACCAGACATGGGTGAAGAATTTCGGGCAGGATCCATCGATCATCGGGAAGACGTTCGTGCTGAACGATGTGCCGACGACACTGGTCGGCGTGATGTCGCCTCGAGTGGGGAAGCTGGGCGCGAACATGTGGCGGCCGATCGCCATGGACCGCGCCGATCCGGATTTTGCGCAGCACTACTTTATGATTCAGGGACTTTTGAAGCCCGGCGTGACCATCCCGCAGGCACAGGCGGAACTGAACGGATTGGCGCACCGTCTAGCGCTGGTGTATCCGAAAAATTATCCAAAGCAATTCGTGGTGCAGCTACTGCCATGGGTTGACAGCGTGGTGGGTGAATTTCGCACCACTCTCTATGTGCTGGCGGCGGCGGTGGGGCTGCTTCTGCTGATCGCGTGCAGCAACGTGGCGAATATGTTGCTAGCGCAGGCGACGGCGCGAGAAAAGGAGATGGCGATTCGATCGGCGATGGGCGCCAGCCGATGGAGGATCGTGCGGCAACTATTGATTGAAAGTTTCTTATTGGCGCTGGGCGGGGCGGCGGTCGGCTGCTTCTTCGCGTACGGTGGAATTAAGGGAATTGTGGCGACGCTTCCTGAAGGCTCGATCCCCAGGGAGTCCGTGATCGAATTGAACGTGGCAGTGCTGCTATTCACGCTGGGCGCGGCGGTGGTTACGGCGCTGATTTTCGGGATCGTTCCGGCGCTGCAGACGGCGAAGCGAGACATCGTCGAGCCGCTGAAGGATTCCGGGCGCGGAGTGAGCGGCGGATTCCGGCGCGGGAAATTCCGTAGCACCCTGGTGGTGATCGAGGTCGCGTTGTCGCTCGTACTGCTGGTGGGTGCGGGCGTGATCATGCACACGTTCGTAAAGCTCGTGAACGTGGACCTGGGCTTCGACCCGCATAACATTCTGGTGACGCGCATACCGTTCCCGAAGGGCCGATACACCACGGCGGCGCAGAAGGAACAATTTTTCAGACAATTGCTGCAACGCGTCGATGCATTGCCCGGCGTGGTAGCCGCCACGGAAACAGCAGCGTTGCCGCCCTACGGCGGGATTGGAACCACGATCGATATTTCCGGAAAAGTTCATACGGATGACTGGAGAGCGATTTTTAATTTGTGCAGCGACGGATACATGCAGACATTGGGTTTGCGGCTGCTGCGCGGGCGGGAATTCTCCGAAGCCGAGGTAAATGACGGGCGCATGGTAGCCTTGGTGAACGAGACGATGGTGAAGAAATATTTCGGACAGGAGGATCCCATCGGCCGGCAAATCACGATCCATACGCTTGCGACGTTGCAGCCGCCGCAAACCCCGGTGGCGAATCCGGTGTTCGAGGTGGTCGGCGTGTACGCGGACGCAAAAAATCAGGGAATCCAGGATCCGCCGATGCCCGAAATGCTGGTTCCCTATACCGTGACGGGCGCGTTCCAACGCGGAATTTTGGTGAGGACAACACAAGATCCGACGCTGCTGTTGAACTCGGTGCGGGAGCAGATGTGGGCGGTGGATCCCGGCGTTGCGGCGACGCTGACGGACAGTCTCGAAAACTTTCTCAAGCAATTTTCCTATTCGGGGCCGCGCTTCAGTTTGATCCTGCTTGGGATTTTTGCGGGCGTGGGTCTGGTGCTGGTGGGGCTGGGCGTGTATAGCGTGACGGCGTACACGGTGACGCGGCAGACGCATGAGATCGGGATTCGCATGGCGCTGGGCGCGGGGCGTTTGGATGTGCTGCGCCTAGTGATGTGGATGGGGCTGGAACTGGTGGGATTAGGAGTGATCGCGGGATTGCTTGCGAGCATGGAAACAACGCGCGTGATTGCCAGCCAGCTGTGGGGCGTGACGACGCACGATCCAGCCACGCTCACGAGCGTCGTGATCGTGTTGCTCGCTGTGGGATGCGCGGCGTGCTATTTCCCGGCGCGGCGAGCGACGCGCGTGGATCCGATGGTCGCGCTGCGGTACGAATAGATTCGCGGGAAGCGTCGGAACGAGTTCAGTTGCCTGGAGGGGGTAGGGCAAGCGTCTTCTTGATCGGTTGACCTTCAACGATTTCGTAGATTGCATCTCCCGCAAGGCTGCGAAATTCCTGCGTCAGTCCGCTGGGCCATTGGACTTTGACTCTGGTCATCACCGCATCGTGGCCCAAACCAAAATGGAGACGCGTGTCATTCGATGAGTTGTAACCTCCTCCGCCGTGAACCTCGTCAATCTGAGTCATTTTCGATGTATAGACAGTGACGCGAGCGCCGATCGCGGCACGGTTGCTTTTCGTGCCGATCAAGCGAAACAGAACGCGGTGGTTTGCGTCGTGCGTTTCGTTGATGAATAGGGAAGGCGGACCGTTGGCGTTGAAGACGACGACGTCGAGATTGCCGTCGTTGTTGACGTCGCCGAATGCGACGCCGCGGCGCGATTGTGGTGGACCGTCGTTGAGGCCGACGCAATCCGCCACTTCGTCGAAAGTTCCGTTGCCCAGGTTATGGAACAGCTGAATCGGCTCGCGATACTTGATTTCGTTGGGGAGCACGTCCATTAAGGACGAAAAATTGCCGTTGGCAATCAGGATGTCGGGCCAGCCATCGTTATCGAAATCTCCGAAGCCGACGCCCCACTTCACCGGCGCGATGGTCAGTCGTGCGATCTTGGCTTCCGCGGCGACATCCGTGAAGCCTTGGCCGTCGTTTCGATAGAGGCTGGCGGGCTGCTTGCTGTAGCGGGAGACAACCAAATCGAGTTTGCCATCGCGATTGAAATCGCCGAAATCCGCGGCCATGTTGCCGTAAGTTTCGGCGTCGGGTCCCAGAGCTGTGCCGGAGGCCAGGCCTAAATCCTCGAACGTGCCGTCGTGTTTGTTGTGATAGAGGAAGTTTTGGCCGTCGTCATTGGTGACGAAAAGATCGGGCCAGCCATCGCCATCGTAGTCGCCCCAAACAACGCCCATGCCGTGCAATTTGTTCGGATCGCCGACGCCGGCTTTCTTGGACACGTCCTCAAAGGTGCCGTCGCCGCGATTGCGGAACAGGAAATCGGTTTCACCTTCCATTTCGTCGGGCATCTCGATGATCACGGACCTGTAGCCGGTGGCGTGAGGATCGGGCGGCGGCAAGTGGTGAATATCGGTGTGAACGTAGCGCGCGACGAATAGGTCGAGATGTCCATCTCGATCGTAATCGGCCCAGGCCGCGCCGGTGCTGAAGCCGCCGACGGCGAGGCCAGCATTCTCGGTGACGTCCTCGAACTTGCAGCCGCCGAGATTGTGGTACAGCACGTTGTGGCCGTAGCCGGTGACGTACAGGTCCGGCAAGCCATCGTTATCGTAGTCTCCGACGGCGATGGCCATTCCCCAGCCGCGTGTTGTGAGTCCCGCGGCTTCGGTGATGTCAGTGAAATGAATCTTCCCGGAGGCGTCCGTATCCTGGTGGTAGAGCGTGATCATGGGATCGCCGCCGCGAAGATACTGGTCAATGGTGGAGTCATTCACGACAGCGATGTCAAGCTTGCCGTCATTATCGCAATCGAACAGGGCGATGCCGCCGCCACCCATGGTCTCGACCAAATAGCGCCGCTCGGAGGTCGAGTGTGGAAGCGTCGTGAGTCCGGCCTGCGCACTGATATCGCGAAAATGCATGGGTGCGTTGGAGGATGTGGCTGTGACTGCTTGCCCAGAATCGCAGCCGGGGTGCGGCGCCGGCGGCGTGGAGGACGGAAGCTGAGCGAGACACATCGGAGCCGCCAGGGCACATATGCCGACGATCCAAAGTTCTTGCATGAGCAGGCGACTTACTTACCACATTCCGGTCTGCCGTGGTACAAACCACCGTCGAGGAATGCTCGCCGTGTGCACTGCGACGCAGCGAAATCGAGGGGGAGACACGTGAAAATCAATCGTCGAGAGTTTGTGACGCTGTCGGCGGCGGCCGCGGCTGCGGCGGCGGTGCCCGATCAACTTTTTGCGCAAGGCTCCAAGGGCGAGAGTGCTCCCTGGCACCAAAGCGTTCGCCGCGTGGGGCAGCTGAACATGACGGAGCATGACCCAGCCGCGATGGACGTGGAAGAGTGGGCCGATTACTGGGCGAGCCTGAAAGTGGACGCGGTGCTCGTCAGCGTTACCGGGATTCTGGCCTTCTATCCGACAGAGGTTCCGTATCATCGTCGAGCTAAATTCTTGAATGACCGGGATTTCTTCGGCGAGTGTTGCGCCGCGGCGAAGAAGCGCGGCATTCGCGTGGTGGCGCGGATGAGCCCGGACTTGAACTGGGAAGAAGCGCTGAAGGCGCATCCGGAATGGTTCAAGCGCGATGCGCAAGGGAATCCGCTGGCGCACACGGAGGACGCGAGGCTGTTTCAGACGTGCATGTTCACGAGCTATTTCACGGATTATATTCCGGCGATCATGCGCGAGGTGAATTCGCGATACGACGTGGACGGAATCTTTACGAATGCGTGGCCACCGATTGGAGCCATGCCGGTTTGTCACTGCGACGCCTGCAAGAGTTTTCCGGCCGCGGATACGCCTGCCTATTGGGATGTGTTTAACGCACGCGTGGCTTATTTGTGGCGGCTGTATGACGGCATTGCGAAGGAGAAGAAGACGGACAATTTATTTTTTGCGAATTTGGGAGGAGCCATTAAGTGCGGGCCCAATTTGAAGGAACTCGAAGGGCTGTGCGCTTGGTTCAACTGCGATAACCAAGGCCGCGGCGGCGATGCGGCGCCGATATGGGGATGCGCGCTGCAGGGAAGAGTGTGCAACGCGATTATGAAGGGGCGCACAAGCACGAACGTGACGGCGGCATGGTCAACGGGAACGCCGCGGTGGAGAAATATCGCGAAGTCACCGAATGAAGCGCGCATGTGGATGAATGAGAGCGTCGCGAGCGGCATGGTGCCCTGGTATCACTTCATCGGCGGCGAAGATGGATTGGGAGCGGATCGCCGTTGGCACGAGCCTGGACGCGAATATTTCGATTGGCTGGCGCGGCATGACCGGCATCTTAAGAACAAACGCTCGATCGCGAATATCGCGGTGGTGATGGGACAGCGAACGCAGATGTTTTATCAAGCGCCGGGAGAAGGAGACGCCACGCAGGGGGTGCA
>JBEKDK010000099.1:0-12269 GCA_050014395.1 Candidatus Acidiferrales bacterium | reverse complement strand
GGGGTCCAGTTGCAACTCGACTCGGCACTACAGACCGGGCACACCCGGACAGATCAAAGCAACGTTCCTGGCGCGGGCTTGGAATAACTCGGGGGACTCAACACTGTGAAAGCAGCTGTCGTCACAGCGAAGGGCGGGGCGTGGGAGATTCGCGATGTGCCGGAGCCGAAGATCGAAGCCGGGCAAGTGCTGGTGAAGATGCATGCCAGCGGAATCTGCTACGCGGACGTGCACGAGACGCTGGGGCATTTGCCGGGCGCGTTTCCGCGGATTCTGGGACACGAGCCGGTGGGCGAAATCGTGGCCGTCGGCGCGGGCGTGACGGCGCGCAAGGTGGGCGATCGCGTGGGCACGGAGTGGGTGCAGTCCACATGCGGGCGCTGCGAATGGTGCGCGCGCGGCGCGGATTACGAGCATTTCTGCGCCGCGCACAAAGTGACGGGAATCGACTTGCAAGGCGGGCACGCTGAGTTGATGCCGATGTACGCCGCCGCGACCACGCTGATTCCCGAGGGGCTCTCCTACGAGCAGGCCGCGCCGATTTTCTGCGCGGGGTACACAGTGTGGGGCGGGCTGTGCTGGGCGGAGCCGAAGCCGGGCGAGCGCGTGGCGGTGCTGGGCATCGGCGGACTGGGACATCTGGCGATTCAATACGCGAAGGCCGCGGGCTTTGAGACCATCGCCATTTCGCATTCGCCGGATAAAGATAAATTCATTCGCAGCCTGGGCGCGGATGAAATCGTGCGCGACGGCAAGGCTCTGGCGGCCGCCGGCGGCGCGGACATTATTCTGAGCACCACGAATTCCGTCGAGGCGATGAACGAAAGCATCGGCGGACTGCGGCCCGATGGGCGATTCGTCGCCATGGGCTCGGGCGGCGGAGCGGTGGCCGTCGGCCCCGGGCCGCTGATCGGCAAACGCGTGCGCGTGATCGGCAGCACGCAGAATGGGCGGCGATTTCTTTACGAGGCGCTCGATTTCGCCGCGCGCGGCAAAGTGAAAGTGATCGCGGAAACGTTCACGTTGGACGAAGCGCCGAAGGCCTATGCGCGCGTGGCCGAAGGCGCGGTGCGATTCCGCGCCGTGCTGGCGATGTGAGGAGACAGAGAAAGGCAGGAGGTTCACCACAGAGGGCACGGAGAACACAGAGGACGGCTGAGGAGAACTCGGCCGGCAGAAATGCAACTCTCTGTGATCTCTGTCTGCTCTGTGGTGAGAGCGACTTTGGGTTTGGGGGACTACTTCAGGTCCAGGCCGGTGACGCGAATCGTCGGATACTGGACGTTCCACTGTGTGGAGATGTGCTCGTAGCTCAGCTGAAAATCGCGCTGCTGGCCGGGGCCGAGCGGATCCGGGGGCACGGGGAACAGGCGCTCGGTATCGCGCAGCACCACTTGGTTGAAGACGTCGTGAAATTCCACGGTGACTTCGATCTGGCGGATTGAGCGCGGCCCGTTATTGACAACCGTGCCGAAAATGAATGTCACCTCTTGATTTAAGAAATTTGCCGCGCGGCCCATCTTCGGCTGCGTGAATTGAATTTGGCTCGCGTAGGCTTGCTCGGTTGCGCCCATCGGCAGCGCCTTCGGCGTCGCGGTGGATTCGCTGGCCGCGTGTTTGCTGTACCAAATCGCGCCCGCCACCAGCAGCGCCACAATCACGGCGCCGGCCAAAAACGCCACGGGCATTTCTCGCTTGCGTTCTTCCGCCATGGTGCTGACGAACCTCCCGTCGATCTATCGTGTCATCTTGCGGCTGCGATTTCCAGTCGCGCGCTGCGTTTCGCGTTGCGCGATGCGCCGCAATCCATTCGATGCCGCTGGACGCCGCTAGCGCCCTAGCGAGAGGCGCGAGATCAGCGGCTCCGGCAATTTCGCCGCGATCATGCGCTTCTGCACCGCGGCGATCGCGTACGGCACGCGCCAGAACTCGATCACGCCGTGCTCGCGATCGGCGATGGCGAAGGCCGAGCGCGGATCGCCATCGCGCGGCTGCCCGATTGAGCCGGGATTCAGCAGATAGTGCGTGTCATCTTCCACGCGCAGCGCCGCGAATCCCGCGCCCGCGCGAACCTTCGGCTGAATCACCTGCAAGTCGTCCGCGTGATACGAAAATCCGCCCTGCATGTGCGTGTGCCCGAAGAACGTGACGTGCGTCGGCGACGCCACCAATCCGCCGAGCGCTTGCACGGGAGAAAATACATACTCGTCTTCGTCCTGATACGAGCCGTGGACCAGCGTCAGCTCGCCGGCGCGCAACGGGCCGCTGGGAAGATGTTCGAGGAACTCGCGATTGTCGGGGCGTAGCTGGCTCTGCGTCCACTGCGCCGCGGCCAGCGCGAGAGCGTTCAGGTCCTCGGACTTCGGATCGCCGACCGCCGCTTTATCGTGATTGCCTCGAATCACGGTGGCGCCCAGCGCGCGGACGCGATCGATCACTTCATTCGGATCGGGGCCGTAGCCGACAAGATCGCCCAGGCACACCACCCCCTCCCACCGCCCCTCCGCGGCCGCCAGCGCCGCTTCCAGCGCGGTGGCGTTGGCGTGAATGTCGCTCAATACCAGAAGACGCATCCGCTTTTCACCCGATCGCGCGATTCACCCGGTGAGATCCGCGCGAGCGCCTGATTATAGTCGAAGCGTTGCGCGCGCGTGACGTCGATGACGACATTATTTCGCGCAGGAAATTTCCTGCGGCACTGCTCACCGACATGCGCGCGCGGCGTCAAAGGGCACATGGGGCGGAACTTTCCGATGGGCCAGATCGTATCTGTGAGCACGAACCGAGTGGTCGCAACAGGTAGTCGCAACAGGTGGTCGCAACAAGAGGTGCGTATCGAGAACTGGAGAATTGGTACGTGGCGCGTGGCAAGTGGCACCTTGATGGATTCCACTTTGGCGCTTGTGCCGCCGCGACGGTGATTCAGAATCGGCACGCAAGACGAAAGACGTCGTACGAAAGGAGAATGGAAATGCGAACTGCACGGTTGCAAACACTCGGGGCACGGCTCGTTGGTTTGATCGGAATTCTGGCGCTGGCTCTCACGGCAACGGCATCAGTTTTGGCCACAACCACAACAAAGAAGTTTACATTCGACCACGAAGTCACAATCGGCGGTACCAAGGTTGCCGGCGGCGACTACTCGCTGGTTGTTGACGACGCGCAGGTCACAGTGAAGCGGGGAAATAAGGTGATCGTTCAGGCCCCGGCGCACTGGGAAACGCGCGACGCGAAACCCGACTCCAATTCGATCCTCTATGGAACCGGCAATCAGGTGGTGGAGATTCGCTTCGCGCACCAGAGCGAAGTGTTAGTCATCGCCACGCCATAATTTCGCCGCAAAACATCACGGCAAACTCAAGTCTAACCTTTGCTCGCGGACGGGGCTCCAACACGGAGCCCCAGAGCAAATCGCGCTAACGAATCAACATGCAATCGCCGTAACTATAGAAGCGATAATTCGCTTCGACGGCATGGGCGTACGCGCGCAACAGATTTTCGCGGCCGGCGAAAGCGCTCACCAGAATCAAGAGCGTGGAACTTGGAAGATGGAAGTTCGTCAAGAGCTGATCGACGATCAGGAACGGTTGACCGGGATAGAGAAAGAGATTCGCTTCTGCGCGGCCAGGTTCGATTCGCGCGGATAATTGGGCGCTCGCGCCCCGCGTTGCGCTGACGGCGACCTGCGGACCCGCGTGCGCTGCTGATTTGCGCGCGGCGTCTTCGAGCGCGCGAACGACCGTGGTGCCTGCGGCTAGGATCGGGCGGCGTTCCCGCTTGGCTTTCTCCACGGCGCGCGCGGTGACTTCGGAGATCTCGTACGACTCCGCGTGCATCACATGGCCTTCGATTTCTTCGGAATGAATGGGCTGAAACGTTCCGAGGCCGACAGCCAAAGTGATCTCCACAATTTCGACGCCGCGCGCGCGCAACCGCGCGACGATTTCAGGCGTGAAGTGCAGACCGGCGGTGGGCGCGGCGACGGCGCCGGGCTCGTGCGCGAAAATTGTTTGGTAGCGCTCGTGATCGGCGGGATCGTCCTCGCGGGCGATGTAGGGCGGAAGCGGAATGTGGCCTAGCCGTTCGAGCGATTGCTCGAGCGGCGCGGCACCGTGAAAACGTAGGCGGCGCACGCCGAATTCCGCGCGATCCAGGACCTCGGCTTCGAGTTCACCTTCGCCGAATACGATTCGTTCACCCGTTGGCAATTTTCGTCCGGGCCTCACCAAAGCTTCCCACTCGTTTTCGCTCAGACGCCGCGTGAGCATCACTTCAATCGGCGAGGACAAATGCTCGCGCCGCGTCTTGGGCGACTTGCCTGGGTTCTGCGCCCGGACACCCACGCGGTGGCCAAACAATCGCGCCGGTATCACGCGGGTGTTGTTGACAACGAGCAGTTCGTCGCCGCGCAGCAAATCCGGTAGCGCGGAGAAAGTCGAGTCTTGCCACTCGCCGCTGGATCGTTCGAGGAGCAGCATTCTAGAGGAGTCGCGAGGCTCGGAGGGGCGCTGAGCGATCAGCCGCTTCGGCAGATCGTAATGAAAATCGTCTAGACGCATGGAGAAAGCCGACTATATCCCGTATCCGGCCGCAATGCAAATATCGAAGCCTCATAAACTTCGGACAACTCCATTAACTTCTGTGAGATACGAGCTCGCGCTAGAGGATGGAAGGCGCAAAAGCGGATGCACTTGACAATGTGACACTCATATTATATGCTATCTCACTTAGTGGACAGCTTCGGTTGTCGATTATCCAGGCTCGCACGCATGTACGTTCAACTGGACCCTACGCATCCAATGATGAGGAGCTAGCAATGTTTCGATTCGACAAACTCACACTGAAGGCCCAAGAGGCCGTGCAGGAAGCGCAGGAGATTGCGGCGCGCCACGATCAACAACAGATCGAGCCGCTGCACCTGCTGGCCGCGCTGGTGGCGCAGCCGGAGGGGATCGTCTCGCCGCTGCTCCAACGGCTGGGTGTGCGCCCAGAGGGTTTGGCGGACGAAATCGAGACGGGGCTGGGGCGATTGCCGAAGGTGACGGGCGTAGCCCAGCAGCAGATGAGCTCGGCCTTGAACAAAGTGCTCGAGCGCTCATTCGATGAAGCCGAAACTTTCAAGGATGAATTCGTATCCTCGGAGCATTTGCTGCTGGCCATCGCGGCACAACCCAAGGATGCCGCGGCGGAATTGCTTGCGCGCAATGGCGCGTCGCGCGAAGCGCTGCTGCAAGCGCTGGCGACGGTGCGCGGCAGCCATCGTGTGACATCGCAGAATCCGGAATCGACGTTTCGGGCGCTGGAACAATACGCGCGCGACCTGACGGATTTGGCGCGGCGCCGCAAACTCGATCCGGTGATCGGGCGCGATGAAGAGATTCGCCGCGTGATGCAAATCCTGGCGCGGCGGACCAAGAACAATCCGGTGCTGATCGGCGAGCCGGGCGTGGGCAAAACGGCCGTGGTGGAAGGATTGGCGCAGCGCATCGTTTCCGGCGACGTGCCGGAAGTGCTGCGGCCGAAGCGCATTGTGGCGCTGGATTTGGCCGCGTTGATCGCAGGCGCGAAGTATCGCGGCGAATTCGAGGATCGGCTGAAGGCCGTGCTGAAGGAAATCACGGAATCGAACGGCCAGATCATTCTGTTTATCGACGAACTGCACACGCTGGTGGGCGCGGGCGCCGCGGAAGGCTCGATGGACGCGTCGAACATGCTGAAGCCCGCGCTGGCGCGCGGCGAACTGCGCGCGATCGGCGCCACCACGCTGAACGAATACAGAAAGTACATTGAGAAGGACCCGGCGCTGGAACGGCGGTTTCAGCCGGTGACGATCCCCGAGCCGACCGTGGAAGACACAATCGCGATCTTGCGCGGATTGAAGGATCGCTACGAACTGCATCACGGCGTGCGCATCCAGGACGCTGCGATCCTGGCCGCCGCGACGCTTTCGCATCGCTACATCACCGATCGATTTTTGCCCGACAAGGCCATCGACCTGATCGACGAGGCCGCGGCCAGTCTGCGCATGCAGATGGATTCCCTGCCGCTGGAGATCGATCAGATCGAACGGCGGATTCTGCAACTGGAAATCGAGCGGCAAGCATTGCTAAAGGAATCCGACGCGCATTCCCGCGAACGGTTGAAGGGTCTGGAAGGCGAACTGGCCAAGCTGCACGAGGAATCGCACGGGCGCAAAGCGCGCTGGGAAGTGGAGAAAGATGCGATCGGAAAAATGCGCAAGGTGAAAGCCCAGATCGATCAACTGAAGATCGACGAACAGCGCGCGGAACAATCGGGCGACCTGGCGAAAGTGGCCGAAATCCGATACGGCAAATTGGCCGCGGCCGAAAAGCAATTGGCCAAGGCCCAAGGTTATTTGGCGGAAGTGCAGAAGGACGGCGCGATTCTGCGCGAGGAAGTGGGCGAAGAAGACATCGCCAAGATCGTGAGCAAGTGGACGAACATTCCCGTCGGGCGATTGCTCGAAGGCGAAAAGCGGAAGCTTGTGACGATGGAAGAGCGGCTGAAGCAGCGCGTGGTGGGACAAGACGATGCGGTGGAGCGCGTCTCGAATGCGATTCGCCGCAGCCGCGCGGGGCTTGCCGATCCGCGGCGGCCCATCGGGTCGTTCATTTTTCTGGGGCCGACCGGCGTGGGCAAAACGGAATTGGCACGAGCGCTTGCGGAATTTTTGTTCGACGACGAAAAGGCCATGATTCGCCTGGACATGTCGGAATACATGGAGAAGCACTCCGTTTCGCGGATGATCGGCGCGCCTCCGGGCTACGTGGGCTATGACGAAGGCGGGCAACTGACGGAGAAGATTCGCCGGCACCCGTACGCCGTGGTGTTGTTCGATGAAATCGAGAAGGCGCATCCCGACGTGTTCAACGTGCTGCTGCAAATCCTGGAGGATGGGCGGCTGACGGACGGCAAGGGGCGGACGGTGGATTTCCGCAATGCTGTGCTGGTGATGACCAGCAATGTGGGGTCGACGGCGCTATTCGAGCTTGCGGGCAAGGATCCCAAGCGCGCGCATCAGGAAGCAATGGAAGCGCTGAAGCAATTGTTCCGGCCGGAATTTTTGAACCGGATTGACGACATCGTGCTGTTCAATCCGCTGGGACACGCGCAATTGGAGAAGATCGTGGATTTGGAATTGACGAAATTCCGGAAGATGCTTGAAGGGCGCGGCGTGGAAATCGAGCTGACGGCGGCGGCTCGCGAGCGGCTGCTGAAGGAAGGCTACGATCCGGCTTACGGCGCGCGTCCGCTGCGGCGCACGTTGCAGCGGCTGGTGCAAGATCCACTGGCGATGCAGATTCTCGAGGGGCGCGTGGTGCCTGGGGAAAAGGTGCGCGTGGACGCGGATCCGGACTCGGACCAGATGACGTTTGTCACCGTGCCCGGAGGCGAAAAGGCGAGTGCGCCGGCGGACAGCTCGACGCCGCTGCTGGCCGAAGCGCCGGTGAGTGCGAAGCCGGGGCGGCGGGCGCGGTGAAGGCAAGTCAAGAGATAACGCAGAGGCGCTGAGAACACAGAGACTCGCGGAGGCGCTGCGCCAAGGACTCGCAAGGGCCGCCCGGCTCGTAATGACAACCGACTAGGTTAAGCGCCACAGGGCGGGAATTTGACGGCGGGGGATTGGAAACATAGACTGGATTGAGACTCTTGAGGAGTGGAAAAACATGAGAGGCATCAAGACACTTTTTCTGCTGACGGCGTTGACGCTGCTGCTGCTGGTGGGCGGGCAAGCCATCGGCGGCAAACAGGGGATGGAGATCGGCTTGGCCGTTGCCGTGGTGATGAACGGCGTGGCGTATTTTTTCTCGGATAAGATCGCGCTGAAATCCAGCCACGCACAACCGGTGACGCGCGAGCAAATGCCGCGGCTTTACACGGTGATGGAGCGGCTGTGCGCGAAGGCCAATCTGCCGATGCCCAAGCTGTACGTGATTCCGCAGCCGGCGCCCAATGCATTTGCCACGGGGCGCAGCCCTTCGCACGCGTCGGTGGCGGTGACGGAAGGGCTGATGCAGTTGATGACCGACGATGAACTGGAAGGGGTGATCGCGCACGAGCTTTCGCACGTGCGCAACTACGACATCTTGATTACGTCGATCGCCGCGACGCTGGCCGGCGCGGTCACCATGCTGGCGCACTTCGGGCGATTCGCGCTGATCTTCGGCGGATACGGCGGGCGCGGCGACCGGCGCGGCGGTGGACTTTCCGCGCTGCTGATGATTCTGGTGGCGCCGATCGCGGCGTTGCTGATTCAGCTGGGCGTTTCGCGGCAGCGCGAATTTGCGGCCGACGCCGCCGGGGCGCAGATGGTGGGGCACCCGTTTGGGCTGATCAGCGCGCTCGAAAAGCTGGGCGCGTATAACCAGCGGATTCCGACAAACGTTCCGGCAACGACGGCGTCGCTGTTCATCGTTGCGCCGCTCGCGCCGGGTCAATTGATGCGCGGGCTTTTCAGCACGCACCCCGACCTGAACAAGCGGATTGAGGCGCTGAAAAACATGGTGATCACCCGCTAAGCGCGGGCGAGGCGCGCGGCAACCATACCAGTGCAACTGCAATTTTGTGCACACCAGCTGCGCAAGAAACCGGAAGAAAAGAGACACCAACGGCAAGAAATTCCCGTTTAGACGCCGCAGCCGGGATCGACGACGGCGCCGGACTTCTTAACGCACTCATAATAAGATACTTATCTGCCGCAAAGGTTAGCTGCACTATGGCGCTCGCATTGCAAGGTCAAAGGCGGCAGCTATCGGGGAGATTTGGCAGGGGACGCTGCCCAACAGACATGAGTTGCAAAGAAACAATTCGCTTGATGTGTGAGTTCATCGAAGGGCGCCTGGCGGCCACGGTGGCTCACGACGTGAGCATGCATATCAGCCACTGCCAGAACTGCACCCTGGTGCTGGAAGCGGCTGAGCAGACGCTGGAAACTTACTTCGGAGATCCGCGCACCGCGTCACCGTTCTTCCTGCCATCGAGGGTCGCTTAGGCAATCGGCGCGGGTGCGGCCGGAGGCCGCGCCGCAGCGACGCTCACGCTTTCGGGATTTCTCGTCTGACAGTTTTCATTCCCGCCGATCTTTTTCTCGAAGATTCAATCCTTGCGGACAGCATGAAATCGCCGCGTGCTGCGCGCGAATTGCGTCGAAAGAGTTAACAGAGAGAACCTACCGGGCTGCGTAAAGCTTACGCAGTTGACGAGCGTGTGAGGCGGCGCTGGGAATTCGCCCGCGCTTCGCAACTAACTCATTTAGAGTGACTTATGGACGCGATGCGCGGTGAAAACGGATTGGTGCAAGGCGTGCATATTCCAGTGTGTGCAGGGGACACACGCAAGAGCACAAGGAGACCGTCAATGACAGATCTTATGGGGCACGAAGAAAATACGACATCGGGAACGGAAGGCACGCCGCGTTGGGTGGGCATCGCGGTAGTCGCGCTGGCGGTTGTAACGCTGGTGTCGCTGGGAGTGGGCTGGAACGCCACGACGCAGGCTCGCAACGCGTCACAGAGCCTAGCGGTGCAGAGCAAGAGTTTCCAGCAGAATGAAGACGCGCTATCGGCGCGGCTTTCGCAAGCTGAGGAAGTGAACGCGCAGGTGCAGAGCGATCTGAACGTGGTGACCAACAAACTGCAGCTGACGCAAAGCCAGCTGGATGCCGCGCGGCACCAAACCGCTCAGATCAAGAAGGACTACACAAGCCAGATCGACAACGTCAACACGCAATTGCAAACCAAGGCCAGCGCCGATGACGTGAAGACGCTGGGCGGCGACGTGAACGGCGTGAAAACGGATCTGGAAAACACCAAGAACACTTTGCAGACCACCACCGACCAGTTCGGACAATTGATCGCGCGCAATCACGAGGAAGTGGATCAACTGCGCCGTTCGGGCGAGCGAGACTATTACGAATTCACGCTGACCTCGACGTCCACCAAACAGACCGTGGGCGATCTTTCGATCCAACTGCGCGGCACGAACGTGAAGCACAACCAATTCAGCCTGGCGATGTACGTGGACGACATGCGCCTGGAAAAGAACAACCGCGCCGTGGATGAACCGATTTATTTCTACACCCGCGGATCACGCGTGCCACTGGAACTGGTTGTGAACCAAATCGGAAAGAACAAGATCAGCGGCTATTTGAGCATGCCGAAGGCGAATGCGGCCGCGACATCGGCAGCCAACGCGACGGGATCCTCGAACTAGCTCCTTCTTACTAACACCCTGCAGCCTAGAGAGGGCCCCTTCGGGGGCCCTCTTTTTTTGTGCGCGCGTTGCGTTTCGTCCGCGATGTGTGGGCACGTGCTGGCGCGGGTTCGCGAGTTTCAGTAGGATAGTCGGCAAACGATGCCGATGATTGCCATTTACGCGGAACGCGCGCTGACGCCACTGGAGGAAATTCGAGACGCTGTGATTTTGGTGGATGGCGCGCGAATTGCCGCGGTGGGGCGCAAGGGCGAAATCGCGGTGCCGCGCGGCGCGACGGAATTTTCCGCCGCGGCGGGCTGCACAATCGTGCCGGGATTTGTGGATGTGCACATCCACGGCGCGGGCGGGCACGACGTGATGGAGGGCACGGTAGCGGCGTTTGACGCCGTGACGGCCACCGTGGCGCGGTTTGGCACAACGTCGATTGTGGCGACGACGGTGACGGCGAGCCCGGAGGATACGTGCCGCAGCGTCGCGGCGATCGCGCGGGCGGCGAAACGCGGCGCGGCGGGCTCGGGTTCGGGCGGCGCGCGCGCGGAAATTCTAGGCGTGCATTTCGAGGGGCCGTTCATCAGCGCGGCGCGGCGCGGAGTGCATCCGGCGGAATGGATCGCGGCGCCGTCAGTGGCGCTGCTTGAGCGATTTGTGGATGCGGCGGAGGGCGCGGCGCGAATTGTGACGCTGGCGCCGGAATTGCCGGGCGCGCTGGATCTGGTGAGCGCGGCGGGGCGGCGAGGAATTGTGGCCGGGATGGGGCACACCGATGCGAGCTACGCGGAGGCCGAAGCCGCGATCGCAGCCGGCGTGCGCCACGCTGCCCATGTGTTCAATGCGATGCGGCCATTTTCGCATCGCGAGACCGGAGTGCTGGGCGCGGTGTTGACGTCGCGCGAAGTGACCGCAGAATTGATCGCTGATGGCGTCCATGTGGATGACGCCGCAATTCGCGTGCTGCTGGCGGCCAAGGGTGTTGCGCGGACGGTGCTTGTGAGCGATGGCACCGCAGCCACGGGGATGCCCGATGGACGATATCGACTTGGATCGTTTGAGGTGAACGTGAGCGGCGGCGTTTGCCGAAACGCGGGGGGCAAGCTGGCGGGCAGTACGCTGACGCTCGATCACGCCGTGCGGCACATGGTGAGCTTGGGCGTGGGATTCCCCGATGCAGTGCGCATGGCGACGTCGAATCCGGCCGGCGTGATCGGCATGAGCGGACGCAAAGGAATCTTGGCGGCTGGCGCCGACGCCGATTTGGTGCTGCTGGACGCGCAAATGCACGTTGCCGGCGTGATGACGCGCGGCGTGGGATGGCCGGTCGCTTGAGGTGAATACTATGCGCGCGCTGCTAGGCTTTGCGGTGTCGAGTATTCTTCTGGTGGGCGTTCCGAGTAATGCGTGGACGAAACCGAATACAGCATTCGTGAGCATCACCATCAACGACGGTCTCGGCGGCACACTCACAGGCGCCAAGGTCACGTCATTCAAAAATCTCATTTCAGGTCGAGATTTTGCCGGGCGCTTTCACGAAAATGACGCTAATGATCTCAGCGCTTCAGGAATTCCATATGGAAAATATGACCTGAAGTTTGATCAGCCTGGATTTCCCGAGGCGGAGAGGCCCGTAAACGTGTCCGAGGAGGAGGTCTTCATCGACGCGTGCGTGAGAACGGCGACGGTCCACATTGTGCCTGTACTCGGAACGGGCGAGGCCATAGATGGAATCACGTGGGGCGCACATTCTTTGTCCGCTGCGAACCGGTCGCTCAAGACGATGCGAATGAATATTGAGCTGTTTAACAGCGTTGATGACGATTCTGATTTAGCAGATCACTTCGTAGGGGCCGCAGCGCCGAACATTCCCTATGGTCAATATGAGTTGCACATCGATTGTAACTTCGGCCTCACCACAATGAGGCCGGTCGATGTGTATCAGCTGACCTGCTCCCCGTTTTTGGTCCAGTCATAAGTTAGCACTCTGGGGTTCCTGCACATCCGATTCGGCCCAGGCCGGGGCGATGGAGGCGACCGGCGTG
>JBEKDK010000098.1:0-12308 GCA_050014395.1 Candidatus Acidiferrales bacterium | reverse complement strand
CAGCGGGTGAAGTACATTCGCCGGCCATAGCATTCTCCCCGGACGGAGTAGGCCCATAAGTGACTAAGCTAGAGGAAGATAGGATATCTCAATACAGGAGCAGCGCTGAGAGTGCGATTTCGGCGGGGTGGGGGGAAACCGGTTTCCGTTAATGAGCAGCCTTGTTCCGGGCTTTTGCCGCCTCAGTAGTACTACGTCTGCGGGCGGCTAGGCAATAAAGTGAACGGGCGTCGCGACGCCAAGTTGGTTCGATCGGCTTTAGCAAGTCACGCCAAGCAGGGCACGCCGGCCGCACTCGGCCCTAAATCAGAAGGCGCCTCACCAATTGATCTAGGCGCACACGCCCACCGGAAGACATCGCCGTGAACTCAACTCCCATTCCTCGGCCGGGCTGCGAAACGCGCACGACGCCGCGCGCGCGCACCACGCCCGACGGAATCTCGAAGATCAAACGCAGAGCTTCTCCGGCCGGCGGGGGATTCCCCGTGGCGATGAAAATTCCGCCCACGCCCAGCGTCGAAACGCGAGAGACTGTCCTTTTTGCGCCGGCTTGCCATGCAACGAGCATTCCCTTCGGCAAATCCAGGCGGGGATAGCGTCGCCGGTAAGCAGGTCCGGAAGCCATGCGGAGATTCTGCCGGAAAGCCGCGCGAAAAAGCGCGCCGCGATAATCTGATTGTCCGAGTGGGCAACAGCGGCTGAATCGTCGAAACGAGCGCGTTGCCAGAATGGCACTACACGACTCTGCGTTTCCTTGCTCGGCCACGGCGATTCGTATAGTCTCAAAATAATGAGCCAAGCAACGCACGTGCGATCTGTGGCGGTGTGCTTGCTCTCACCGCATCCGCTGGTGATCGCAGAGTTCGAGCGCGTGCTGGCGGCCCCCGTGTTTCGGCCGATTTCCAGAGCGCTTGAATCCACGCTCGGCCCCGACCTCAAGCGCCTGAGCATGCCGCGAGCGGCGGTCTACGTCGTAGACGCCAACATGGCGCGGCCGGCGATGGGCGCGCTGCTTGCAAATATTTTGGAAAAATATCCCGCGGCGCGCGTGCTGGTGGTGGCTGAAAAATACAGCACACAAGAGGCCCACTCTTTGCTGCGCCTGGGCGCCAAGGGCCTGCTGACCTACGCCGAAGCGCGAGACCAATTGGCGCATGCAGTGTCTCAAGTACACACCGGAGGATTCTGGGTGCCGCGTGCGGTGCTTGCCGGATTTGTGGAATCGGTTCTGAGCGGCTCCGCGAGCCGAAGAATCAAAGCCGAGGGTTACAGCGATTTGAGCCGCCGCGAGCAAGAAGTCTTGGACGCGCTACTCGAAAATCAGGCCAATAAAGAAATCGCGAACCATCTGAATATTTCCGAGCGCACCGTGAAGTTTCACGTGTCCAATCTTCTCAGCAAATTTGGCGTGCGGCGCCGAGCCGATTTGATCCTGCTCTGCTTCCAGCGACGCAGCGCGACTTCCTGATCCTGGCGCTGGATCCTGGCCAACAAGCAGGCGAGGTTTGACTGCGCGCTTTAGGCGCTCCTGGACAATCGCTATATTCGCGAGTTCGTTGCAGGGGAAGGAATCATTGCTATGGCCGTAGACCGTAAGCCGGAGTTCTTCAAAGGCGCGCAATTGCGCGTTGGCATCGTGGGCTGCGGATACGTGGGGCTCCCGCTGGGGCTGCGATTTGCCGAGGTGGGGCACCGCGTGACCGGTTTCGATTTGGACCAGAAGAAGGTTGACGCGCTCAATCGAGGACAAAGCTATATCGGTCACGTGCCGACGGCAAAGATTCAGCAGTACGTGCGTTCGCGACACTTCGGCGCAACATCGAACTTCACGGAGCTGGGCCGGATGGATGCCATCTTGATCTGCGTGCCGACGCCACTGGATGAAAAGCGTGAACCGGATCTGCAATACGTCGAGCAAACGGCGCGCGCGGTTGCGGCAACGCTGACGCGAGGGCAATTGGTCGTGCTGGAATCGACGACTTACCCGGGAACTACCGAGGAGTTGGTGCTGCCGATTTTGACCGAAGCCGGGCTGCACTGCCCTGTAGATGTCGCGGGCTACGAAAAAGGGTCGGACTTCTTTCTGGCGTACTCGCCGGAACGGGAAGATCCAGGCAACAAGCAATACGGATTGGCGCAAATCCCGAAAGTGGTGGGCGGAGTCAATGCCGCAAGCGCTCGTGCGGCGCAAGCGCTGTACGGACAGATTGTGGCTCGCGTGGTGGCCGTCAGCTCGACGCGCGCCGCGGAGATGGCCAAACTGCTGGAGAATATTTTCCGGTGCGTGAACATCGCGCTGGTGAACGAATTGAAATTGCTGTGTCAGCGGATGGGGATGGACGTGTGGGAAGTGATCGACGCGGCGGCGACGAAACCGTTTGGCTTTATGCCGTTTTATCCGGGGCCTGGCCTGGGCGGGCATTGCATTCCCGTGGATCCGTTTTACTTGTCGTGGAAGGCGAAGGAATACGATTTTGCGACGCGGTTCATCGAATTGGCCGGCGAGATCAACACAGCGATGCCGTATCACGTTGTGGATGCCGTAGCGGGAGCGCTGAACACCCGCAGCAAGCCGCTGAAGGGCGCGCGGATCCTGCTTCTGGGAATCGCGTATAAGAAGGACGTGGACGACATGCGCGAATCGCCCTCCCTGAAAATCCTGGAGCTGCTCGGGGAGCGCGGCGCGAAGGTGGATTATAACGATCCGTATTTCCCCGAGCTGCCTAAATTGCGGCACTACCATTTCGAGGGCAAGCGATCGGTGAAGATAGACGGAGGCGTTCTGGGAAGTTACGACTGTGTGCTCATTTCAACCGACCATTCAATCTACGACTACGCCGCGATCGTGGAATCGGCGCAATTGGTCGTGGATGCGCGCAACGCCACGCGCCGCGTCACGCGTCACCGGCAAAAAATCGTTCTCTGCTGATTCACGTTGCACAATTCGCGCTGCGCCCCCCGAACCCCCCGCCGCGCTCCTAAGCCTAACCTGTCCCAACGACGGGTTACTGATTGAAGGAGCCAATGCCATGTTGACTTGCCGCTTTGTCACGGAAGTCTTAGGGTAGCCCGATGCCGACGCTAAACTTATCGAACGATCCCAAAATCAGCCGGCGCCGAAGCCAGAGGGTGATCCTGAGTATTCCGGTCACTGTGAAGTGGCAGGGCCCGGACGGCCGGGAGGTCGAGGAGACGACAGCGAGCATGGTCCTCAATGCGCACGGCGTTTTGCTCGCGCTCGCAGCCACGCTGGAAGAAGGACAGACGCTGCGCCTGGTGAATCGGACCACCGATCAAGAAGAAAAATGCCGCGTGGTCTACCTCGGACCAGTGACGGCCGGAAAAGTTCAGGTCGGCCTCGAGTTCCTCCAGCCGGCGCCGGAGTTCTGGCACATCTCGTTTCCGCCGGAGAATTGGTCTACGCCGGATGCGGCAGCCCGCAAGACTTAGCCGCGCTGGAGCCGAAACCCGCGCCAATCAATAGGCGGCGAAGTTCAACACGAAATTCAAAACGTCCGTCAACGCTTGGGCAAGCTCAGCAGCTCAATCCGAGCGGTCCCGATCGGCACGTTGGCCGCGATCAGCAGCGGCGTGCGCGCGGCATCTTTGGCGAGCCACACGTGAAAGCTGATATCCTGCCGCTGCTTGCCGTTCTCGAAGATGTCCACCGCGATCCGCGACGCCGCCAGCTGCCCAGCCGGAACCAGCACGCTATCGTTCTCCGCTTCGAGCCGCGCGTGAACATCGTAAATATTGCGCCCCTCAAAAACGGGCGCGCGAAACTCCGGCGTGTGCTGCCAATCGACGGCGCGCAGGGCGTAAATAATGCCGACGGCGTCGCGCGTCCCCGGCAGAGCGCGCACGGCGGTTGCATTGGCAGGCGCAGGCTCCGCGCCGGTCGTGATGCGGAAGAGGTGGCTTTCGCGCGCGGCCAGTTCGTGAATGTACATCTCATATTGCAGGCTGGCGAGCTGCGCGGCATCGGTGTAAGAATCAAATTGGTCGTCCAGTGGATAGACCGTGCGCATGGTGTTGGTGGTGTGCGCCATCAGACGGAAATGCCACGCCGCGTGACCGTAAAAATCCCGCTTCTCGATAATTGAGTAATCGAGCGTCGCTGCGCGCACGCGATATTGCGACCACAAGACTTGGTACTCGAGCGTTTCGCCGACGGCAAAAGGAACGGGCGCCGCTGGCGGTTTCGCAACCACAGCAGGCGCGGCGCCGGTCTTCGGTTTTGTTTGTACGTGGTGTGACTCTTGCCCAATCGCTGGGCTTTGCATCTGCCAGAGCAGCAGAACCACAGCGCAACGAAGCACCGCGCGGGACGCGGACCGGATGTCATTCGAGTTGGGCGAATTCCAGAACATTTATGATAGCCGACCGAGCGATTTCCTGGCGAGCGGCCCGCGATCGAAAGCGCGCGATCACTGGCGCCGGCAACAGTCCGCCCGCAGCGCGATACCAAAGCCTATCAGAATGGCAGCCGGCCCCTCTTCTGTTTGACCACCGGCGTGCGTGGGATGAACCTTCGTTCCCGGCGCTGGGCAATGCCGCCGCGTTTTAATCCAAGTGCGACACCTGAGAACTAACGAGCGTTTGCTGCGGGCCCATCGAGATACGCGGGAAGATCGGCCAAAGTATCCAAGAGAATGTCGGGCGGAAATTCCTTCAAGGTTTCGGCGCCGAATCCGTAGGTCACTCCGCAGACCCACGCGCCGGCATTGCGCCCCGTCTTAACATCGATATCGGAATCGCCCACCACCATGGATTGGTTGGGCGGGACGCCAAATGTTTTGAGGATCTCCAGCATGCCGAAAGGATCGGGCTTTTTCGTCTCAAAACTGTTCCCACCGTGGATTTCCAGAAAATAGCGCGCGATGCCCAAACCTTCCAGGATTTCGCGGCTGAAGCGCACTGGCTTGTTCGTCAGCACAGCCATCGGGTGGCTTTCCAGCGCGGCAAGGCACTCGCGCACTCCGGGGTAAAGCGCCGTGTTGTCCAGCATGTGCGCACGATAATAGGCAAGAAAGAATTCGTGCGCAGTGGTGACTTCCTCCTGCGTGGCGCCATCGCCCACAGCGCGCTCAACCAAGCGCATCGCGCCCTGGCCCACGTAGCCGTAAATGCGCTCGTGCGGCAGCTCCGCGCGGCCGGACGCGCGCAGCGCCGCGTTCACAGCGAGCGCCAAATCGAGTTTGGAATCGATCAGCGTGCCATCCAGATCGAACACCAGCGCGCGAACTTGAGCGAATGAGCCTGCACTCCGCGACATTACGATCCTCCATGAACTCGCGTGAATCCATTATTGTAACGGAGATTCGAGGCGAGTTGACACGACGAGCAGACTGGCCGACTTTGCGAATTTTAGGCAGGGCTGAAGTTAAGTAATTGGCGGACTATTCTCGTTTGGCGGGGCCGTCTCGTCCGCGCGAATCACGCCAGTCTGGTCCGTGAAAAAGTATCTGACGCCCGTGTTGCCTGGAATGACCGGATTCGCGACGACAGTGTAGGCGTCGATGTTTCCCTTGTCGTCTGGCGCTCCCGGCGAGTAAGAGAAGTTGTAGCCGCTCTTCCTCCCGGACTCCAGCACACGATCAATGAATTGGGCTGCCGCTGAGGAAGGTGCACTGCCGCTTCCCGCGCCGCCGAGTGCGTTGAGCGACGGGGGGAAGCCGCCGTAGGTGATGGAATAAGTGATGCACGCGGTGTTGATCGTGCGGAGAGATCCCACGGCTGACGCCTCATTGGCTGCCATTTTTGCTCGGAGCAGGTTCGGGATCGCGATGGCGGCGATGATTAGGATAATTGGAATGAACGCGATTCCGAGGTACCCGAGAAAAAGTCCGGCGTCAGCTAGACCTCGACCCTTGAGCCGCCCGGCGTTTTTGCGAATCTGGGAGAGGGAAATGTGCCCGAGAACTACAGCGGCGACCGCCGCTGGAAAGATGAAAAACAAAAGTCCGCAAACCAAACTTCCAATCGCCATACCGCTGGTTTGCGCATCGGCGCTGGGGACGTATGCGGCTTTCGCGATGTGACCAGGCGGAAGGGGCACGCCGGCGGAACTCAAACGCACCGGTGGCGGCGGGGCCTGAACTGGCGGCTGCGCCGGGCCCGGCGTGCCAGCGGCGAGGTCCGCTTGGCAAAAACGGCAGCGAATCGCGTCATCCTGAATTTCTTCAGCGCAGAAAGCGCACTTTTTCATAGGGACCTCACGGAGTCCACGCTATCTGACCGGAAAGTTATCCAGCATTGCGCGCGAAGTCAATTTATTTTCGCTGAACATTTAGACGACGCTTACTGCGCACTGTTCACAGCGGGGTTCATGTCGATTCGTCGGGGAGCGGGAGCGGAACGACGAGAATTTCGGGCTGCGCGGCTTTGCATGGCGCGGATTCGCGCGCGAGGTTCATGCCGATGATGCCGACGATCAGTGCGGCGGACCAATAATATGCGGGCGTCAGCGGATTGCCGGTGGCGCGGATCAGCCAGGTGACGGCGTATTGCGTGGTGCCACCGAACGTGGCGATTGAAACCGCGTAAATCACGGCGACGCCGCTGGAGCGGATCGCCGCGGGCAAAGATTCGGTAAGCCACGCGTGGACTGGGGCCAAGCAAAGCACCAACAAACTCGACAACACCGCGGTCGCACCGAGCAGCGCGCCCATCGTGCGATAGCGCGAGATCACAGTGAACGCCGGAACAACCGTGACGAGCAACAGCACGCCGGGCACAATCATCGCCGGTTTCCGGCCGACTCGATCGGACAGCGCGCCGCCGACAAGACCGAAGACAACGCCGCAGAGGCCGACGACAATCGTCGCGGCAAACGCGAGGTTGGTACGCATATGCAACGTGGCGATCGCGTAGGTGGTCATGTAGCCGCTGATATACGTGCCGATGGTTCCGCTGGCGAGCATCATCACGCCGAACAGCGCCACCGGAATGAAAGGGCGCAGCGAAACGCGCTCGCGTTTTTTGCCTTCAGGCGCGTGGAACGTCTCCGGCAAACTGCGTCTCATCATCAGGCCAAAAGGCACGATGGCCGCGCCGACCAGAAAAGCGATGCGCCAACCGAAATCTTGCAGTTGCTTCTCGTTGAGCGTGCTTGCAAGTGCGAAGCCCACAAGGCCGGAAAGCAACATCGAGACGTGCTGACTCCAAGTCTGGAACGCGAGGTAGAACCCGCGCCGGTGGAGCGGCGCCGCCTCCAGCAGGAATGCATTCGTCGGCCCGACCTCGCCGCCGAGCGCGAATCCCTGCAACATCCGAAACAAAACGACAAGTACCGGCGCGGCCACGCCGATCATCGAGTGCGGCGGCGTCAGCGCGAGCCCGGCGATCGCGACGCCCATCAGCGTGAATGAGAGCACCATCGCCGGCTTGCGCCCCAGTCGATCGCCCATTCTGCCGATCACCACGCTGCCGATGGGCCGCGTGACAAAGCCAACGCCAAACGTGGCGAGAGATGCCAGCAAGCTGGCCGTCGGCGAGTTGGAAGGAAAGAAGGCTCGGCCGATGTACACGGCGAAGAAGGCGTATGTGAGGAAATCGTAGAACTCGAGCGCGTTGCCAACCACGACGGCGGCAACATGCCGTGCCGGAACCGATCCGAGTGGTTGCGTCACGGTTGCCATCCTTCGATCGCTCGCGCTACGCTCCCTTGGTGGGACAGCATTAGACCACAGGTAGCGGATTCTTCCGTGCTTTTTTTGCGGGGCGGGGCGCTGATTTTCGGGGCCTCGCGCGAGATTGAGCCGCGCCATCCGATTGATTGCTGACGCGTGCGTCCGCGCGCTTGATCACGGGTCGAGCGCGTGCGCCGAGCTGGCGGAATAATCTCCGGGCACGCCGAAGCGATAGCTGTGAATTTAGGCGGCCGAATCCCAGGACGGCTGTTACGTGCAAGGTGGGTGAGTGGTTTTCGCTTACGCGGGCAGGTCGCAGCTACGGTTCGGAGGTGACGGTAACCTCAACGCGGGCGCCTTTTTTGAGGCTGACGTCGTCACCATTTTCGTCAAGCAATGTGTTTTCGATGCGAAGCTCGCTGAATCGGCGTTCGGGCCCATCCACAGCAATTTGGGCTTTTTCCGGCTGGCTCGGGTGCGGCGATGGGATGATTTTGGCGACGGTACCGGGCAGCGTCATGCGAGGGTGATCTACGATTCGCGAGGTGTCGTGCTTGCGTTCAGCAATTCTTGCGGAACGGGACATGCGCGGCTTTGCCAACTCCTTCAGTTCCTTCGGTACGGTGACGCGAGCCACGCCGCCGGGTGCCTTCTTGTTCTTCTTATTTTTGTTATGAACCATGCATTCATCGTGGCATCAGAATGAAAGCCATACCGTTCCATTTCGCACAGTTGCCAAGAATGGCAGGCCGGGGTGCGGTTTGGGCCGGTCGCTCCACGAATATGATCCCCAATGGAGTGTCGCTAGTTCTTCGATAGCTCGCCTTTGAAATGACTTTCAACATCTTCACGACTCAGCGGCCCGTCTGTGTCCGTCAATACAACCGAATAGACAACCTCATGCCGTTCAATCTGCGCGGTGATAAATGCCGTGTCTGCCGGCAGTTCTTGATAGACAAATTTCACTTTTCTGCCGTCTTCAAGCGTTTTAATCCACTCGTCGTCTGGCATTTTTCTATCTCTTCAAAGGATATCGGCGTGTGCCGCAAGTACACACTTGTTCCGGGCCGCACACAGAGGACGAGGGCATGAACCGGCACCCCCGATTTAAACCCCCACAGCGTGCATCGTACGCTTCTGCTGCCATCGACACAATGAACCGGCCACTATGGCCCGGGAGGCAATCTCCGTCCCTGCCGGAGGTAGAACGGAGCGGAATCCAAAGGCGCTGGGAACCTATCTAATTGTTCGGCGCACCTGGTTGGCAAGTGCGCCGGAATCGCGTAAAATCAATGGTTGTCCGCGGGCCTAGCGACGCGGAAGCAATGCGCTCCGCGCAGACCGGCCCGCAACGAGGAGTGTACCCAGTGAAACCCGGCATTCATCCCGACTACCACGAAGTGACCGTGCACTGCGCGTGCGCCGCGACGTTCAAAACGCGCTCTACGATCAAGGGCGATCTGCTGCGCGTTGAAATTTGCTCGAGCTGCCATCCATTTTTCACCGGCACTCAGAAGCTGCTGGATACGGCCGGACGCGTCGAGCGCTTCCAACGCAAATACGCGAAGGCCGCCGAAGCTGTAAAAGCCGCCGAAGCCAGAAAGAAGTAAGCGCGCGCGCTCGGCGTGCGATGCTCGCCCGGTGTAGAATGCCGGACAGGCTATGGCCACCGAGTCCACGCGGCGAGCGGTCGCGCCGGTAACGTTTGAGGCGGCGACACCCCGGGTCACGCTGCGCAATTACTTCGCCCATCCGTACGATTCCGCCGTCGCGGCCGCGCGCACGTGCTATGCGCCGCGGCTGATTGGCGCGGAAGAAATCACCGATAAGCAGCGAGTGATGATCGGCGCGGCCACGTTTTTCGCCGGGCATCACACCGTTTATCAGCACGCGCATTTCGAATTTGGCCTCGAGAATGTCAGCCGGCAATTCGTGTGGTCGTTTCTGCACGCGCATCCTTTTTACAATTCCGAACAGCAAAGCCAGCGCTACGTTCGCCTGGATCACGCGTCGGCCTACCTTCCGGCTTCCGGGCCCGGCTTCGGCGCGGCCGAAGAAGAAATTTACCGGCGCGCGGTGGAACGCGCCTGGCAAAGCTATCGCGATCTGAGCGCCGAGCTAGTGGGCGACGCGCGAGCGATTCTGGCCGACATTTGGCATGTGACTTCCAGCTCGCATCCGAAGCGCGTCGATAAAGTGGAGCGGCAGGCGGATAAGCGCGCAATCGAAGTGGCGCGCTACGTCCTGCCCGTGGCCGCTGCGACCACGATGGTGCACACACTTTCCGGAATCGTGTTGCATCGGCTGTGGCGGATGGTGGAAGCCTCCGATGCGCCGACGGAAGCGCGCCATGTGATTGGCGAAATGGTCGCGCGCGTGCGCGAAGTGGATCCGCAATTTTTCGATCGCTTTGAGACGGAGCCGATGGAAGCGCCGCCTGAGTGGCGCGCGGGCTCGGCTGCGGCCGGCGCGAGCGATGGCGCGTTTGCGCGCGAATTTGACGCCGATCTCGGCGGACGCACCTCGAAACTGGTGGATTATTCCGCCGCGGCGCCGCACGTTGTCGCCGCGGCGTACCGCGCCGTGCTCGGCCTCACCGAATCGGCGTGCCCGGACGGCGAGGCGCTCGATCGCCTGCTGAATCCCGCGCGCAATCCGTATCGCCTGGAGACGCTGAACGTGGGCGTGCACGCGCCGATGATGCGCGCGTTGCAACACGCGAATTTTACCTTCGCCAAGAAAATCAGCCACACCGCCGATAGCCAGGATCAGCGCCACCGCACGGTGCCGGGGTCGCGGCCGTTGCTGGCGCTGGCGGACACAGACGAACCGGACTACATCGTGCCCATGCTGATCGCCGCAAATCCGCGCGCGCGCGAAATTTATGAGCGCGCGATGACCGATGCATGGACGGCCAAGAATGAATTGATGTCGCGCGGCGTGTCCCCCGAATTCGCTTTGTATTTGCTGCCGAATGCTACGGCGATTCGCTTGATCGAATCCGGCTCGCTGCTGCATTTGCTGCACAAGTGGACGATGCGCACGTGCTTTAACGCGCAAGAGGAAATCTACCAAGCCTCAATGGAAGAGGTTGCGCAAGTGCAGGCGGCGCTGCCGCAGCTGGGGCGATTTCTCGGCCCGCCGTGCGCGCTGCGCGCCGGAGTCGCTTCGCCGATTTGCACCGAAGGCTCGCACTTCTGCGGCGTCAAGGTCTGGGTGGATTTCCCGAACACGCAGCGGCGCATATGACGCGCAGCGGAAGCCTTGCCTATTACCTTGCCGCGTGGATTTGCGGCTGCTTCTTTTTGGCGATCGCCGTGTGGGCGCACGCCGCTGCGGCGGGCCGCTCGACAATTGCGGGAACCAGCGGCGCGAGCAATCTACTTACCGTCTATTTCTTCAGCTTGGTGTTCGGATTCATCGATTCCATTGCGGGCGCGTTTTTGTTGCGCCGATTGGCCATCGCCGCGCATTTTCGCCGCGCCTGGCAGTGGGCCGTTGCCGGGGCGGCTTTGGCGCCGCTCGAGGTTTTTCTGCTGGCGCGTTGGGGCGACGCCATGAAGTGGGGGCCGGGGGACACTCCGAATCTATGGACGTTCTTCGTGCTCGCGCCGATGATCGTCGAGCGCGAAGCAGTTTGGCTGGCGGCCCCGTCCGGCGCGCTCGCGGCCCTCGTACTGTATTCCATCCACAAAGCATTCGGACCGAACGCCGGCAAGGCGGGCGACGCGACCCCGATGTCTTCGACAGTGGAACACGACACGCAATCGAAGCAGTAGCCCTAACCCCCAAAATATGTTTTCATGTGCGCGCGGAATTTGGAGACGCTATGACAACCTACGCGAAGGATTGCAAATCGACGGTGATCCCGGGGCTCCGCTATCGGAATGCCAAGGCCATGATCGAATGGCTGGTTGCGGCGTTCGGCTTCGAGAAGCAGGCAGTCTATGCCGGACCGAACGGCGTCGTGATGCATGCAGAACTAACTTTCGGCAATGGCATGATCATGATCGGCTCGGTGGACAATGGGACAGCGGCCTCGAACCTGCTGAAGCAGCCCGATGAAATTGGCGGAGCCGAAACACAAGCGCCGTATCTCGTCGTATCGGACATCGATGCGCTTTACGCCAGAGCCAAGGCAGCCGGCGCGCGAATGGTGGCGGATCTGGAAACAAAAGAATACGGCGGAAAGGCGTTCACGTGTGCCGATCCCGAAGGGCACATCTGGCACGTTGGAACCTTCGATCCCTGGGAAACACATCAGTGGGAAGTTTAGTCCACGAGTTTCTTAGGCGGCGCAGAAACGCCCCCATTTCGTGAGTTTCTGAACAATATCTGAATCTGAGTGCTATTGTTCGAGCGTGATGGCGACGCTCGCACCTACCTTCAGCAGCGAGGCAAACTCTTCAGGAACGAAGAACTGGATGTCATACCGCTCATGTTTGAGCGGAATGCTGTGGTCAAGTTCGATATGCACGATGCCACGGCCCGGAGTGCCATTGGCTGGGGTGACCTGTACGGCTTTGCAGCTCCCCCTCAGGGATATTTTAACCATGTTGCTCCTTGTCCGTCGTCGAGCCGGTGGGGGGGCTGGGAATGCACCTCGGCTGAACGAAATGCGTGCGCGTACGGTGCTGGAGCAGATAGAGTTTCCGGGTGCCGTGATTGGAAGTTGGT
>JBEKDK010000097.1:0-12516 GCA_050014395.1 Candidatus Acidiferrales bacterium | reverse complement strand
AAGCGGGGTCTATGGTGGATGGGAATGTGCCGGCATTTACGATGCGGGCTATGCAAGTGGTGCGCCAACTTGCGGCAGCGGGTACACCAGCGGAAACGCTTCAGCAATGACCGCTTCCGACGTCCAAGCCTTCGAAGTTAACGGCCATTACGCAAATGGTCCCTCGAACGATCCGTACACGGAGGATGTTAGCCGCGGACTTGCCCGTGTTTTTATGTTTTTGTATCCCCAGGCAGTTGCGTCCAAGTCTTATAACTACAACATACCCGGGACTTCGTGTCCTAGTGGCGCAACGACTCCGTGCACCGTTACTTTCGATGGGAACAGCCCTTCGGGGAACGGCCAAATGCTGTTCGACGACGACAGTACCAGTTATCCGTTCTACCAAGGTGGTCAGCTGATTGACGCCATCGTTGGTTCGCAGAACCCCGCCGGTATCGCCCCCACCGGCCCCGCCGCCTCCGGCGGATTGCCTGGTGTTCAGGGACAAACGTACCAAAACATCGTGCAGGATATGATTGATGGCTACAATTACTGCCAGAACAACTATACTCCCGGCGGAGCTTGGGCCTATCAGTGCAATGTGAACGGCAGCGGCAGTTACAACGACAACTCCGTCTCTCAGTGGGCGGCCATCGGCGAAATCGGCGCCAATCGGGGATTCTCCGTTGCGATTCCGCAAATCGTGCAGGATGCCAATGCTTACTGGGACACTCAGGATCAGTGCACGTCCAGCCCACTCGGCGCCTTCGGCTACAGCGGGGCTTGCTATGAGCCTTGGGGACCGTGGGCCGTAACACCGTCCGGTATGGTGCAACTGGCGATGGACAAATTGGGCCGCGGCGATTCCCGTTGGAATGCGGCCGAAACCTACTACCACGACAATTTCTGCAATGCGACGTCGGGTGGAGTTACCTCCTCTCCTCGGCAGTATACCTACGGCATGTTCTCGTTCACGAAGTCCATGCTGCTGCACGATCCGGGCGGCGTGCTGACCCCCATTACATTCTTGGAAGATGAACCTGGCGGCACCAACCCAATTGACTGGTACAACCAGATTGGGCCGGAAAGCGGTGGGTCGGCTGGATGCGACGGCGTGGCGCAAGTCCTCGTCAAGCGTCAAGGGGTCACCAGCGGCGATGGCGGCACCGTCGGCTCGCCAAATCCATCGAACCCGCAAGGTGGTTTTTGGACTGGGCACAATTACGAGTACCCACAGAGCCAGTTCGAGACGGCGTGGTCCATCATCATGCTGGAAAAGACCGTCTTCGTCTCGTGCGTCAACAACTTGGGCGGCGCAGGTACGGCTTCTGGCCTGGCGCCGGCTCGAATCGATCTCACCTGGACGGGAATATCCGGAGCAGCTTCCTACAATGTGTTGATAGGGACCGTTTCTGGTGGCCCCTATACGCTAGTAGGAAACTCTACTCTGCCGGGCTACTCAGACAGGACGGGGTTGTCGAATGGAGGTACCTACTATTTCGTCTTGCAGCCAGTTAACAATAGTGGTGTCTCCGTTTGTCAGTCAAACGAGGCGACGATTAAGATCCCAGCCAAGGGACGTTAATCGAAGCGAAGAGGCTGACTGGGCTCATTTACTTGCCCTCCGGGAAGCTCCGGGCCAGAGCTTCCCGGAGGGCAGAAGTTTCTAGGGCGATGTCACCTCGCGAAGATCAGTTGCCGTTCAAGCGAGTGTGATGTGCAAGCGGTTTTCAGCTTCGGCCGGGGCTCCAGCAGGCGGAACAGAGTGCGGAATCGGATTTGCCCATATCGAAAGGAATTGCTGGCCGGAGGCCCGAGGAGATGAAGCGTTTTTACGCATTGCTTTTCTCACTGCTGCTGTTGCTGCCGAGCCAGTTGATGGCGCAATCCAGCACTCAAGCGTCCCCCTCACGCGCACCCGTTCTTATTTTCCTTCGAATGAGAGCCGGCGATTCGATCAACATCGAGATGACGGAAAACCGGATCCGCCGCGTTCTGCAAATGCTCGACACCGTCAACCGAGAGTTCCCCTCTGCGAACATCAGGGCCACAGTCTTTGTGAACGGAGCAGTGAGTGACCTGCTTGCTCAGAGGAATTCCAGGACCGGAATTCAGGACCTTTTGCTCGACGCCGCCAAGAAAGGGATGATTGAAATCGGCTATGACGGCACGGAGGAACCGCGCTCGAGCGTGCAGCCGCTGATGGATTACAGGGATGTGGGCACGCCGAAGGAAGACTACCTGGCGCGCGTCGCGGTGGTTCAAAGAATTTTGACGGAAGGACGTGATCCGATCAGCGGCAAGCCGTTGCCGGATGCGGATGGCGGACTCAAGAGAATGCAGCAAGTTTTCGGCGAGGCATCCAGCATCCGCGGGACGCAGGCCTTCGCCAGAGATCCTGCTGTGGGAACCATGCCCGATTGGGGAAGCGACGCGGAAGTGGTGCAACAAATTCGTTTGATGAATTCCCGGGCGACAATGGCCGGCGTGCTCGATGATGTTCCGCACTTTGACTTCTCGTACGACGGTTGGGTCGGGCCCTTTAGCAAAAACCTTAGTCCTTCCGCCGATTCCTCACCCGATCTTTATTGGCAGGAAAACAGGTTACGGATCTCTGAAAGAAGCGACAAGCCGAGCCGGGTCGTGGAAGCCTCGGATGGCGCGGATGCGCTTAAGGGCTATTTCGAGAAGCTCGACAGATCGAAAATTCGGATCGTGCAAATCGAGCTTGGGGATGACCGGAACTATTTGCAAGCCCCCTTTCGCCAAGACGAATCGCCCGATTATCCGCCCACACAATACGCTCTCATTCATCCTGATGCCCCAAATCTGCCAAAGCGCGCTCTTAACAGCGAGGCGGATGTTGACGCCGCGTTTCAGAAAGAGCAGGACGCATTGAAGTGGGTGGTGAGTGACTTTGTTTCTAAAGATCCAGGCTCGGAGATTGTGAGCAATAAGGATCTCTTGAGCATGACTCTGCCTTGCTCGGGCTACCAGCTGTCAACCGCCAGCTTGCGGAAGTCAATCGCGGAGCTGGACAAGTCCTGGGGCGACTCCCCGGTACCGCCGAAATACGTAATTGTGGACCGCCGCTCATTGTCCTTGGCGCAGACTTTTCAGGTCTTGGCAGACGCCCTGGTAGCGCGGAGACGCACGGGGAAGCTTCCGGACAGTGTGGCGGTTCTTGACGTATACGGGCCGGTCGAAGTGCCGAATGGAACGGGCGCCGCGAACGGAGAGGTTTCGGCGAGCACAGTAGCCTTGGCCGCTGTATACATACTGCCGGCCCTGTACGAGGACAATTGGAGTCCAATTCCGAGAAATGTTGTTCCTAGTCAGGTCCAAGTCGGGGACATAACGGTGAACGGCGCGCAGTACTTGCACTTGATGATGAAGGCTTTACTGTCCGACGATTTGGAAGCCAAATTGCCCGTAACTCCCGCAGGAATGGTGTGGGCGCCAGAGGCGGTAGCCTTCAGAACTAGGCCCGTAGCAGACATGGGAACAATTTGGACAATCAAGCCTGCCCCCATTGATATATCGAAAGGGGCGGCTAAAACCCAGTAGGCGGCGAAGCTACGTAGAGAGATGAATTGGCAGCTGAGGGAGTACAAAAAGGGAGGCTATCCTCAGTGTATGAAACCAATCCACTTCTCCGTGCCTCGGTTGCCGCGATTGCGTTCTTGCGGTCGATGCTTCAACGCCATTTCCTTCAGCTTTTCCTGATTGCGGCCTTGGCCGGTTTCCTATCGGCGTATCCTTGCTCGGGCCAAGTAACCAACAGTTCGATACTCGGGCATGTTTACGATCCGAGCGGGCAGGTCATCTCAAACGCCACGGTTGTGATCTCAGACGCCAACCGCTCGATTGCTCGCGAGACGACAACAGACTCTGCCGGGTTGTTCACCGTGGTCGGCCTGAATCCCGCAACCTATAGCATTTCCGCCTCCGCTCCGAACTTTGACACGGCCACCGAAGCGAATGTGTACCTGGCCGTCAATACGCAGCTGCGCGTCGATTTTCACCTGGTCATCGCGGGCGTACAAAAGACAGTTTTGGTGTCCTCAAGCGCCAATCCGTTGCAAACGGAATCGGCGGAAATGTCCATGGTGGTCACTCAGCAGCAGATTCAGAGCTTGCCTCTCGATCCGCGGAACTTTCTGCAACTCGCGCTGTTGTCCTCCGGTGTGCTTCCTCCCAGCGAGAATTCGGAACTTTCCACGCGGGGAGCGTTCTCTATGGATAGCGCCGGCGCTCGGGAGGAATTTAACAACTTTCTTCTCGATGGCGTCGATAACAACGATCCCTATGTGAATCGTTATGGCGTCGAGCCCCCAGTCGATAGCATTCAGGAGTTCAAAGTCGCCACAAGCAATTATGATGCTGAGTATGGCCGTAGCGCCGGTGGGCAGGTCAACGTCATTACGCGCTCCGGCTCGAACGACCTCCACGGGTCGATCTACGAGTATCTTCGGAATCAGGCGCTGGATGCCCGAAACTTTTTCGATGGGTCAGTTAAACCACAGCTCACGCAAAACCAATTCGGCTTCAGCGCCGGCGGGCCAATCCGCAAAGGCAAGACATTTTTCTTCGCGGCTACGGATTTTTACCGGAATATAGAGGGCATGAGCGCGCTCTCTGCAGTGCCCACTACAGCCGAGCGTCTGGGAAACCTTTCCGCACTCTGCCAGACTGGCTTCACAAACGGGATCTGCAATCCTGCTCCCGCTAACTCGACGCTTAGCTCAGTGCAAATCGTCAACCCTCTCGCAGGCAGCCCTTTTTTGAATAATATGATTCCTTCTGGCGACATTTCGTCGGTTGCCACGGACATCCTGAATCTCTATCCTGCCGCACCGGCGGGTAGCACAGGTTCTGTGGCGTACGCCACGAACAGTCCCATCCAGACGGAGAACGATTCCCAGGGCACCTACCGTCTCGACCAACATTTTTCCGACTCAGAATTGCTCACGCTCCGGTATAGCTTTGGAGGGGTGAATCTTTTCGAGCCATTCGCAGGATCTGGAATCACGGTGCCAGGTTTTGGGGACGATGTTACGGACCGCATTCAAAATGCGATGATTTTGCTGCAACAGACTCTGGGGAGCCGGGAAACCAACTCGATTCGCATCGGATACAATCGCTTTCGACGCGACATCCTGACGCAAAATCACGATGTAAATGTTGGCAGCCAGTGGGGCGTCAATTGGCTGAACGTTCCGCCGATTGCCTACGGCTACCCCGAACTGACCGTTCAGGGATTCTCGACGCTCGGGGATAACTACTCGCTGCCAATCGCTCGTGTCACGAACACGTTCCAGTTTGGGGATGGTCTGAGTTTGGATCGCGGCCCTCATTTGTTGAAAATCGGCGGGGAATTTCGCGATCTTCAACTCAACGGCATTTTGGATCTCTTGAACCGCGGCTCGCTTTCGTTTCTAGGAGGCGTGTCTGGTTCCGGAATCAGCGATCTGCTTCTCGGCTATCCGAATCTCGCAATCCAGGTTCAAGCCAACAATCCGCTGGCCATGCGTACGAAGGCTCTGAACTTCTATTTCGAGGACGACTGGCACGTCCACCGAAATCTCACTCTGAATCTTGGGGTGCGCTACGAGTACAACACCCCGATGACCGACGCGAAGAACCAGATGTATACGTTGGATCTCCACACCGGTCAAATCGTGCAGGTCGGAAGCGATGGCGTCAGTACATCCGGCATCAAATCTGACTACAACGATATTGCCCCCCGTGTTGGGTTTTCCTGGAACTTCTCACCGAATTGGGTGGTCCGCTCGGGCTATGGCATTTACTACGATTCCGGAATGTTCACGGTGAATTCCGCGCAGTATTTCAATCCGCCGATTTTCAATCTGTCTGTGTATTTTCCTTCTGCTGCCGGTCTGCTCACGCTGCAAAACCCGTTTCCTTCGAATGCAGGATACGTGCCCCCTGCTGGCCTGAATGTGCTGAACCCAGATTTGCCGACACCCTACATTCAACAATGGAACCTGAGCCTGCAACGGAGCATGGGCCCGTGGGGTAATTTCACCGCGAGTTATGCCGGCGCGAAAGGGACAAAACTCGCTCGCCCCTATGATCTGAACCAGCCACTGCCCGGATCCGGCGACCTTCAGACGCGACGCGCAGAGCAGAACCCTCTCTATGGTTCTTATGGAAACATCTTCTTCATAGATGACGGCGGTAATTCCAGCTTCAACTCGCTGCAATTGAATTATAACCGCACGCTCGGAACGCGCTACTCCGTCTCGGCAGCCTATACCTACTCGCACTCAATCGATGACGCGTCGGCCTTCCTTGGTTTGCAGCAGGACCCGAACTTCCCCCAGGATAGCCACGATTTGGAATCCGATCGCGGCAACTCAGGATTCGATATGCGTCACCGGGTGGTAGCTTCGTTTGTGGTGCAACTACCGCAGGGAAATATTTGGACGCGTAACACGCAGCTGCGCGGCATCTTCAGCGCGGGAACGGGACAGCCACTTACTCCCATAATTTCTTCCGACAACAGCAACACCGGCAACACCGGCGGCACCTCTGCCGGCACGGATCGGCCCAATATGGTTGGTAATCCGAATGCCGGCGCATGCCCCAATCCAAATGGCGGCGCGCCGATTCCGGTGGGAACTGTTAATTGCTGGTTCAATACGAGCGCTTTCGCAGTCGCTCCGGCGTACACCTTTGGCGACGCGGGACGCAATATTCTGATCGGCCCGGGTTTTTCGTCCTTCGACGTTTCTTTATATCGCCTTTTCAATTTGACCGAGCGATTCAAGCTTTCTGGCGAGGTGCAGGCGTTCAACCTTTTCAATCACGCAAATTTCGATCTTCCGCAGAATTACGCGGACAATCCCTCGACGTTCGGCCGCATCTTTTCCGCGAACCCACCGAGGCAGCTCCAGTTGGCGGCGCGATTGACCTTCTAGGCGATTTTGAAGGAAGCAAAGAGGATTAAGTGGAAAGGCAAATTGCGGCGGCAATCGAAGCGAGAAGCGCCGCGTTGAATTCACGGCCCAACGGTGAAATATGATTCGTACGGTGATGTCCCCCTATCCGGAGGACAAACCATGAAGTCCTTACGATTTGGTCTCAGTCTATTCGCGGTCTTGTCATTTGCTCTTTCGCTTTCCGCGGACACTGGCGGCAGCATCTCAGGAACGATTGTGGATCCGACCGGGGCTGTCGTTGCTGGCGCCAAAATTAGTCTTGTGCGAATTGACACGAACGCTTCGCAAAGCGTAGTCACCGACTCTCGAGGAATCTACTCGTTTCTCGAATTGCCCGTTGGAACGTATGACCTGCAAGTCGACGCCTCGGGCTTCAAGCCCTATCGCCGGGCGGGAATTGTGATCGACGCCGATCGCGCCTGGCTGGTGGACGTAACCCTTGAGTTGGGACCTCACTCGGACACGATTACCGTAAAACAGTCGGATGTTTCCGCGGAAAGTGCCGACACCCAGATGGGAGAGGTGGTTTCCGGCAAGATGGTGCAGTACTCTCCGCTGAATGGCCGCAGCTATACCGACCTGCTCGCGCTGCAACCCGGAGTCGCGCCGGTCACGACGATCTCCGGAACCTCGATCCAGGCAGCGGGTGCGAGCGTGATCTTTCCTTCAGGCGATCTCGATCCCGGCACGCTTTCCATCAACGGCCAGCGCGAATACTCAAATGGATTCACCGTGAATGACGCCGACGTCGTCGAGCGATTTACCATGGGCGCCGCGATCATTCCCAATCTTGACGCCATATCCGAATTCCGCGTTCTGACCGGTAACTTCGAGGCGCAGTATGGAAACTACAGCGGCGGCCGGATCCAGGTGATTACGAAATCGGGCTCCAACCAATTCCATGGAGACGCATTCGAATTTCTGCGCAACACCGGGCTCGACGCGCGCAACTTCTTTTCTCCCACGCGCGGCGAATTTGACCAAGATCAATTTGGCGGTACAGTAGGCGGCCCGATTTCGCGCAACCGCGTTTTCTTTTTTGCGGATTACCAGGGCACGCGGATGACGCTAGGCGTCGACTCAGGCCAGATCGTTGTTCCCTCGTTGCAAGACCGGACCGGCAACCTATCGGATATGGCGAGTTCTTTCGTCACCGTCGATCAGTACGGTAACAGCGTTCCTACAACGGTCAGCGGGTCGTATTGGGCGGGTATCCTCTCGAAGCAGCTCGGCTACCCGGTATCTGCGGGCGAGGTTTATTACGTCCCGGGGTGCACGTCTTCCGCGCAGTGTGTTCTCCCCAACGCGGTGATCCCGAAATCCGCGTGGTCCGTTCCCGCGACGAAGCTCCTGCAATACATCCCAACGCCCAACAATGCCAATGGCACATTCTCATCCTCTGCCTACAACGAAACGCTGGGCGACGACAAAGGAGCCGTTCGAATTGATGGCACTAGCCTCCGCTTTGGCCGGCTATCCGCTTACTACATGCTTGACAACTATTCCCTAAATAGTCCCTATCCTACGCAACAGGGCGGCGCGAACGTTCCAGGTTTCAGCGCTCTTTCGTACGGAAGATCCCAGCTTCTGACGCTCGGTGAATCGAAGACTTTCGGCTCTCGCACTGTAAACGAGTTTCATTTTTCCTTTGTGCGCGACGCTAATATCCTCGGTTATCCCGCCGGAGGTACTGGCCCTTCTTATGCCAGTCAAGGATTTGTGAATTCCCAAGACCAGCCGAGCATCATCCCGGCCCGGCCACAGTATGCGGGAATCGAAAACGTTGAGTTTAACAATTACATCATCGGACCAACCATTACGGGTCTAAATCAGTACGACAATACCTTCGAGTTTCGCGACAATTTTTCGAGAGTCATCGGCAAACACACCGTCGAGTTGGGCGGTGAATACATGTACAGCCAGGTGAACGCTTTGGCGGACGTACAATCCAACGGAACGTTTCTGTTCGCCGGCTCCGAAACCGGTGTGGATTTCGCGGATTTTCTCCTGGGAATCGCCAGCGCCTACAAGCAGGGCGATGCCCAATCGTTCTACAACCGCAATAAATACGGCGCATTGTTCGCTCAGGATTCCTGGCGCGCCACGTCTCACTTTGTGGCGAATTACGGTTTACGCTGGGACGTCGTCATGCCCTGGTACGAAAAATACAACCAAATACAAACGATCGTTCCAGGAGAGAATTCGGTGGTTTTCCCCGGCGCGCCCACGGGACTCGTATTTCCAACAGATCCTGGAATTTCGCGCTCTCTTGCACCGACTCGCTGGGACGATCTTGCCCCGCGCCTGGGATTGGCCTATTCCCCAAGTTTTTCCAATCGCGTGCTGCATTTCTTGTTCGGTGATGCCGGGCAGAGCAGCATCCGCGCCGGCGCCGGCAGGTTCTTCTCGGCAATAGAAGGCGTATCGGCGGGCGTCATGGCCGGGGACGCTCCCTATGGACAAACCTACGGCAGTACCGGCCCTCCGCTTTTCACCAATCCGTACATCACCGCATCAGACGGTTACAACAACGGCCAGCGCTTTCCGCTGACTTACCCTGCATTGAACGCGACGGCGAGCAATCCCAACCCAAACGTCAATTGGCCCGAATACCTTCCCATTAGCGGGCTGCCCGGCTACTATCCGGGCAATGTGACGCCCTACTCGGAGCAATTCACCTTTAGCATTCAACGTGAGCTGGGGACGCACGCGCTGCTCTCGGTCGGATATGTTGGAAGCGAGTCTCATCATTTGCTGACACTTGTGGAAGCCAATCCGGGAAGTCCTGCCTTGTGCTTGAGCTTGAGCCAACCGAGCCAAGTGGCGCCCGGCTCGCCGACCTGCGGACCATTCGGCGAAAGCACGGCTTACATCGGCGCTTCTGGAGCGTCTTATCAGGGAACACGAGGCCCGCTAGGCCCTGACTTTGGCAGTGTGGATTGGATTATTTCGAATGGAAATTCCAACTACAGCGCTCTACAGTCGACACTCCGCTATTCGGCGCGGAGCGCCGAATTTCTGCTCGGATATACCTACGGTAAATCTCTCGATAATTCATCCAGTATCTCCGACCAGCTTGTGCCGGCAAATTACAATCTCACCTATGGTTTGTCGTCCTTCGATATCCGCCAGAATTTCGTCGGCAGCTTCACTTATGGGCTCCCCTTCGACACGTTGTTCCGCAAGCGGAATGGTCTTACGAAGAATTGGCAATTGTCCGGCGTCGTGCGCTTCGCGACCGGCTTGCCGGTCACTTTCTACAACAACAGCGATAACTCCTTGCTCGGCACCGGTCCCGACGGCGTTAACGCCTTCCTGGCCGACTTGCCTGAAATGACTCCGGGACCACTCGACCTGAATCACAATCCGCGGAATGGTGAGCCATATTTCAATACCTCGCTCTTCAGTGTCCAGCCCTTGGGCACGCCGGGGAACGTGCCTCGGAGGTTCTTCAGCGGCCCTGGAATTTCCAATTTCGACCTTGCGCTCACCAAGACATTTCCGATTCGCGAAGCGCTCTCCTTGCAACTCCGCATGGAGGCATTTAACGCCTTCAATCACGCGCAGTTTTTTGGCCCGAACACCGTGAACGCAACTCTGCCGGCCAGCTCCACTTTCGGCATGGTGACGAGTGCGGATCCGCCCAGGTATGCCCAAGCTGCGCTTAAGCTTCTCTTTTGATGCGAAGGTGGCGCCGTCGTTGTTCCAGCTCAGGCTTCAGTCGGTTATGTAACGCGATCGCGTTGTGCTCTTGAAAAACGCCAATCGTGAGCGCTTGCCGGTGTCCAATTATCTTCGACGTCCCGATTTCATTGTAAGGGGCAAAGGGAAGCGCTTGCTTCGAGTCGATAACAATGGCGCGGGTCTACGATGCGCCCGAAGCGCATCTCAGCTTCAGCTACTGCCCAGCTAAGTTCTCCGGGTCTATCGCAACATTTCCTGACTTGGTGTCTGCCGGGCTTCCCGTCAAAAAAGCAACGGCCAGAAGCGCTGTCGCGCTTCTGGCCGAAACTTTTCTACGCCGAAGGTTAGACAGGGCAGCCTAGAGGATTGCGAAGCCCTGCTTTCGTGCGAGCAACCCAAGCCCGAGCAAACCGAAGGCAAGAAGAGCAAGGGAACCCGGTTCCGGCACGCTGGTCTTTTCCTGAATAAAAGGCTGGGGCCCCCACGAGTAGTCCCAAGACGACCCAGAGGGAACCCAGAATACGTCTGTGGTCACGTAGCCATCCGTAACGGCCGTAGCGGCCGCAGTCAGATCCGTGTGTTCTTGAGACGAGTACTGACCGCCAAGGCCGAGCACCGCCCAGATGGCGTTCTGTAGGGCAGAATTGCCTGGACTGGCGAACAGCTCGTTCGCCAAATAGCCAAGCTCGTTGTAGTCAAATTCTGTCTTGGCCAGAGTGCTATCGCCGAACTCCGTCCCCACCAACGCCGAGAGATCTGAACCCTCGGTATAAGCGGTTACATTCCACGTCTCGTTGGAGTAGACGGTGTTGTCGGCCGAGTAGCAAATCATCGGCGTCGACGAGCCGCCGTTCAAACTCAGCAAATACGGCCCGTTTACGCCTGTTGGGTCTGATTTATATTGCAAAGTGTCCGCGCGGGCAGCGCTGCCAACGAACAACAACAGCAGCGCGGGTGCTAGTACTACTATTAGTCTCCTCACGAATTTCCCCTCGGCTAAATTTTTGTCAACCCTGCCGAAGTGTTGACACCCTCAGGTGTCGGCCATCGTGCGGAGCGAGGCCACGCCCTAGCTAGAGCAATTCCGCTGCCACGCAGTTAGCTATTGAAAATAAAGGACTTGTGTCGACAGCGGTGAACGATGGAAGGAAGAGCTTTTCACATTTGAGAAGGTGCCCGGGCCTCTATTGGAGCACTCTTTCCGGTGAAAGAACTTGCCGCATGTTGAATTCGGGTGATTTCTCGGAGGCGTAGAGAATAGCCCTAGTGCCCCGCTGCCATATTCACCAAACGCGACTAACCGCCCGCACGCAGGTGCGCCGCCATGAACGAATCCGCCGAATGTTGTGCCGCGCGTTCCGCTGGCGACTTCATCTCCCGCCGCGTTTCTGCTACGCTCAATCGAGCGCGACCGTGGAGAGGTGTCCGAGCGGTTTAAGGAGCACGCTTGGAAAGCGTGTGTTGGGGAAACTCAACCGTGGGTTCGAATCCCACCCTCTCCGCCAGAATTCTTGTACGGTTTTCGTGCACTACGCCGATTCTCCCCCTTTCTGCGTGTCTATCGGTTCTCTTACGAAGCAGCCTAGGCATCAGGATTGCGCTTGTAGGTCCAATTCGAGAGTGTTAGGCTCGCCGTGGCATGCGACAGAAAACCCGTTGCGCGACAACCGTTTGAAAGAGAGACTTCGACGGATGAGGATTCTTGAGATGAAAAAACAACGTGGCATTGCGTTGGTGCAACTAATATGGATTGTCGCCGGCGTGCTGGTGATCATTGCGGCGGGATGGCACATCCTCGGCCACTTCGAAGGCACAGCGGTGAAGTTCGAGACGCCGTATCAGGCGATCTTGCTGACGAACGGTGCCGTATATTTCGGTCACTTGC
>JBEKDK010000096.1:0-14244 GCA_050014395.1 Candidatus Acidiferrales bacterium | reverse complement strand
CGACGGCGCCAAAAACCTACTGAAAAAGATAACGCAGAGACGCAGAGAGAGCAGAGATTCGCGGAGAAGCCTCTCGAGAGCGATTCAACCTGCCCGATTCATCGTTAGGAAATAAGAGAGAGAAAACTTGTGCCGTGCGGCGGAGTGATCTGCACGGCCACGTTGCGAAACGTACCATCCTGCGCGGAATTCGTCGGGTAGTACGCCAGCGTGTATTGATTCCGAATATCGTGGGCGATCTGCGTGCAAATCGCCTCCGTGTCGGCCACATCCTCGGGGAAATACGCCGCGCCTCCGGTGGCATCCGCCAATTTTTGCATATTGCGCCGCGCACTCCGCATTTCGGATTCCTTCATGTCGTCTTTGCTGTATAGGCCGATCGTATAAATGATGGCGTCGGAGTGCTCAGCTTCGAAAATCACGTCAGCCAGTTTGTGATGGCTGAAGTTGTCGTCGCCGTCGGTAATCACCAGCAAAACTTTCTTGTCCTTGTGCCCCTTCTTCAAATGGTCGAGCGAGCCGATCACCGCGTCGTAAAGCGCCGTGCTGCCGCGCGCGTCGATGCGCTCCAGCGCTTCCTTCATCTCCTCGATGTCGCTGGTGAAGTCGTGCTCGGTATCCAGGTAGTAGTCGTCGTTGAAATTGACGACGAACGCTTCGTCCTGCGGATTGGAAGTCTCCACGAACGTCAGCGCTGCGGCGTTCACGCTCGGCCGCTTGTCGCGCATGCTGCCGCTATTATCGATCACCAGGCCCACACTCACCGGAACGTCCTCTTGTTTGAAAACGGCCAGTTTCTGTTCCACCTTGTCTTCAAATACGCGGAAATCGCCCTGTTGCAAGCCCGGCACAAACACGCCGCGATCGTTCAGCACGGAGGCGTGCAGCACGACCAGGTTCACATTGCTCTGGATTGTGTAGCCGCCCTGGCCGTTCTTGGTAGTTGTCGTGCCGTTCGGACCTTGCGCGGGTTGTGCCCCCTGAGCGCCGGGAGGGGGCGGCGGCTGCGAGGACGTATCCGGCATTTGCGGACCCGCGGCTTGCGGCCCAGCCCAAGCCACGCCGCCTACAGCCAGCGTGCCTAGCAGAATCGTGAGGACCAGCGCGCTCGCCAGGCGGGCGCGGCTATTGGGTCGGCGCAAAATATCCTGTTTTCGCGTAGACGTTGAGGGGAGGCAGGCCTCGGGGCGGATTGAGCTTGACCTTGATCTTTCTCCAAGTGCCATCGTGTTTAGCGTTGCTGGGTCTATAGGCGACAACATATTGATTGCGCAGCTCCATTCCAATTTTCGCGGCGATATCGGGCAAATCGTTCAGATTCTGCACTGGAAACACGCGCCCTCCGCTCATGTCCGTCAGCTCCGTCAAAAGCGAGGGGCCTTCAGCCTCCTCGGGAGTGCGCGCGCGGATGTCGACCGGGTCGAAAATGCCCACCGCGTAGAGCTGGCAGTCCGCCTCCCTCAGGAAACTCTTGATGTCGGTCTCGTTGTAGCGGCTATGATTATCGCCTCCATCCGATATGATGAGCAAGGCCCGCTTGGCGTTGCGTGCACCCCTCATTTCGGACAATCCCAGGTAGATCGCGTCCAGCAGCGCCGTACGCCCGTGCGCCGCGGTGAACATCATCCGGTTTTGCAGCTCGTCCACGCTCGTGGTGAACGGGCTGGTCAACTGAGCCCGGTCGTTGAAGCTCACCAGGAAGAATTCGTCCAGCGGATTCGCGGTGTGGAAGAATTGCACCGCCGCCTCGCGCGCCTTATCCACTTTGTCGGACATGCTGCCGCTCATATCGAAAATCACGCCGATCGAAATCGGCACGTCCTCGCTGGAGAAATTTACGATCTCCTGCTCGACGCCATCCTCATATACCTTGAAGTTTTCTTTCTCGAGTCCGGTGACCAGGCGATCGAATGGATCCGTCACCGTGACGTTCACGAGCGCCAGCGAGACGTCGACCTTGATCTCTTTGGGTGCCTTGCCGGAAGCTGTCGCTTGCGTGGATGACTCGGGAGGCGGAACGGGCTTTTCCGGACCTGTGACTTGCGCCCGGATCGGGTGCGACACCAGCGCGCATAGCAGCAAAAACAGCGCGCATCTACTGCCAAGACGTCCGATTGCCAGCACCGTGCCTCCTCGAAAACTTCGGTTCAGCCGGGCGGCCAAGGCGTCAACTTGCTGCGAATTACTATCGCGATTCTACCATGGGTCCATGGCCACGCAAGCCGGCCTCTTCGAGCGCGCCGTCGCGCCTCTGGCCGCCTGTGATAGCATCGCTGTTCGACGCAACCGCGCCTCTTTGTGACTATCTACGAGGGATGGGCTGAATCGGATGTCTTCCGAGACGCCAAATGAAATGCCGGATGGCTCGCCAAGCCGATCCGATGTCCTGGCGATTATTCCGGCGCGTTACGCCTCCAGCCGCCTGCCGGGTAAGCCGCTGGTTTCGCTAGCCGGCAAGACGATGATCGAGCGCGTGTGGCGCCGCGTCGCGCTGGCGCGTTCGGTCACGCGCACCATCGTTGCGACGGACGACGAGCGCGTCCTCATCGCCGTGCGCGAATTCGGCGGAGACGCGGTGATGACGCGCGCCACGCATCGCTCCGGCACGGAGCGCGCCGCCGAAGTTGCCGCCGGGCCGCTCGGCCAGGATTTCGCATTCGTCGTCAACGTTCAGGGCGATGAGCCGCTGCTCGATCCCGCCGGGATCGACGCCGCGATCGATGCGCTCGATGTGGACACCGCGATCGGCGTTTCCACGCTGGCGGTGCCCATCACGATCGCGGCAGACATCATGGATCCCAATGTCGTAAAAACTGTCCTCGATTTCGAGGATCGCGCGCTTTATTTTTCGCGCGCGCCGATTCCGTGGGTGCGCGATGACGATGGATTGGTCCACGCGCGCCATTTGAAACACCTTGGACTTTATGCGTTTCGCCGCGATGCCTTGCTGGAATTTCCAACGCTGCCGATGGGCGTGCTCGAACGCGTCGAGCAACTCGAGCAATTACGTTGGCTCGAAAATGGTTATCCGATTCGCGTTGTTGAGACGCTGAACGATTCCGTCAGCGTGGATGTGCCCGAGGATGTGGAGCGCGTCGAAAAACTACTGCGGGCCACCGGCGAGGATTGAGCCGCGGCGCGCGAAAGGGAATTGCCCCGCCTAGAATTGCTGCTTGAGCTGACCGCTGAACACCAGCGTTGGGTCCGTATCGATCAAGAACAATCTGGACTTGTTCACCGCGTACGCCGCCAAATCGTAGGTGATGTTGCTCGCGTCCGTCAGTGTCACGGTGCCGCGATCGTTAATCGCCAGCGCATACGTTCCAGTTAGCGTGACGCCCGGTTGCAGAACGAGCGCATCGTTGCGATCCCATGTTCCTGCAACTGCGCCGGGCGTCTTGCCCACGGTGAGCTGGCCCGTGGTGTCCTGCGGCGTCGTAATCGACGGCGCAGCTCCAGTCCAATTAAGCGCAAAGCTGCCGGAGACGTTCGGCGTAGTGAGCGTTCCTCCGCTTTGTTCGAGCAAGATTCCGTCGGCGACTACCGAAGAATCAGTTTCCTGGATGACCGCGTCGCCTGTGGAGACGAAATACATAACGAAAGTCATCGGCGCTTGGCCGCTGGGATTGAACGTCACGGTGCCGCGTCCAGACGCGGCGACCGTGTAGGTGCCCGTGTACTGCACGGTTGTGGCGACCGTCCCATTGTTGTTTTGATCCAGCAGGCAGTTGGAGTTGGGGAGGCCGCCAACACAGAGAGTGCCGTTCCCGTCGGCCAGAAACTCCCCGGCCATCGCGTATCTGCCGGTCCCGCTGCGGCCCGAAACCGTGAACATGTTCAAGCTGGAAAGGTACCCGAGATTCGCGGCGCCGGCTTGCAGTAACGCGTCGCCCACAAGATTCGCCGAAGCGTCGGTCTCAATGAATCGCGCCTCGCCGGATGAGATCATGTAGAACGCAAACGTCGTGGGCCCGCTGAAGCCATTGATCGTTGCCGTACCGCGGCCTGTGCCAGAGTTGATCGCGCCGAAACTGCCGGAAAAACCCGCCGCGGGAGTCAGTGTGCCCGCGGCGTTCACGTCTTCCAGGCCGTTCTGAATCGCAGCGCCGGATCCGGTTGCCGTGAATTGGCCGACCTCGGACGTGGGATGCGCTGCGCCGCTCGTGCCATAGAAATCAAACGCGTAGCCGCCTAAGAATTTCGATTGAGCGAATGACGTTGGGTCCTGCAGGTCCGCCTCTCCGTGGGCCGTGGCGGAATTGTCAGCCTCGGTGAGTCCGATTTGGTTGGCGGAGACGACTGTCAAATAATAATTCGTGGTTCCGGTTGTGTCCGTGAGCACGGCGGTGCCGCGGCCGTCTGGTCCCACCGTGTACGTCCCGTTGACCGCTGTGTCCGCGGTTACGGTTGTTGGCGTGTGGATGTCTTCGATGCCGCTCAGCGTGCCAACTCCACCGACGATGTTGGCAGTCAGCTGCCCCGCGCGCGTGAAAAAGCCACCTGAAGAATTCTGCCCCGCGATAGAGAATGCGTACGAGCCCGCAATAGACGGCGGACCATACTGCAGCGTGATTGTTGTTCCCGCTGATTGTGAGGGAAAGGCGGTAAGGTACACGTTCACGACTGCCGTTCCACCCGGCGGTGGCACTTGAGGAGGTGTGTAATTCGCGGTCGCCGTGCAAGGCGGAGTCGTCTGGCAGCCCGCCGCCGGCGCGCTCACCGGCACGATAGATCCAACCGTCGCGTTTCCGCCGATAACGTTGCCGACTTCCCACGTCACGGCCGTACTCACATTTGTCGGCACACCGGTCAGCGTCGCCGTAAATAAAGTCGGCGCTGCCGGCACTGCCGGCGCCAGCGTCAGCGTCGTCGGCGCAATAGCCACCGTCGGAATTGCCGTGATCACCACCGTGGCGGTTGCAAAAGTGGTGGTGTCCGATGTGACTTCAACCGTGATCGTTACAGCGGATCCGTTGGGCACTGCGGGAGGCGCCTGGTACAGCCCCGTAGTGCTGATCGTGCCGATGCCCGTCGCGGCGTCCCCGCCGGCTATGCCGTTCACCAGCCAGGTCACCGCCGTATTCGATTCGTTGGTGACGGTGTCGCCGAACTGCTGTGTCAGGCCAGCTTCTAAATCGATATCCGTCGGAGTGATGGTGATCGTCGGAGTGGTGGCGGTCGAACTCGACTTCTTGCAGCCGGCTGACGCGAACGCCAATGCGATGACGGCGAGCAGCGCGGCGCGCCTCATCGGCTTCCTCCTCCGTTTCCCCAGAATTGGGGCGCGATGCCGAACGCCGCCCTTCGCGGCAGCACCGGCAATGCCGGCGCCGCCGCAGACCGCACTCTCGCGGTCTCGGCCGCATTCCGTCCAAGCAGCGCGGTCTCCAAGGATCGGCGCTTCACACACAACCTAAGCATGATTACCCCCAGACCATTTTCCTGTAGCGAGCCCCAAACTTCCAACGAATTCTCACAGAATCCCCGGCGAGGCTCAATGTGAGGAGGTCGACTACCGCCGTCTGCGTCAACGATCCTACCGCAAACGACCACATATAGGACACGCGTCGCAGCAAAAAAGTTGCTTCGGCGAAATCGATTGCGCGGCCGCGTAGTGGGCTAGTTTTCGAGTTGCTCGTAATCCATTCCGAATCTGACTCGCGCCCAAACCACTGAAGTGCAATTGACTTCGTGCTTCAGCAGTTCGGCCACGAGGGCGCGGTTTCAAACGCGGTAACGATAGCGTAGAATTTGTGCCAAATCCACGGAGACCGAAAAAGAATGCGCCGCTATCATCACATCGGAATTCCCACTACCGAAGTGAAGCCTGGGGAGACCCACCTGAAACACCTGAAAGTCTTTGTCGTCAGCCACGAGAAAAGCGAATTCGGCGTGGAGTGGATGCGTTTCGAAGCGGACGCGGCGGTCCCTGATCTCGTCCGGCACGTTCCGCACGTCGCGTTTGAAGTGGCTGATCTCGCCTCCGAGCTTGCTGGCCGCGAAATCCTGATTCCTCCCAACAGCGCATCCGACGGCGTCCGCGTCGCATTCATAATCGAAAACGGCGCGCCCATCGAACTGCTCGAATTCACCGACCCCAACCACCCTGCCCGCCGGCGTAGCAAGGTGCTGACCTAAACGCCCTCCAAGTCAACCTGACTCCCGGTCTGTCGGCAACTGGGAAAATGACCCACTGCCCGCGGCCGCGCGCGATTGACAGCGCCGCGTCCTCTGTTACAATGCCTTGTACTCGTACAAAATTGGAGGACGCAAAACAGTTCAGCGCGCTTGGGGAACTGCCTTAGCGCCAGACTGCGTGGATGGCACCGAAGTATATTTTTGTAACCGGTGGCGTTGTTTCCTCACTCGGCAAAGGCGTGGCAGCAGCCTCCATAGGCTGCCTGCTCGAAAGCCGGGGGCTCCGAGTCACTCTCCAAAAATGTGATCCATATCTGAACGTGGACCCGGGCACGATGAGCCCGTATCAGCATGGCGAGGTTTACGTCACCGACGACGGTGCGGAAACCGATCTGGACCTCGGCCACTACGAACGCTTCACTTCCGCCAAGCTCGGCCGCGAGCATAATTGGACCACCGGCCGCATCTACGAAGGAATTCTCGCTAAGGAGCGCCGTGGAGATTATCTGGGCAAAACCGTCCAGGTGATTCCGCACGTCACCGATGAAATCAAAGCGGCGTTTCGCAAAGTCTCGGTTGATACTGATGTCGTGATTATCGAAATTGGCGGGACGGTGGGCGATATCGAATCGCTGCCGTTTCTTGAAGCCATCCGCCAGATGCGCCTGGAACTGGGCGCTGAAAATGTCCTTTTCGTCCACGTCACGCTGGTGCCGTACATTTCCTCCGCCGGCGAATTGAAGACCAAGCCCACGCAACATTCCGTGAAGGAACTCCTCAGCCTCGGCATTCAGCCCGACATTTTGCTGTGCCGTTGCGATCGCCGCATTCCCCACGAGATGAAGGCGAAAATCGCGCTGTTTTGTAATGTTCCGGAATCGCGCGTGATCGCCGCGCAGGACGTTGACACGATTTACGCCGTGCCGCTGATGTTCGCGGCGGAAGGCCTGGACGATCAGATCCTCCGCCAATTGCACATCGAAGCGCCCCCGGCGCGCCTGGAGCTCTGGCAGAATCTGATCAAGTTGATCCGCAATCCCGAAGGCGAAGTGCGCATCGCCGTCGTCGGCAAATACGTGCAGCTCGAAGACGCGTACAAAAGTTTGCGCGACGCTTTGATGCACGGCGGCTTGGCGCATCGCGTGCGCACGGTGATCGATTGGGTTGAGGCTGAAGAGCTTGATTCGCCCGCGGCGGCCGCGAGCCGTTTGGCCGGTGCCGGCGGCATTTTGGTGCCCGGCGGATTTGGTAAGCGCGGAATCCAAGGCATGATTTACGCCATACAGTACGCGCGCGAGAACGGCGTGCCGTTTTTCGGAATTTGCCTGGGCATGCAGTGCGCCACAATCGAATTTGCGCGCGATGCCTGCGGTTTGACCGGCGCCGACAGCACGGAATTCGATCCGCGCACACCGCATCGCGTGATTTACAAGCTGCGCGAACTGCTCGGCGTGGACGAAATGGGCGGCACCATGCGTCTGGGCGCGTGGCCTTGCCGCCTGGAACCCGGGTCGCTCGCGAATCGCGTCTATGGCACCACGGAAATCAGCGAACGCCATCGCCATCGCTACGAATTCAATCGTGAATACGAAGCGGCACTGACGGGCGCGGGCCTGCGAATCTCCGGCGCCACACCCGACGCCACGTACGTTGAGATCGTCGAGCTGCCTGGCCATCCGTGGTTTCTTGGCTGCCAATTCCATCCTGAATTCAAATCCAGGCCGCTCGCGCCGCATCCTTTGTTCGCTGCGTTTATCGGCGCCGCCCGAGAACACAGCGAGGCGTTGTCCGAAACGGCGCGCGCTGCCGGCGCCGGTGTTTCAAACGAATTTCCCACGAGCGAAAGTCGCCACTAAAGCCAAGCCGCTTGCGGCGGAAGGAAATCGAGTTGAAAGGCGTCCCTATGAAAAACTCTAAGATCGGCACTTTCGCAGCTTCGCTGCTCGCATTGTTTCTCGGCGCGGCATTCGTCGCGCATCCCGCCGTCGCGCAGACGCAGGAGGATGGCAAGCGCCTTGACACGCCCGTCACCACTCCCGCGCCAGCCCCGGCCCGTGCGCCCGTCGCATCCGCGCCCGTTACCAAGGAAGCGTTGCTCCGCAAAGCGGAAACGTCGTACTACGTCCTTCAGTCACTGGGGTTGAAATCGTTCAATTGCACGGTGGTGCCCGACTGGCCGAAATTTATTTCCGATTCGGGTCAGCTTGCCTTGGTCAGTCCAGTTCGATATTCGGCGGTGATCGATCAGCAGGGAGCCAGCACCGTCACCGCGTACCGCACAGATGATGCTGCGACGGATCCCAGCGTGAACCAAATTGTCGACGGCGTGAAGCAAACCGTCGAAGGTTTCTTTCAGACGTGGAACAACATGGTGCTATCCGGCATTTTCTCTGCGGCCAGTGACCCAAATCTCGCATACTCCACCGACATGACCGGATATCACCTGAAGCAGACCGATGGCGGCACAAGCGTCGAACTTACCCTGACGCGCGATGCGCTGCTCACGGTGATGAAAGTTGTCACGCCGGCTTCGACCGTGGTGATGCAGCCCAAGTACACCAAAACGCCCAACGGCCTTTTGCTCACCAGCGCGAATAGCGTAATCAACAACGGGGCGCAGACCGTGGATTTTCAGATCGATTATCAGTTGATCGAAGGGCTCGAGCTGCCGTCGAAGGTCGCGTATCAAGTGAAGCTTCCAGCGCAAACCGTCGCCATCGAAATCAATCTCAGCGACTATCAGATCGCCAAGAATTGATCGGCACCCGCGCTCCGATTGCAAATCCGCGGCGTCCCGCATAGGCTAAGACGCATCGCAATGCACGAAGCAAAACAAATTCAGATCGGAACGCTGCAGATCGGCGCCGGCTCGCCACTGTTCATGATCGCCGGTCCGTGCGTGATCGAAAACGAAGCCCACGCGCGCATGATGGCCGAGCGCCTGGCGGAGATCGCCGCTGCGGCGCGCGTCCCGCTAATATTCAAAGTGTCGTTTGACAAAGCCAATCGCACTTCGCTGTCCTCGTATCGCGGTCCGGGCATGAAGGATGGTCTCGCGATACTGGGCCGCATCAAGCGCGATCTCGGCGTGCTCGTCCTCACCGATATTCACGAGCCCGCGCAAGCCGCGCCAGTCGGCGAAGTGTGTGACGTCATACAAATTCCGGCGTTTCTTTCGCGCCAGACCGATCTGCTCCTCGCCGCGGCGCGCACCGGCCGCGTGATCAATCTGAAGAAGGGCCAATTTCTTTCTCCATGGGACATGGCTCACGCCGTGGAAAAAGTGGCCAGCGTCGGCAACGACAAAGTGATTCTCACCGAACGCGGCGCCTCCTTCGGTTATCAAAATCTCGTTGTCGACATGCGCTCGATTCCCATTATGAAGAAAACCGGTTGCCCGGTGGTCCTCGACGTCACGCACGCCGTGCAGTTGCCGGGCGCCGCGGGCAATGCGAGCGGCGGCCAGCCCGAATTCATCGAGCCTTTGGCACGCGCCGGAGTCGCCGCGGGCGCCGATGGAGTTTTCCTCGAAGTGCACGATGCGCCGGAGCGCGCGCTCTCCGACGGCTCGAACGCTTTGCAGCTCGATCGCTTGCCTGCGCTGCTCGCAAAACTTGCGCCGCTCGCCGCCCTGGTGCGCACGTTGGGGCAAACATGAGCCTCGAAACCCCCAAGCGCGTTCTGCGCATCGAAGCCGCCGCGATCTCCGATCTCATCGCGCGTCTCGATGCGCGATTTGAACAGGCCGTCGATTTGCTTCTAGCTTGCAAAGGCCGCGTCGTCGTCACCGGCATGGGCAAATCCGGCCTCGTCGGCAGAAAAATCGCCGCCACCCTTGCCAGCACCGGCACGCCAGCTTTCTTTTTGCATCCTGCTGACGCGTTGCATGGCGATCTCGGGATGTTGACGCGCCAGGACGCTGTGCTGGCCATCAGCTACGGCGGCGAAACGCAAGAAATTCTCGCGCTACTTGAAACCATCGAGCGCCTCGGCGTACCGTTGATCTCGCTCACCGGCGACGCTGCCTCCACGCTCGCCGCGCGCAGCAAAGTCGCGCTCGACATTCGCGTTGCCGAAGAGGCGTGTTCGCTGAACCTCGCGCCCACGGCCTCCACTGCGGCAGCCATGGCCATGGGAGATGCCTTGGCCATCACGCTGCTCGATCGCCGCGGATTCCGCCAAGACGATTTCGCCGCGCTTCATCCCAGCGGTCGCTTGGGCATGAAGTTGCTCCGCGCCGAAAACCTGATGCACTCTGGCGACGCGTTGCCGAGCGTCGGCGTCGGCGCGAAGCTGCCGGACGTGATCTACGAGATGAGCCGCAAAGGTCTCGGCATGACTACCGTGCTGGATGCTGATGGCCGCCTCGCAGGCATCCTCACCGATGGCGATCTGCGCCGCTTGATGCAGAAGCGCGGCGCCGATGCGTTTCACGCCGTCGCCGGCGAGAGCATGACGCGTGAGCCCGCCACGATCGCTCCCGCGGAGCTAGCCAGCCAAGCATTTCGCATCCTGGAAGAGCGGCACATTACATCTCTTGTCGTAGTCGACGCTGCGCGGCGCCCGCTCGGCGTCTTGCATCTGCACGATCTATGGACGCTCGACGCGTCCTAACTTCTCGGAGGCCCAATCCGTGCCGTACAAAGAAGTCGCCAACGCAAAGGTTTCTCCCGCAGTCGCGCGCCGCGCGCGCAAGATCCGCGTCCTGCTTTGTGATGTTGACGGCGTCCTCACCGACGGTCACGTCTGGCTGCTCTCGCAGCTCGATGGCTCAACGCTCGAACTCAAAGGCTTCTACGCGCAGGATGGCGCGGGGCTGACGCTGCTGAGCATCGCCGGCTTGAAAACGGGCGTAATCACCGGGCGCAAATCCGCCGCGGTCGAACGCCGCGCGAAAGAATGCGGCATGGAGTATGTCCGCCAAGGCGTGGCCGTGAAAATTCCTGTGTACGAAGGAATTCTGCGCGACGCCGGCGTCACCGACGAAGAAGTCGCGTACGTCGGCGACGATCTTCCCGATCTGCCGATCATGAAACGCGTCGGCCTGGCTGTCGCCGTCGCCAACGCCATGCCCGAAGTAAAACGCGCCGCGCACTTCGTCACCGCGCATTCCGGCGGCAACGGCGGCGTGCGCGAAGTCGTCGAGCTCCTATTGAAATCCCAAGGCCGGTGGGAAGAATTGGTCGCCAAGTCCCGCGCATAGATGACGCATCCCAAGGCACGCGCGTCAAACACCCGATGCGCCAAGTTTGCTCAGAACGAACTCGATGAAGAGCAGCAAGGCCACTAAGCCGAGCGTGCCAAGCACTGAAATACCCAGCCGAATCATGACGACTACGACCGCGGCAACTGGTTCGCGCGAATCGTGAGAATATGTCAGGACGGTTCGCCGATCGCCCGCGGCACGACCAGGGTTTGTCTCGGGTTCGTCTTTCCCGAGACCAAGGAGAACCGCCGCCACTAGCGGCAAGAGAATGCCTAACCAGAGGTCCCGTGTCCCCTTGGCTTCGAGTCGGGGTATTTGGTCAGCGTATTGCGGCAGCCCTATCCATCCACTAATGTCGCCTACGACGCTCAAGTACTGCAGAAGTGACCAAGCTGAGCTGAGCATCAAGGCGATGGCTGCGAGAATCCACGCGATACGCTTTTTGCTCGGCCACCGCACGTGCATGCTCTCCGCTCTCCAGATCACTTTCGGCTCGGCTTCCGCGCCAAATCGTTGATGTCTTGAGTTTCCAGAAGTTTCTTCGGCGCGCCGTGCTTCGCGACTTCAATCATCGCGCGGCCGATCCGTTCGGTCGTCGTCACATATTTCGGAAACACGCGCAGCAGCGGAATCACAAATCCCGTCAGCACATACATCACGCGATAAAGTCGCGTCTTCGATTTTTCCCCGTGCATCGGCTGAATCACGCCGGGCCGAAACATGTAAGCCGCCGCAAACGGCAATCGCAGCAACGCATTTTCGGTTGCACCCTTCACGCGCGCCCACATCGAGCGCCCTTGCTCCGTGCTGTCCGTCCCCATGCCCGAAACGTAGATGAACGTCATGTCCGGATTCAGCTTCGCCAAAGTTTCCGCCGCTGCCATCGTCAGGTCATACGTCAGACGGCGATAATCCGCCTCCGCCATCCCCGCCGACGAAACCCCCAGACAAAAAAAGCAAGCGTCATATCCGCGCAACTGATCTTCGACGTCGGCATAGTGATACATATCTTTGTGCACCAACTCGCGCAACTTCGCGTCCGCGCGCCCCGTCGGCGCGCGATTTCAGAGTGATCGTCTTGCCGTCCACGACGAATTTGCCGTAGCCGTGGTGGTGAATCGTCTTTGGATTCCTTTGCGCCGGATCGATCCAAGCTTTCAGCACTTCCAGGATGAACAAGTTGTATCTGCCGGCGAAGCGCGCATCGGCCACCTTGCACTCTAGATTCGCGAAGCATTCAGCGATCAGCGGCGCCGCCACGCGCTGGCCGCGCGCCGCGGTCAGCCCAAATTTCTCGAACTTCGCCACGTCGCGCCCGGAGCAGTTGCCGATCTCGACGACCTTGCGCGCCAATTTCACCGCCGGAATCGCGATCACGCATTCGCCCGTCGCCCGCAGCGCCGCAAAGCTGTAATTCGCGTCGCTCACCACGCACGCCACCAGCGGCGGCTCAAACTCCACCATCATGTGCCACGACATCGCCATCACGTCGGCGCGCCCCTCGCGCGACGTCGTCAGCAGCACCACCGGCCCCGGCTCCAGCAATTGATACACCCGCCCCAGCGCCAGATTTTTCATAACGTTTTTCGTCACGGCCGAATTTCCGGGCCTGGACTGCATCAGACGTTTGCTGTTGCTTCTGACGCGCGCTTTTACAGCAGGCGAAAGCCCACTTGGATCATCACAGTCATAGCGACAGGTGCACCGTCCGGACCCGTTCCAGGCTTGAAGGACCAGCCCTCCACCGCTTCAATGGCTTTCTGGTCCAAGCCGTATCCCAATCCCCTCACGAGTTTGATGTCGGTGGCGTGGCCGTCCAGTTGAATGACAACGCTCAAGACAACAATCCCTTCAACCCTTTCGTGTCGAGCTGCATCGCTGAACCCTGGATTTCGACAAGCCAGGCATCCCGGATATCCGACACCTGCGCTGCCAGGCTTGGCAGCCGCGCCGCCGTTCGGCGTTTGTTCCGTGACCGGCTGCGGCCCCGGACCCTCCAGGCAGCCAGGGTTTGCGGCGATAATCGCGTGGTCCCACAGGAATTTCCCTTCACTGAAGACGAAGTACTCCGTAAAAGCGACGGATTGAGGTTTGACCGGATTGTCGGGCTTCCAGGACGCCTGATAGATGTTCTCCCGCTGCTTCAAACAATCGACATTCGCTCCCTGAGCGACCCCGGCGAGCTCCGAATTCCCCCACAGCTTCCGCAGAACGATTTTGCCGTGTCCCCCGTCATCCTGTACCAGTATGTTCTCGAACGTCTTTTCGTCTTGGTCGAGATGCGCTCCGCGGTAAGCGGCCCACGTCTTGCCATGGTTCTCGCCGAACGCGGCGGCGTACCACCCTTCGTAGTTCGGAATTTCGAGTCCTTTGACCGCGGCGTCCAACTGCACTCGGTCCCCACTCGCCGCCGTCTGCAGCAGATCATTGAGCAGTTTCGTCAGCCCCTCCGCCGTGTCCGGATACGCGGTAGCAGTAACGGCTTGTTGAGAAGGGGAGTAGACCGGTTCCTGCGCGCGGGCCCGCGCGCACAGCAGAAACGTCAGCGAAATGGCCAAAGTCGCGTATTTGCAAAATCGGATCATTGTGACGACCCTATCTACTCCACGCCGCGGGAAATGGCAACGGCGGCGCGGAAACGAGTGGCCGGACGGGTCCGCCGGAGCGAACGGCGGGCGAAGAGCGTGGTGACGTCTTTCCACTACCCCCCCCTGGCTGCCTTTTGGAAGTATTGATTCTAGATGAGTTCAGGGCGTTTTTCATGGAAGTGTTGATTATAGGGGGCTTTAAGTCGCGTGTAGTGAGTGCGATACGAAATGTGCGGAAACTTTTGGAAGTGTTGATTCTAAGGGGCGTTAGGTGCCACATAAGTCCTCCATAATCAACACTTCTGAGAAATG
>JBEKDK010000095.1:0-13058 GCA_050014395.1 Candidatus Acidiferrales bacterium | reverse complement strand
CCAGCAAGGATCGCTGTACCCCGCGCTTCATCGCCTCGAGCGCCGCGGCTGGATTAAAGCGCGATGGGGAGCGTCTGACAACAATCGCCGCGCGAAGTTCTACGAACTCACCGGGGCCGGCCGCAAACAACTCGAGACCGAAAAGACCGAGTGGAAGAAATTAGCAGCCGCGATCGCCCAGGTGTTGGAGACGGCTTAGGAGCGCCCGATGCGGACTGATCTGTGGATTCGCCTGCGATCACTATTTCGACGCAAGACCGTCGAAAATGAACTCGACGCCGAGCTGCGCTTCCACTTCGATCAGCACGTCAAAAAATTAGTCGAGTCCGGCGTGCCGATCGCCGAAGCCCGCCGCCGCGCCCGGCTGGAATTCGGCGGCCTCGATCAAGTGAAAGAAGAATGCCGCGACGCCCGCGGAGTCCGCTTCTTCGAGACGCTCGCGCAAGATGTTCGCTTCGGCTTCCACATGCTGCGCAAATCCCCCGGCTTCGCTTTCGTCGCCGTTCTCACCCTGGCTCTTGGCATCGGCGCCAACACGGCGATATTTTCTCTGGCGGATCAGACACTGCTGCGCCTCCTGCCAGTAAACCATCCTGAGCAGCTCGTGGTTCTGCAATCTCCGGGGCCGAGCGGAGGCCGCACGACGAGTGATGGCGGTGGAACGCCATTTTCTTATCCGTTGTACAAGGACCTACGCGATGCGAATCCAGTCTTCAGTGGCCTGCTCGCACGGTATCCCGTTCCTGTCAGTGTCACCGCGCAGGCTCAAACTGGACTCGCCGACGGCGAGCTCGTTTCCGGAAATTATTTCGATGTTTTGGGCGTTGGACCGGCCCTGGGCCGCGTTTTCAACGGCGCTGACGAGACCGCACCCGGCGCAAATCCCGTCGCGGTTCTCAGCTACGGTTACTGGGCGCGGCAGTTCGGCTCGAATCCGGGAATTCTGAATACGCCGCTCACGGTAAATGGCATTTCGCTCACCGTCGTCGGCGTCAGCCGCGCCGGATTCACCGGCGTGCAGGTAGGCGAAGCGCCCGATATTTTCATTCCCGTCACGATCAAAGCCGAAATGACGCCGAACTGGGACGGCCTGGAAGATCGCAGAGATCACTGGCTGGCGATTCTCGGCCGATTGAAACCGGGCTTCGATCTAAGAAGAGCGCAGGCGGCATTGCAACCGGTGTACCACGCCATCCTCCAGTCGGACGTGATCATTACGGGAACGCGCATGTCGGCAAAGACGCGCGCGATTTACGTCGACAAGAAAATCATCCTAGATCCGGGCGAGCACGGCCGAATGATCCTGCAGAGCGATGAGGAAATGCCGCTCGCGGTGCTCTGGACACTTGCCGGAATCATTTTGCTGATCGCCACCGCAAACCTTGCCGGACTTCTGCTGGCTCGCAGCGAAGCGCGGCAGCGCGAAATGGGTGTTCGACTGGCCCTTGGTGCGGGCCGCGCGCGAATCGTGAGACAGCTTCTGACCGAAGGCTTCCTCATCACTGGAATGGGAGCTGTTGCCGGCTTGACCCTTGCCTCCGCGATCTTACGCATCCTTGCAAATCACTTGGAAAACGGGCTCGGCCTGCGTGCATTTGACCCGCACCTCGATCTCGGCATGCTCGTCTTCGGAGTAGCGCTGGCAATTTTCACCGGCCTCGCATTCAGCCTCCCGCCGGCGATCCGATCGTCGCACCTGAATCCTCAAGCCAGTCTGAAGGGTCAAGGCGCAAACGCTTCCAATCGAATACCGCGCGTTCATTTTCGCAAAGTGCTGATGACCTCACAGATCGCCCTCACGACGGTGCTGCTTTCGGCCGCGGTCCTGTTTGTCGGCACGCTGCGGAATTTGGAGCGTGTGAATCTCGGCTTAAGAACCGACCACGTAATCGAATTCCAGATCGATCCGGGGCTGAATCGCTACTCGCCAGCGCAAACCGTCGCTCTTGCGGATCGCCTTCGCGACAGCATCGCCGCGTTGCCGGGGGTGAGGTCCGTCAGCGCCGCAAAGTTGCCCGTCCTGGAAGATTGGGATGAGGGCGGCACGATTGTGGTGGAAGGCTACGTCCCCCATCCGGGCGACCACGTTGACGTTCGCGATAACCGGGTCGGGCCGGCGTACTTCGCGACGATGGGAACGCCCCTGATCAGCGGCCGTGAATTCACTCCGAATGATCGAATGGGAAGCCAGAAAGTTGCCGTCATCAACCAAAAGTTGGCCAGCCTCTATTTCGCGGGACGCAATCCGCTCGGCTTGCATATCGCGCAGGACCTCGGAAACAGCCCCCGCCCCGACATCGAAATTGTCGGCGTCGTGCAAGACAGCAAGCATTCGACCGTGCGTGGACCCGTCGAGCCGTACGCTTATTTTCCTTACGCCCAAACTCCGGATCTCGGAAGCCTCGCCGTGTACGTACGAACAAATCAGGAACCGGCGTCGTTGGCGCCCGCGCTGCGGAACGTCGTGCGGCAAGCCGATCCAAATTTGGCGATGTTCAAAGTTAGAACTCTCGTGGAGCAGGTCGAAGAAAATACATTCGCGGACCGGATGCTCAGTGCCGGCTCACTTTGCATCGGAGGCCTCGCGGCTCTGCTCGCCGCGATCGGACTCTATGGCTTGATGGCCTACGTCGTCTCGCGTCGCACACACGAAATCGGAATCCGCAGAGCGATCGGCGCGAGCCGCGCGTCCATCGCATGGCTCATCCTCCGCGAGGTGGCTTGGATGTCGGGCGCTGGCCTTATCATCGGCCTTGCGCTCGCCTATTCAACGGGCCGCCTGATTGAGTCGCGACTCTTCGGCATAAATCCGAGCAGTCCATTCGTCTTCGCCGCCGTCGCGGCGCTCATCGCCGGAGTCGTGCTCGCCGCCGGATGGCTGCCCACACGAAAAGCCACGCGCGTCGATCCGATGGTCGCCCTGCGTTACGAATGACAAGGCTCTAAGGGAGAACAATCGGGCCGCGCCATTCCGTTGTTGTTCCTAGATGCGAGATCGGTGGCCGAAAAGCTGTCAGGCGCGTGGATTTTCCGCCGCCGGGCGCGAGCCACTTGCCCGGCTGGCGCGTCTAAACCACCAAGTCGGTAACAACAACGCGCTCTCGCAACACGGAATCGTCAGCGCACCGGAACATTCCCCCTGATTATCGCGTTTCTATTGTTAACCGACCAAGGAGGCCGCTATGTTCGTAGGTCTCGCCAAGGATTTCAAATACTCCGCGCGCATGCTGATGAAGCAGCCGACGTTCACCGCGATCGCCGTGCTGACGCTGGCGCTGGGGATCGGCGCCTCGACCGCGATGTTCAGCGTGATCGACAACGTGCTGATCAATCCTTTTCCTTATAAGAACGCGGACAAGATCCTGGATATGTCGATTCACGACACGACGAGCACCTCTCCCGGCGGCAATCCCATCTATTCGGGCCCTGAGTTTCTCGATTTCGAAGAGCAGAGCGACGTCTTCACAGAAGTGATCGGCGGCGGCGGGGAAGACATCCTCTACACATCGAAGGATGGCACGCAGGATTTCAACGGCGGCTACGTCACGCCCAATCAGTTCGAGTTCCTGCAAATGCCGGTGGCGCTGGGCCGCGTCCCGACGCCGGACGACGTGAAACCCGGCGCGCCGCCGGTCTTCGTGATGAGCTACCAAGCGTGGGTGAGGAACTTTGGGCAGGATCGTTCGATCTTGGGCAAAACTTTCGTGCTGAACGACGTGCCGACGACCTTGGTGGGCATCATGTCGCCGCGAGTGGGCAAACTCGCCGCGGACATGTGGCGGCCGGTGACGATGAGTCGCGCCGATCCAGGCTTCGCGCAGCGCTACTTTTTGTTTCAAGGAGTCCTGAAACCCGGAATCACCGTGAAGCAGGCGGAGGCGGAGCTGAACGGAATCGCGCACCGCTTGGCGCTGGTGTATCCGAACAACTTTCCCAAGCAATTCACCGTAGTGCTTGTGCCGTGGATGAACAGCGTAGTCGGGCCATTTCAGACGACACTGCTTGTGCTGGCGTCGGCCGTGGGTTTGCTTCTGCTGATCGCATGCAGCAACGTGGCGAACATGTTGCTGGCACAAGCTACGGCGCGGGAAAAGGAGATGGCGATTCGCGCGGCGATGGGCGCCAGCCGATGGAGAATCGTGCGCCAACTGCTGATCGAAAGTTTCCTGTTGGCACTGGGCGGAGCCGCAGCGGGCTGCTTCCTCGCGTACGGCGGAATCAAGGGGATTGTCGCGACGCTGCCCACCGGCGCGATTCCCAGGGAATCGGTAATCGAGTTGAACGTGCCGGTGTTGCTGTTCACGCTGGGCGCGGCGGTGGTTACGGCCGTGATCTTCGGAATTGTTCCGGCGCTGCAGACGGCCAAGCGCGATATCGTCGAGCCGCTGAAGGATTCCGGGCGCGGCGTGAGCGGCGGATTCCGGCGCGGGAAATTCCGCAGCACGCTGGTGGTGATCGAAGTGGCGTTGTCGCTGGTGCTGCTGGTGGGTGCGGGCGTGATCATGCACACGTTCGTCAAGCTGGTGGACGTGGACCTGGGCTTCAGCCCGACGAATATTTTAGTGGCTCGAATTCCGTTTCCAAAGGGGCAGTACCTGACGGCGGCTTCGATGCAGCATTTCTTCAGCCAATTATTGCAGCGGGTTGACGCATTGCCCGGCGTGGCAGCGGCGACAGAAGTGACCTCCGTGCCGCCATTCGGTGGAATCCAATCGACCATCGACATCCCCGGCAAAGTGCATTCGGACGATTGGAACGCGATCGTTTCGCTGAGCAGCGAGGGATATTTTCCGACGTTGGGGATGAAGCTGCTGCGCGGGCGTTTGTTGACGAAAGCAGAGGTGAACGACGGGCGCATGGTGGCCGTCGTGAACGAAACGATGGTGACGAAATATTTTGGACAGGAAGATCCCATCGGCCACCAAGTGAAGATCAACGGGCTCGCCACGCTTCCGAAGGAGCAGGTGGCGAATCCGGTCTTCGAGATTGTTGGCGTTGTGGCGGACGTGAGAAATCAGGGCCTCAGAAATGCTCCGCTGCCTGAAGCGATCGTGCCCTATACGGTGACCGGGTTCTTTACGCGCGGAATTATGGTGAGGACCACGCGCGATCCGAGGCTCTTGGTGAACTCGCTACAGCAGCAAATCTGGGCGGTGGATCGCAGGATCGCGATTGCGCAAAACGGGAGTCTCGAACAATTCCTAGAACAATTCTCCTACTCGGGACCACGCTTCGCGTTGATCTTGCTGGGGATTTTCGCGGGCGTGGGCCTAGTGCTGGTTGGGCTGGGCGTATACAGCGTAACGGCGTACACGGTTACGCGGCAGACGCATGAGATCGGGATTCGCATGGCACTGGGGGCGGGGCGCTCGGACGTGTTGCGCCTGGTGATGTGGATGGGATTGCAGTTGGTCGGGCTCGGCGTGCTGACGGGATTGCTTGCCAGCACGGGAACGACGCGGGTCATCGCAAGTCAGTTGTTCGGCGTCTCGACGCATGATCCGGTGACGATCGCGGGCGTCGTGGGCGTGTTGTTGGCAGTGGGCTGCGCGGCGTGCTACCTCCCCGCACGCCGCGCAACGCGCGTCGATCCCATCATCGCCCTGCGCTACGAATGATGAATCCCCGCAGAGTCGGCGGTGCGGCTCGCGCCGTTTTTTCATCCGACCACTGAGAATTTCACAGCATCCTGGATGCCGCTTGCATATGGAAGTTTATTCCGAACCCTACATCTCGGCTTAATTTTGTGGCAGGTCCGTTCGCATGGACCGTCGAAGCGTTCCCAGAAACGCGCGCACCGAGCGCGTAGTATATTGTCTTGCTGTCGCTATTGCCGCCGGAGGCTAAAAATCGCATGAGCGCGCAAGCAGGCAAAACCTACAAGATCGCCGTGATCGCCGGCGATGGCATCGGCACCGAAGTCGTGCCCGAAGGCATTCGTGTGCTCGAAGCCGCGGGGAGCCGTTTCGGTTTCTCTTTTGCCTGGCACAATTTTGATTGGAGCTGCGAAACCTATCTCTCGACCGGGCGCATGATGCCCGTCGATGGACTCGATCAGTTGCGCGCCTTCGATGCGATTTTTCTCGGAGCCGTCGGACACCCTCGCGTGCCCGATCACATTTCTCTTTGGGGCTTGCTGATTCCAATTCGCCGCGCGTTTCGCCAGTACGTGAACCTGCGGCCCGTGCGCCTATTCCCTGGCGTCGAATCGCCGCTGAAAGGATATCCGCCCGGCCGAATCGATTTCTGCGTTGTCCGCGAAAACAACGAAGGCGAATATTCCGAAATGGGTGGCCGCATCTATCGCGACACGCCCGATGAATTCGCCATCCAGGAAACAATTTTCACGCGCCGCGGATCGGATCGCATCATTCGCTACGCCTTCCAGCTTGCGCGCACGCGCGCGAAGCACGTCACGTCCGCCACAAAATCCAACGGCATCATCCACACCATGCCCTTCTGGGACGAACGCTTCGCCGCCGTCGCCAAGGATTTCCCCGACGTGCGCACCGATCAGTTCCACATCGATATTCTTTCCGCCCATTTCGTCAAGCATCCTGATTGGTTTGACGTTGTTGTCGGCTCGAATCTCTTCGGCGACATTCTTTCCGATCTCGGTCCCGCCGTCGCCGGCTCGATCGGCATCGCACCTTCCGCCAATCTCAATCCCGAGCGCGAGTTCCCCTCCATGTTTGAGCCGGTGCACGGCTCCGCGCCGGACATCGCCGGCAAAGGCATCGCCAATCCGATCGGCCAAATCTGGAGCGGCGCCATGATGCTCCGCCACTTCGGCGAATCCGCCGCAGCCGATGCCGTCGAACACGCTATCGAGGCTGTGCTCGCCAGCGGCGGCCCCAGAACTCCAGACCTCGGCGGCGCCGCAAATACACAAACGGTCGGCGAAGCCATCGCCGCGGAAACTTCTCGATAGGTTAAGGGTGGAAGGACCCGACTTCAGTCGCGCCGATGGACGCCGAGTCGGAGACTTTAGCCGCTGAGGACGATCGAACTGAACGCGGCGCTATTTAGAAAAGTATTCTAATTGCCGCGCCGAAGTTGGTCCAACCGAGTGGAAATCTCTCGCGCGCCTTTCCGCAGGATCGCCACGCACGCCGGAATTCTGGCGCGCGTCATTCGCGTCGCCGGACCGGCCACGCTGATCGCGGCGATCACCTTGCCGCGCTCCTCGAACACAGGCACCGCCACGCAGCGCCCTCCAATGTTCAGTTCCTGATCGTCCACCGCGTAGCCTTGCTGCCGGATCTTGCTCAACTCTCGCTTCAGCCGCGCCGCATCGTTGATCGTGCGCCGCGTTAGCTGCTCGAAAGTCATCGACGAAATCAGATCCTCGATCTGGTCCTCCGGCAGAAACGCCAAGATGGACTTCCCGAGCGCCGTGCAGTACAGCGGCCGCCTCATCCCCACCTGCGATCCCATGCGAAACAGAAAGTCGCTTTCGAGGACATCGAGATAGACGATTTCATGACTATCAAGGGCGGCAAGATTGACGGTCTCCTTCGTCTCGCGCCAAACGTGCTGCATGGCGGGCCGGCTGACCTTGCGAAGCGTCGCGTGGTACGCAACGCCCGCGCCCAATCGCGCCAATCGCGGACCGATCACGTACGCGCCGGCATCGTCGCGGAACAAATAGCCATCGCCTTCAAGGTGAGCCAGAAATCGGTAGGCCGTGCTTTTCTGGACGCCGGTAAGCTGCGAAATCTGGCGGAGCTGCAACCCACTGGGCGCGGCGTCCAGCGCCTCTAGAATGCGCAGGACCTTGCCGACCACGCCGACCCGGGCTGCTTTGGACTCTCGCGCTCGAATCACGTTGCACCTTTCACGCCAAGCTGGAAACTGGATATTGTACGCCAACCCCGCGCCTCATTCTGAGAGGCGGATACACCCCATATTTTATATCGTGAAACGCTCGCTTTTGCTATTGAATCCGTGAATGACTTGCGGTATGAATCGCGGGCTGGTGCCATGGTTTTTGCCGTCCGCCGTGACCACACGCACGGCGGCGGATCTGGCATTGAGAGCTTGCAGCACCCCAACCACGGTCGGTCGGCGAGGACGTGCTTTTAGGCGCGTTCTCTGAGCGCCCTTGGAAAACTGCAAGAGCCACCGGACGGGCAGTGCCGAACCTCCTAGCGGCGCTGCCCTTCTTGGTGGACCGGCCCACGACGCAGCGTCCTCCGTAGCGCTCCCATATCCTAAGCATCTGCCCCACGCGAACTTGCAGCACACCGCGGTGTGCGATTCCGCTACAATCTCCGGCGATCCGAGTGCGCGCACACGAATCCACAAAATCTAGAGCGCGCTGAAAATAATTGGGAGCGAAAGGCGCCCGGCCGCCGCGTCGTCGGCTGGCGCGTTGCGGCGCCGTAAGCCATGGACCTGGGACTGAGCGAAAAAGTTGTGATCGTTACCGGCGGAGACAAGGGCATCGGCGGCGGGATCACGCGCGCTCTCGCCAAAGAAGGCGCCATTCCCGTGATCGTCGCGCGCGACACCGCGGCAATCGCGAATATGCGGGCGGAACTCGCGGCGGCCGGCTCGAAAAGCTACGCCGTGATCGCCGAGCTTTCGATTCCCGAAAATTGCGAGCGCGCCGTGAAGGAAACTCTTGCGGCGGCCGGCCGCCTAGACGCTCTGGTGAACAACGCGGGAGTGAACGATGGCGCGGGCTTGGAAAAAGGAAATCCAAAACTCTTTGTCGCTTCGCTCGAAAAAAATCTGATTCCTTACTATTGCATGGCGCACTACGCGTTGCCTTCGCTGAAGGCGGCGCGCGGCTCGATCGTCAATATCGGCTCGAAGGTCGCGGTGACGGGACAAGGCAATACTTCGGGCTACGCCGCATCGAAGGGCGGAATCATGGGATTGACGCGCGAATGGGCGGTCGAGCTGTATCCTTACGGCATTCGCGTGAACGACGTGTTGCCCGCCGAAGTGATGACGCCGCTATACGAGCGATGGATCAGAACGTTCCCCGATCCCGACGCCAAGCTGGCCTCGATCGTCTCGAAAATTCCGCTGGGCAAGCGTATGACGACGCAGGAAGAGATCGCGGCGATGGTCGTATTCCTGATCTCGGAACAGTCCAGCCACACCACCGGACAACACCTATTCGTGGACGGCGGATACGTACACTTCGATCGCGCCCTGACTTAGGAAGAAACTCTGATGGCTTCGTGGAAAGAACCAAGACGGAGTAAACGCAGACGATGAGCGCAACCGATCGCGAAACCCACTCGCTGTTTCCAGCGGGCAATGCCCTTCCATTCTTTTTGGTGACCACGCTTTTCTTCCTCTGGGGCATTCCCAACAACCTCAACGACGTTCTGATCCGCCAGTTCATGAAGTCTTTCGAGATTTCTCGATTTGAGGCAGGGCTGATTCAATTCGCGTTTTACTTGGGCTATTTCCTTTTAGCGATTCCCGCGGGGCTTCTGATGCGCAAGCTAGGATACAAGGCAGGATTCGTCACAGGCCTGATTCTTTTCGGCGTGGGCGCGTTGCTGTTCTGGCCGGCCGCTCTGGTGGGGCGCTATTCATTTTTTCTTGTTGCGTTGTTCGTGATCGCCAGCGGGCTTTCTTTCCTGGAGACGGGCTCCAATCCATTTATCGCACAGTGCGGCGATCCGGAAACGTCCGAGCGGCGCCTGAATTTTTCGCAGGCATTCAACCCATTCGGCGCCATCACCGGCGCGCTTGTCGGAACGGTTTTCATTTTTTCCGGCGTGGAGCTGAAGCCGCCACAAATTGCGGCCATGCAAGCCGCCCACACCTACGATGCGTATCTGCGGCTTGAAACGCTGCGGGTGATTCGCCCGTACGCTGTTCTGGGCTTCGTGGCCTTAGCGTGGGCAGTGCTGATCATTCGCACGAAATTTCCCAAAATTGCGGGCGAGACCGACGCAAGCCACACGGATCACGGAAATGTGCGCAGCTTGCTTCACGAGCGGCACTTCATTTTGGCTGTGCTCGCGCAGTTCCTCTACGTGGGCGCGCAGGTCGGCACGTGGAGCTATTTCATCACCTACGTTCAGGATTACACTCACCAGCCGGAGAAGATCGCCGGATATTTTTTGACCGGCACACTTGTCGCGTTCGGCGTCGGCCGGTTTGTTTCGTCCTACTTGATGAAGTTCATTGCTCCGACGCGGTTGATGGGAACCTATAGCCTGATCAACGTCGCACTGATCGCTGTGGGAGTCTTTTTGCCCGGCTGGGTGGGGCTGTGGGCGATTTTTCTGACGAGCGTGTTCATGTCGCTGATGTTTCCCACGATTTTTGCGCTCGGCTTGAAAGGTCTCGGAGCGAACACAAAAATCGCAGGCTCATTGATCGTAATGGCCATCATCGGCGGGGCGCTTTTTCCACCAGCCATGGGACTGCTCTCCGAAAAATTGGGAAGCTTGGCGCTGGCGTATGGAATGCTCTTGCCCGCGTACGCTTTCATTGCGTACTACGCATTCCTGGGTTCCAAAGTGCGCGTGAGCGAGTGAGCGGAGCCGACTGAGAGGAGCGAAGGATTACGATGAAATCAAAAAATATCACGCGGCGTGATTGGATGATTCGCACGGCGTCAGCCTTGGCGGCCGGCGCGGCTGCTTTGCCTGCGCTGACAGCGGCACAGCAGCCCTCCGCAGCGCCACAAACCAAGCCCGCAGCAGGAGGCCAACTACAGCAGCTCGCCGCTCCCGCGGGAGCGCAGCAGCCCGCTGCACCGGCGGGGCCGCCGACTCCACAAGATCTGAATCGCGAGCAGCGGATGAAGTGGTGGCACGAAGCGCAATTCGGAATGTTCATTCACTGGGGTTTGTACAGCCAAGTCGGCCGGCACGAATGGGTCTTCGAGAACGAAGCCATCCCCATGTCGGAATACACGCCGCTGGTGCAAACATTCAAGCCGCGGCCCAACGCGGCGCGCCAGTGGGCGCGAATCGCGCGCGACACCGGCATGAAATACATGGTGATGACCACCAAACACCACGAAGGATTCTGCAACTTCGATACCAAGCTCACCGACTACAACTCGATGAAGCAGGGCCCGGGCCGCGATCTGGTGCGCGAGTACGTGGACGCGGCGCGCGGCGAAGGAATGCGCGTGGGTTTTTATTATTCGCTGATGGATTGGCATCATCCCGATGGCGCCAATTGCTTGACCGATCCCGCGGCGCGCGATCGCTTCGTTACCTACACGCACGGCCTGATCCGAGAGCTAATGACCAACTACGGCAAGATCGACGTCCTGTGGTACGACGTGCATTGGCCGTTGGACGTCGACGCATGGCAATCCATGAAGATGAACGAGATGGTTTTTGGTTTGCAGCCGGACATCGTCGTCAACAATCGCAACGGCCTGCCCGGCGATTTTTCAACGCCCGAGCAAACCATCACCGCCGCAACCGCCGGCCGCGCCTGGGAAACCTGCATGACGCTGAACGACAGTTGGGGCTATCAGCGCGCCGACGACAACTGGAAATCGCCGAGAACAGTGATCCGCAATCTGATCACTTGCGCGCGCGACGGCGGCAATTATTTGTTGAATGTCGGTCCGCGCCCCGATGGCGTGGTGCCCGAAGATTCCGTGCACGTGCTCGAGCAGGTGGGCCAGTGGATGCGGCGCAACGGCGACGCCGTCATTGCCAGCGACGTCTGCCAGCCGCGCACATCGAATTACGCTTCGTTCACGCGCAAGGGCAACACGTTGTACATGCACGTGCATTTCTGGCCGGGCGATTATGTCGCGATATCCGGCCTAACAGTTGGAGTGAAATCCGCGAAGATGCACGCCAGCGGCGAATCCGTCGCGTTCACCCAGGATAAATTCCGCGTGAAGCTCACGGGCTTGCCCGAAGGGGCGCCCGACAATCCGGTGACGACGATCGCGATCGAATGCGACGACGTGCCGATGCAAAATACGTTGCTGGTTCGCGAGAATAAACCGCGCGACGGCGTGTAAGCTTTTCCGCGGCGCGGCGGCGCCGCCCGGTGCGGCAACCGCTATGCCGGCGTGATCTCCACCCGCACGGGCCGCCCCTGCCCCTTGCCGCGCTCCGTGAGCCAAGTTGAAAATGCCTGCGCCAGGCGCGCCGGATCCACGCTCAATCCCGCTTCGATTCGCCCGTCGCCGACCGGCAGCGTATCGTCAAATTCCGCCGAGCCCGTGAAGTTGCGCATAAAGAACGCATCAAGCCAATCGAGCGGGCACGCCCGCCGCTCGCCGCCAATCAAGACTTCAACCTTCAGTTTTTGAGCGTACATGCTTCGGCGAACGCAACGCCTGCGCGCTTGCGCTTACTTTTTCTCCGCGATGTCCACGGACGCGCGCGTCGTCGCCCAATCCAGGTTTAGCGTGCAGCCGACCGGCGTCGCAGCGAGACCGATGGTGAAATCTTCCAGCGGCGATGGCAGCGTCGAAAGCTTCATATCGATGCGCGCGAAATCAAAGCTCGCGCCAGGATACGGAATGCCCCACTCGCCGGTCTTCTTGCTGATGATCAATTTCCAATTGTCGGCGTTCGGCAGCGCGAAAAGCGTGTAGCTTCCCGCGGGCACCACCGTGCCGCCGACGACCAAATCGGTGTCGGTCACAAACGTCGTGGCTTCATTCGCGCCCACGCGCCACTCGGTCCCGTACGGCACCAAGCCGCCATAAATCACGCGTCCGCGCATGCGCGGGCTCGAATAATCGATCGTCAGCATTTTGCCGTCAGCAAATTTGTATTCGACGTGGGCCGGCGGGCTGGGGCGCTTGCTCTTATCCTCTTTCGCCGGCGGATTGGACATGTTGCCCATATTCTCTTGGCAGCGCGCGGAAATGCTTAGTAGCGAGAGACATGCGACAAGCAACGTGGCATAGATCGCGAACTTTCTCATTTTTCCTCCTGGTGACGTTCCGAACGGATTATACGCGCGCACCGTGACAAGCGATACTTTCGCCGCTGCGCTTAAAGAGCCGACGCCACTTCCTCGTCAATCGAAACGTGCGTGTGCTCGAATCCATTGATGCGATAAGCCACGCCTTCCGCTCGACAAAAATGAAAATA
>JBEKDK010000094.1:0-13561 GCA_050014395.1 Candidatus Acidiferrales bacterium | reverse complement strand
ACGAGCAGCACCAGGATTGTGTAGCCCAGGTATTTCAAGAAGCGCATCTATTTCCTCCGTCGCGCGCCACGCAGCGCGTGCGCCCGCCGCGGCGGGCAGCAAAACCCGCACATCCTACGCTATTTCACGCGAAACGGAGAAACGAAAAATTGCGGCGAGCGGCGACGGCGAACGGTGAAACAGAGCGGAGGGTCGGACTAAGGATTGGAGCCGGAGACTTGTGTTGCAGGAGGACCTTGGGAGACGAACGCGCTGGCTGCGGCGGCGGAATTTGGAGCGGCCGGCGACGAAGGCTTCGATTCCCAACTGGCGATGTCCGAGGAGAGATAATTCTCTTCGTGCAAGCGATGGTAGATGCGGCCGGCGATTTCCGCGGCGGTGGGACCTTGGACGACGTGATTGTGTCCGCGCATCAGCACGACGAGCACGATGCGCGGATGCAGCTCGTCGGCGTATGACGCGAACCAGCCGATGCGCGAAGTGGAATCGGAGCACGAGCCGGTCTTGCCCAGCGGCTGCTCGCCGACGTAATCCCAACTGCGCTGCGCGGTGCCGTAAAGGACGGCGGCCAGCATGCCGTCGCGAACCTCGGGCAGCAGGGATTCGATCGCGAGCTGGTTTTTCACGCGCGGCTCGAAGGCGTCGCGCGCTTCGGGCGTGCGCGGATATTGCAGGTAATACTGCGTGCCGCCGTTGGCGATCGTCGCGACGACGGAGCCCAGCTCGAGCGGCGTGATCTGAATGCCTTCGCCGAAGCTGGACATGCGGCCCACGCCACCGTTCGGCGGCGGCGCCGTGGGCAGCACGCCGGACTGCTCTTCGGGGATGTCGTAGCCGGTGCGCGCCCCCAGCCCCATCATCCGCGCGTAGTGCAGCACGGTGTCAAAACCCGTCTGCCGGCCGAGATCCGCGAAAAATTCGTTGTTCGAGTGCGCCAGCGCTTCGGTGAGATTCATGTAACGGCGGCGCGCAACCTCGAGCATGCTGTCCTGATTGATTACGCCTTGGCCCAGCGCGGCGAGCGCGATCACCGGCTTGATCGTGGAGCACGGAATGAATCCGGCGGAGAATGCGAGCTGCTGATTTACGACGGTGAGGATGCGGCCATTGTTCGGATCGATCGCGACCACCGCGCCATTGTAACGGCCCAGCGCATCCACCGCCGCTTGGCGCACTACTGGATCGTCGTATTCGGCGTCGTCACCGACGGTGGAGTTGGCGTAGGTCGGCACGCCGTAGTAGTGCTTCACCGGGCGCTTGTGCGCCGCGGTCGTCGTAGTAGTTGTCGCCGCGCGCGCCGTGGTCGCGTGGGTCTTTGTGCTCGTCGGCGTCGCGCGCGCCGTCGTACGTGACGTCGTGCTCGTCCCCGCGCTCCACATCGAAGCGGGCGAGATCGAAGCTACCAGCGCGCATGCTGCGAGCGCCAACGCTCGGCGAATTGAGTCGTGTCTCCGCATAAAGGCCCGGTGACTTACCGCGGGGTTTGTAGTGCCCGGCCGCGAGGAAAGCCATGTACCGTGCACTATTCTATGTAAGGTGAGATGCCGCGGGCAAGCCGCAACGTTGCACGCGGCGCGTGAGCGTACATGTACGTTTGGCCAGTCGCAATTGGCTATTCGGCCAACGCCGCGGAAGGCGGCGTTGGCCGAAATCAGCGCGAATCACGGCAGCTCAACGAGTTGGACGGGCCTTCGCGGCTGCGCCGGCAGCGGCTGTTGCCGCCGCGGCGTGCACCGCGGGCTTCTCCGCGGCTGCCGAATTGGACGCCGATGCCGACGGGGATGCGGGCGCCGTGGCGGAATTGCCGTTGGCGGAAGAGCCGTTCGACGAAGTGGCGACACCCGGCACCCCCAGCTTTTTCCGCAGCACCGCTTCGAGTTTGTCGCGCACGTCGTGGTTTTCCTTCAGGAGTTGGCGCGCGTTTTCGCGGCCCTGGCCCAGGCGCTCGCTGCCGAAAGAAATCCACGTACCGCTTTTTTCGAGAACGCCCTGCTCGACGCCGACGTCGATCAAATCGCCTTCGCGCGAAATTCCTTCGCCGTAGATGATGTCGAATTCGGCTTCACGGAACGGCGCGGCCACTTTGTTCTTCACCACTTTGCCGCGCGTGCGCGAACCGATCACGCGATCGCCTTCTTTGATGGATTGAATGCGGCGAATATCGATGCGGATCGAGGAGTAGAACTTCAGCGCGCGGCCGCCGGTGGTGGTTTCGGGATTGCCGAACATCACGCCGATTTTCTCGCGAATCTGATTGATGAAGATCAAGCAGGTGCGGGATTTCGATACGATCGCGGTGAGCTTGCGCAGGGCCTGCGACATCAGCCGCGCCTGCAAACCCATCTGCGGATCGCCCATATCGCCTTCGAGTTCGGCGCGCGGCACCAGCGCGGCAACCGAATCCACCACGACGATGTCGACGGCGTTGGAGCGGATAAGCGTCTCGGCGATTTCAAGCGCTTGCTCGCCGTTGTCAGGCTGCGAGACGAGCAAGTTGTCCACGTCCACGCCGAGTTTTCGCGCGTAGGCCGGGTCGAGCGCGTGCTCGGCGTCGATGAACGCCGCCTGGCCGCCCGATTTTTGCGCTTCGGCGATCACGTGCAGCGTGAGCGTGGTTTTGCCACCGGATTCCGGGCCGTAAATCTCAACTACGCGGCCGCGCGGCAAGCCGCCCACGCCAAGCGCCGCATCCAGAGAGATCGACCCCGTGGAGATCACGCTGACCGGCACCAAAACGTCGCGGTTGCCCAGGCGCATGATCGAGCCCTTGCCGTATTGCTTTTCAATTTGCGCGATTGCGGAATCCAAGATTTTTGCTTTTTCGTCGGTCACAATTCACCTCGTTGGGGGCGGTTCGGGGGCGCGAATCCTGCCGCGGCCGCTGAGTTTACCAGAAAGTTTACGGCGCGGCGCAACGACTTTTTGTGAGTTTTTCGCGTCACGGTGGGGATAATACCAGAAGGCGAAGAAAAAGCAAACAGATTTTTACCCTCGGGCTCTCCAAGACGCAATCGGGTTCCATTGCGGGAATACTCCCGATTCGGGCCACGCCCTAGTCAACCTTGACGGGGGTCAAAACTCCATTCGTCTTGAGCCCGATGCGAATTGGGCGCGGAGGTCCCTTCGTCGGCAAGGTCACTTCGACCCACAATTCCTGACCGGTCTTCAGAACGGGAATCTCTGCGGTCTCGGAGATGAACACCGCGACAGGCTCCTCGGTGAACGCAACCAAGGATCCGTCCGCATTCCTGTGCAAATAAATCCAAGCGCCCGCCCCCGACCCCCGTGCATAAGCTCTTACTTGGCCTTCGTCAACTTCCAAGTAGGCCCACCGCCGATTGGCCACCCACTCGTCGACATATTCTTGCGGCGGCTGGTAGGAGAAACCCACCGCCGGCAATTGCAACCGCTCGGAAAGGTAGCGGCCACGGATGGGCATATCCGGATCGTAGACCTGAGCCAGGGCCCAGCCGCGCGGCCGCGTGATGCGGTCTGAGAGCAACTTTGCGCCGAGGCTCAAAACCAAGGCGATCTGGATCGCACCGACAATTAATCCTTTGCGCGTGCCGCTCATCGGTCTGTCTCCAGCCTGGCCACTAGCCGGCGGCGCGTCCGCTCAAGAGCGAATCCGCCAGCCAAACACAGAACGCCCAGGAGCAGGAGGCTCTCTGAGCGCCCCATCTTGTCCATGAAACTATCGAAATAGAAGTACAGAACGCAGAGCGCGAAACCGGCGATGCCCAGATTCAGCCGCTCTTTTCTTTTCTCGTACAGCCCCCAGGCAACCAACGCGACAGCTCCCAGCGCGCTTAGGGCATACAGCGCCAGCGTCATAGAGACGTTGTCGCGTATTTCTTGTCCTGCATAGGCCTGAGTGTGGCGCGCGGTGATCACCAACGTGCAGGCCCATACAGCCCATAGCAGATTGATCCAGGCCGCGCGGCCTCGCAAGATCCACGCAAGAAGCAGAGGGCCCACCAGGGCCACGGTCCAACCCATCAATTGAATTCCCACGGACAGATGAGATTCCCATTGCGCTCGGTACGGATATCCTTCCTGGATGGCTATTGCTATGGCGATTGCAACGCAGGGAAGCACCGCGAAGCCCCCGATCCACACGAGCACGCGGCGCACCGTGCTCACATCGTCTCCAACGCGCGCGGATAAGTAGGACAGCGAAAGCAGGACCAAACCAATAGCCAGAATATGATCGCCACCCGTGTGCCACTCGGTTGTGATGCCCCACTGGCAACTGAGCCACGCCGGCGCCAAGAGAGCAACCAGCGCGGCTTGTACCCAATCTCGCAGAAGCAGATAGCCGACTGCGGCGCCGACGGCCCACAGCAGGATTCCCGTCGCCCAATCTTCATGGAGATTGAAAATCTGCGCGGTGAGGAATATCGCCGCGCCCAGGACAATCGTCCCGATGGCGTGCAGCGTGGTGGACATCGCCGGGAAGCGGGTCGACAGCGCGGCGCCGCCGGCGTGGAATACAGCCACCATCAAGAGAACCAATGAAAAGCGTTCGGCGGGCGAAAGGTCGATCCAATGCGCGGCGACGAATAACGTGATCCCGGCGGCCAGAAGCATGGCTCCGAAGACCATGGCCAACAGTACGGGCCATCGCAGGGTGGCGCGACGCTCTTGGCCGGCCTCGAACGCGCGGATGCGCTCGGCGGTCTGTGCGTCGATTACGCCGGCTTCGATCCACCGCGAGATTTGCGCTTCGAGTTGGGTGGGCGGTTTCACGTGCGTGCTCCGAGCCGACGGGGACAGGGAGCTTGATCGTGCTAACTCAACTGGCCGGAATCATAGCACCGAAACGAGGGGATTCAGCACGCGAAGAGATTGAATGCTAGGGTGCGCAGCTACTGAAGCCAGCCGCTGCGGTACGCGAACCACCAACTGGCGTAACCGATGGGGAGGGTGGCAATCACGGCCCACCAAAGCGGCAACGCGAAATCCGCGATCAGGCCGAGGGCCGAGAATGTGACCCAGAAGACTTTGCGTTCCATGCATACATTTTAGACTGCGGGGCTCTCGCTGCGGGGCAAACGTTTGGCGACGTGCGCGGTCAGTGACCGGCCGAAAGGCCAGGCGCGAATTAGAGCTCGTCTACGAAGGAAAGATCGCGGGGCACCACGTATCGCTGGTAGCATTTCTCGCACATCCAGCGTTCTCCGGGGTCGCGAAACCCGAATTGACCGGCCTCGATGTGCTCGTTGCACAAAGCGCAGTGTTCGTGGTCCCACCCGCCGGGAACGACGCGCGTGTTGGGATCAGGAGGTCCAATCTGATTGTCCTCCGGATAGTAGCGGCTCTGGCGCCCGGCTCCGTCTGCGCGTTCAAGCTTGGTCCAAATTTTCACTTCGCGACCGTCGACGATCGAGACATCCGGCGCCGCGTACTCCTCTGCGACTGCGTCAATTCCCTCAAACAAAGTCCTCTTCCAGCCCCAGGATGGATCAAGAACCATCCAGACGTTGAATGCCTGCCAGCGCGGGCTCAGATAAAAGAGCGCCTGGCCCACGACATGTGGCTCATCTTTTTCGCTGCAAGTTAGATGCGCTTCCCCAGTTTGCTGGTCGAGTGACTCTAGCGTCGCGCAAAAGCAATTGTTGTCGAGCGTAAGCAGCCAAAACCAGCCATCGGCAATCCCCTGGATGACTCGGTCGAATCGCCCGCCGAGTTCGAACCTCGTAGATCGATCGGCGGAAGTCTCGCCGCGGCGCACGCTGGCAACGTGGAATTTTGGGAAATCATCCAGCATCTTTGGCTTGCGAGTGTTCATGACCGCTCCAGGGCGCGAAGAACGGCTTCGGCCAATCTTCCCTTCTCCGCCAGGGCTTCGAGTTTCTTGTATATTTCGGCTTGATGGGCTTCGTCTTTTTTGCCGATTCCAACCACAGATACGGCGCCAAGCTCGTCGAAGACTCGATAGACGACGCGGTACTCACGGTGGTGAAAGCTGCGAAAGTCCTGGAGCAGGCCGGTGAGCGGTTCGGAGCATCCGGCGGGATCGACGTGAATTTTGTGCTTGAACTCCTTTTTGAGAGAGTTCCTTACGTTCTTAGGCAGGGCCTTGATATCTCGAAGCGCGTCGGCGGTGAAGTATGAGCGGAACAACTAATCCTCCCCAAACGCCTCCTCGAACGAATGCAATTTGCCGAGGCGCGTGTCCTTCTCGAGGCCTTTCGACGCGCGCAGGATTTGAGTGAAGAGTTTTTGATCCGTGGCGATTTCGAGCGTTTCCATGACGGAGCGCAATCTTTCGAGCAATTCTTCAAAGTATTTTTTGTCGAGGACGAGCTTTTCGTCTTCTTCGTCGTTGGCGGAGATGACCACGACCTTATTGCCACGCGCGAGTTTAAGAACGGCGCGCTGCTTTTTCCTTAGTTCCGAGCGATTCACTTCGGTCGTCTCCGGCTTGGTCAACGTACGGACAGTCACGCGAGCCTCCCACGTACAGCAATAACGTACAATATGTACCTATAAAGTGTACATCTAGGGAGATTCGGCGTCAATCCGTCGTACTCGTGGAGATTGTTGTTGTTTTGACGTTGCTCTGTCATTGTTCCGGAAGCGATGACAGCCAGGAGGTTATCGGTGAAGCGATTTCTGATCGCTGCGGTTTTTGTTGCGCTGGTTGGCTGTGTGGCGGCGCCGGAGGCGCGGGCGTGGGGGTGCGAGGGGCACCAAACTGTGGCGCTCATTGCGGAAATGCATTTGAGTCCGAATGCGCTGGCGATGGTCAATAAGATCCTGAAAGACAATCCGATCGATCCCGCGCTGAAGCGCTACTGCAAACCGGTGAGCACGGATCCGATGGCCGACGCGGCGACGTGGGCCGACGATTATCGCGAAGATCATCCGGAGACCGAGGGTTGGCATTTCTTCGATATTCCGCGGGGCGCGAAACGACGAGATATCGACAAGTACTGCGATGTTTCGGCAAGCTGCATCACGGCGGCGTTGAAGGCGCAGATCGCGATCCTGAAATCGCCGACCGCCGATGCGGCGAAGAAAGCGGACGCGCTGCGATTCGTGATTCATTTTGCCGGAGACATTCACCAGCCGCTGCACTGCACGACCAACAACGACCAAGGCGGAAACTGCGTGCCGGTGGGCTACTTCGGCAGCGAACCCGCCACCAGGACAGTGGTCTCAAAACATCCCGGCCCGCCCTACACTCCGCACAACGTGATTGCTTACTATCCAAATTTGCACCAGGTGTGGGATTCAAGGATTTTGGAGCGACTTTCGCAAGGCAAGACGGTCGATCAATTCGCGGCGCAACTGAATCAGCAATTTCAATTCATGATCGCATCGTGGCAGCGCCAGGGGATGATCTTCGACAATTGGGCGTGGGAAAGCCATCAACTTGCGGAGGAAGTGTCTTACGGCGATCTGCCGGTGAAAATCCCGATCGAGGCGCCTGTGACCGTGAATTCATGCTCCGACGACAATGACATCGGGGCGCGTATGCTCAAACTAAACGAACAGTTGGGGCAGCCGTATCAAGACGACGCGGGGCCCGTGGTGGAAGAGCAGTTGGCGAAGGCCGGCATTCGCCTATCGATGATCCTGAATCAGATGTGGCCGTAACCCGCGAGACGATTCCAATCGCGGCCGCAGCATCCGGGGCCGAGGAGGACATGGAGATTCCCGCCAAACTCAGTCCCGCGAAAGCCGTGCGAACGGAAGATCCAGAGCAGAATACCCGGCAGCGCGCACATGCAATTTTGTTTTGGGCGGCGGCAGCGGTGGCGGCGGTGTGCATTGATTTTGGGGCGTTTCATCGGCTGCACAACAGCGATTCGATTGTGCCGGTGCTGGTGAGTTTGTACCGCTGGACGCCGTTTTACTGGGATCAGGACCGGTTTGGGATGCTGGTTCCGTTGCTGGCGCTGCCATTCAGAAATCCGCTTGCAAATTTGCTGGTTCAATCCGCGATCAATGTATTTTGCGGCTTGGGCGCTTTCTTTTTGTGCGCGCGCTATGTGGCGCCGAGAGCGTGGCTGTTCACTGGGGCTTTTTCGGCAGCGTTTTTTCTTTTGTTCAATCGTCCAGATACGCGGTTTCTGTACCTGGGGCCTGCGCAGCCTTACGGGGTGGGAATGTTTTTGGGATTGGGAGGGTTGTTGCTGTTGGAAAATGTGAGGTTTTCCCGCCCGCTCAGAATTACTTGCGGCTTCATTAGTCTGCTTGCGGCTTCTTGGGTCGATGCCGCCGTGATGTTTGTGCTGCTGCCGCTGATATTTTTCCGGTGGTATTTCATCTCCGAGAGTTTTGAGAGAGGCGGGGTGCTCGGTTTTCTGAAAAGCCAACCGGCGAAAGACGGCGGTGGTGAGGGCAGCGACTCGGCCGGCGGACGACGAAGAATTGCACTGGGATTGGTGGCACGGGCGAGGCGTTTTTTCGATCAGGATGCGGCAGTTGCCGCGGCGTTTGTGTTCTGTAGCTTTGTCGCCAGCTACCTATATTCCGGGATTGTTTCCTACTCTGCAGCGTATGGGGACTGGCCGTATCCTCCGGTGCAGCCATGGAAATTGCCGGCGGTCTGGCTGCAGTTTGGGAAGAACGTTTGGTTTGAATACTTGATGGACAATTGGGGAATTGCGGTGGCGGTGATGCTGGCATTCGGGGTGGTGGTGCGGCTCGTACTGCGAGGAAGAAATGCGCGGACGAACACCGCCGCGATTACTTTGATCGCTTCCGCGGTGGTTAGCTTTCTGCTGATCGGAAGCCTTTCGCACGTTCAGGGCACGGAATATGATCCGCGGTTCGCGCTGCAGTCGATGGTGTTGTTGCAGATCGGGGCCATAGCGTGGGCGTTGCTACCGATTTATGATCGCGTGGGCGCCAGCGGGCGGCGCGCGACGATTGCCGCGGCCATGATTCTGTTTCTGGCGGCACCACTGTATTTATACGGGAGGCCGTCGCTCGGGAAAGTCCGCGCCGATCTTGACGGGACACTGGGTGCGTACACTCCGGAAATTCTGCAGTCGGGGGCGACCCACATTCTCGGCGATTACTGGAAAGTGTGGCCGGCGACGTACCACGCCAATTTGACGCTGTACGAAATGGGCAGCGACCGCAGAATTTGGGGAGTGACGGATCGCAGCGCAGCGACGCGAGAATTCTGGTCTGCGATACCGCCGGAGAAAATGCGGCTTGCCACCGTGGCGGGGGATCCGTCCGTGCCTTACGTGCTGAATATGTATTCGTTCCCGCCGCTCGAAGAGGAGCAGAGGCTTGCGGATATCGTGATCTTAAGACCCGCGCCGACTCCAGCGGACCCGCGCTAGATACTCAATGCGCGTAATTGTAGAAGCCTTGGCGGGATTTGCGGCCGAGGTGGCCTTCGGCGACTAGTTTGCGCAGAAGCGGGCAGGCGGCGTACTTCGCGTCGTGCAGGCCGGCTTCGAGGACATTCATAATGTCCACGCAGACGTCGAGGCCAATGAGGTCCGCGAGTTCGAGCGGGCCCATGGGGTGATTCATTCCGGTTTTCATCACGGCGTCAACGGCTTCGGGCGTGGCCACGCCATCCATCACGGCGAAGGCGGCTTCGTTGATCAACGGCATGAGGACGCGATTGGCGACGAAGCCGGGAGCGTCATTGACGGCGACGGGTTTTTTGCCGAGAGCGCGGGCGAGGTCCATCGTGGCGGCGAGAGTGGCTTCGCTGGTGGCGGGCGCGCGAACGACTTCGACCAATTCCATCATGGGCACCGGATTCATGAAGTGCATGCCGATGAAGCGATCGGGGCGCGAAGTTGCGGCGCCGAGCGTGGCGATGGAGATCGAGGACGTGTTGCTGGCGAGGATCACGGCGGGGCGCAGGACGCGATCGGCTTCGGTGAGGACGGCGAGCTTGAGTTCGGCGCGCTCAGGGACGGCTTCGACGGCGAAATCGGCGTCCGCGAGACGCGCGGAATCGGTGGTGACGTGGATGCGCGCGAGGATGGGATGTTTTTCGGCCGCGGGCACTTTGCCTTTTTTAATTTCGCGATCGAGATTGGTGGAGATGGTGGCCAGCGTATGGTCAAGCACTTCCGTGGAGACATCGCGGAGGATCACGGTGTAACCGGAGCGCGCAAAAACGTGGGCGATGCCGCCGCCCATGGTTCCCGCGCCGAGCACGGCGACGGTGCGAATTTCATTGGATTGCATAACGCCTCACAGTTCTGCGAATTGCGCGAATCAATCGGGTGCCGAAGCTTCGTCGAGGAGCCGCACGACTTGCTGGGCGCGAACGAAATCGGATGGGCGCACCAGCACTCTTTGAATTTGCGCGCCGGGATCGAGATCGGTGCGCGCACGCACACCATTTTCCCAGAGGACGTCGATCAGGTAGCCGGCCCAGGCTTCGTCGTCGCCATTCCACAACTCGGCGGTAGCCTCATCGGCTTGCCAATCGTCTGTGGCGCGCGAGGCCAGCGCGCTTTTGTTTTCGAGGCCGTCGTCAGCGGCGTCGCTGGATTCGATTGTGCCAATTGTGGCGACGATGGAATCGACAATTTCGCGCGCGGCTTCGAGATCGCAGCCGGCGACGCGAACTTCAAATCCGCCGATCGCGTCGGAGCGCAACGGAAACGACGCGAACAATCCCACGGCTGGATCGTGCACGGCGGATTCGTAGAACGGGATCGCGGCGCTCGCGAGCGCGTGGGTGATGGCGGAGAACAAAACAGGATCTTGGCCCGACCAGAGCAGAAGCGGCGCGCGCTGATTTTGTTTTGCGTCGGGCCGCGCGAACGGCGCCGCGGCGGAATTAAATGCGGGTTGGGCGGATTCCACGAGCATCACTTCGCATTTGCGACAGCGCAGCGTGCCTGCGCGAAATTCGCGTCCGCAGACCGGGCACTTCATGGTATCGGACTCTTTCGGCGCACTGACATCATTTGTCTTCGAGCATTTCGGATATTAGAGTCTTTCTCCAGCGCCTCACCGTCTCCCTCTGGGAATACCGAGCCAGGATATTACCCTCTGGAATTGAAACGATGTAGGCTTCAAAGTAGCCAATCATGGAACCGCAAGACGATGACGACGGCTCCTGCGCGATGAAGACCGCGCTGTTCGAGCCGTTCACCCAGGACAGCCCCGTGATATTTGCAGCGTCGCTACATAGGTTGCCGGGATGGCGGGAGACAAAGTCGTTCACGATGAGCTCGGTGATGTCAGGAACGTCAGCGACTTCCTGACGAACGTAGATAACGCCGGCTCTGCCCGGCCCCTGCCCGCCCAAACTGAAATCCAAAATAATCGCCCGCGAATCGGGCGACCAAATTATATCTGCGTCGTCTACGACCAGGAATGGACCGCTAATTACGCGACCATTTTCCGTGAACTTCGCTTCGTTCCCATCGACGACGAGCAGGACGGATCCATCCGGTGATGGGATCTCGAGGTGGCGGATCTTGCTGTCCTCGTCTTGGAAACACAAATAGACCGCGAGTTTGGAAGTCAGGCCTGGCTTGTTGCCAATTTCCGGGCAGCTCGTTTGCTGCGCTGCAGCAGTTGGTGAGAGGGCCGCCAGTATTGCCAACATCCATTCAAATTTGCGAATCATCTTGGCGCTAATTCACTTTCAGATTCCCACATTGCGCTAGGGCCGCTCGACGGCGAGGGCGACGGCATTGCCGCCGCCGAGGCACAGCGCGGCGATTCCGCGCTTGGCATTGCGGCGCTGGAGTTCGTAGAGCAGCGTGACCAGAATGCGCGCGCCGCTCGCGCCGATGGGATGGCCGAGGGCGACGGCGCCGCCATTCACATTGACGCGCGCGGGATCGAGGCGCAATTCGCGCGTGACGGCGATGGCGGCGACGGCGAAAGCTTCATTCAGCTCGTAGAGATCGACGTCGCGATCGCGATCCCAGCCGGTTTTTTGCAGCAATTTCTCGACAGCGTCGACGGGCGCCATCAATACCCATTTCGGCTCGAGGCCGCTGGTGGCTTGGGCGACGATGCGCGCCATCGGCGATTTGCCGAGCTGCGCGGCGCGGCGTTCGCTGGTGACCATCAGCGCCGCAGCGCCATCGTTTGTGCCGGGGGCATTGCCGGCGGTGACGGTGCCGTCTTTTTTGAAGACGGGCTTCAATTTGGCAAGGGCTTCGAGCGTGGAATCTTCGCGCGGGGATTCATCGTGGCGAACGACGATCGGCTCGCCTTTTTTCTGCGGAATCTCAAGCGGCAAAATTTGCGATTCGAGGAAGCCGGATTTGCGGGCGCGCACGGCTCGCTGATGGCTTTCGACGGCGAAGGCGTCCTGCTGCTGGCGCGTGATGCCGAATTTTTCGGCGACGAGTTCGCCGGTGATGCCCATGTGAAAATTTTCCTGCGCGTCCCACAAACCGTCGTGAACCATGGAATCGATTATTTCGGCGTTGCCCAGGCGATAGCCGGTGCGCGCGCCGGGAAGAAGATACGGGCAATTGGACATCGACTCCATGCCGCCGGCGACGACGATTTCGCTTTCGCCGAGGCGCACGGCTTGCGCGGCGAGCGCGACGGCTTTGAGGCCGGAGCCGCAAACTTTATTGATCGTCATCGCGGCGACGCGCGGGGAGAGGCCGCCGCGCAGCGCCACTTGGCGCGCGGGATTTTGGCCGAGGCCGGCTTGCACGACGTTGCCGAGGATGGCTTCGTCGACGGCGGCGGGATCGATGCCGGCGCGGCGGACGGCTTCGGCGACGACGCGCGCGCCGAGTTCGACGGCGGAGAGCGGGGCGAGAGCGCCTTGAAATTTTCCGATGGGCGTGCGGACGGCGCTAAGGATGATGGGCTGATCCAAATGATCCATATCAAGGTCTCCGCCGCAGTATAGGCGCGCGAGTGAAGAAGAAGCAATTTGGGGCGAGGGTCCGCGCGCGGCGCTCGCACGTGAGCGGACCGCCTGGTCTCCGGGCTATGCGCGCTTGAATCGTGGCAGGAAACAGTGGTACAAATTGAACATGGTTCAGATGGGCGAATACGGCCGCAAGGATTTGCCGCGGGCGATCTCTGTGGACGAACTTCAGATGATGGTCGGCGCGAGCCAGGCGTTTTGCTCATGGGACGCCACAAATTCGACGGTCAGCGAGGAAATGGATCGCTGGCCGTTTTTGTTTTCTCACGCACTCACGCGCGAAAGCAAAGTTTCCACGCAATAGACACTCCGGATACTCCGTAATTTTCTAATTCAACGCGGATCTCTGCGCGCGCGCCGGCGCCGGGCTGCGCGCGGCGAAATAGGCTAGGATGGTGCAATGGCAACGTTGTTCGATGAACCTAAAGGCAAGCCTGAGGGCAAACCTGCTCACGCAAGCGACGGGCTGAACCCGGAGCAGCGGGCGGCCGTGCGTCACGGCGAAGGGCCGCTGATGGTGGTGGCGGGCGCGGGGACGGGGAAAACGCGCGTGATCACGGAGCGGATTCGGCATTTGCTGGAGACGCACGCGGGACTGGAGGGCGGCGAGATTCTGGGGCTGACGTTTACGGAGAAGGCCGCGGCGGAAATGAAGCGGCGCGTGGTGGCGACGGCGGGTGAGCGCGGCGAGCGGGTGGTGCTGGGAACGTT
>JBEKDK010000093.1:0-13741 GCA_050014395.1 Candidatus Acidiferrales bacterium | reverse complement strand
CCGCCTCTACCACCAGACGAACTAACCTCCGCCCGATTCTCGCGGAGAAGCCGCCAACAAATCGCGCACCCCTTCGATCTCCTGCCGTGAGCTTGTTCTCACGCACACTCGTAGGGGCGACATAAACTAGCCCAGGACGCCTGCCTGTCCCTGCCTGCCGGCAGGCAGGGACAGGCAGGGAAGTCCTGGGTACAATCGCACGAAGAACTAAGCCCCGTAGGCGGCGACACAATCCTTCTGCATTTTGTTTTCGAAGAGACACTCAGGCAACGCACCCCGGATAATATCTACCCATTCCGTTCGAATAGTCTATAGATATCTGTTGACATTATAGTACTCTGCATGTTACGCTTGTGTATGACTCGCGAGCGCACATCCTCGCCCGCCTCGTTGCACCGTCGCAAGCCGCCTAAAACGCGTCCTGCGCCGCACTCGCACAACACTCTCTCTTCACAACTGCACCTGCTTGCCGGAGTGTCCGCGGAAAACTCTCACGTCGCTGGGACGAGACCTTCCCTGCGTCATCGCACCCGCCGCATAAAATTCCATCGCCGCAATTCAATTGAAACGCGCAAACGTGCACAAAAGCGCCCTCGCAACGCATCTATTTTCAATCGATTACAACAGGGTGTACAACTCATTGAAAACACACGATATCAACCCGCTTCTTTTCACACTCATGCGCACTCTTCTCCCGTAAGTCCTGTATTTGCCACTCTTACGCAAAACACACCGGGGGTGTGGGTACCCCTCGACGGCTTGCCGCGCCGAAGCCGCCGAAGGCCGGAGGCGAACGCAGGATAACCTAACCCGGCACCACCACACAAACTGAAGGACGCATTGCATCCCGATACGACACGCGGTACCTTAGCGTTCGACCGGGAAGCCCCGCCCGGTATTTTGCTCCGCAGGAGTTCGGATCGATCGACCGCCGGATCGGTTCCTTTTTTCCACCGGCCGGCGAACGAGTTCACGCTGAACGCGCCAACCTCCACGCGCGGCGGGATCGCGAAAGGGTTTGCAAGGATTTGAAATGTCTCTGGCCGTCTCCATCGCGCGCAACGATCCGCTGTGGGTGAAAGCCGGCGCTGACGCCGCCGCTGCCTGGGGACGCAACGACAAGGGCTTCGGTTTTTGGAGTAGCGGCGACATCGAGTACCCCGGCGATCACAGTCTCGAAATCTCCTTAAACATTGACGTGCGCCCGCACGGAAACTTCGGTGAGTTCTTGAAGTTTCCCCTGGATGTCGAACTCTCCGGCGATCTCACGGACGACTCTGCCCCTGTGGGCGTCTATGCGATCAAGCAAGGCAAGATCGCGCTCGCCGTCATGATGCCGCTGCTGAGAGACGAACTCGAATTGAATCTCGATCAGCCCATCGAAATGGACCGCATCGTTGTCGCGACGGGCGCCGAAACGCACATGCGCATGAGCGTGGCGGTGAAGGTCCGCTCGGCGCCACACACGCTTGCGGTAAAGGTTTCGGAACTCGATCCGCATTTCCTGCAAGCTGAAATCGGAGTCTCGATCCAGCGACTGTCTCCCGCTCCGGATCCGTTCGTCGAAGAAACCGCCACCGTGATCGTCTTTGCTGAAGGCGCGGTCGTGCGGCTGTCTCAACCTGTCGAGACCGGACAAATCCTTAACCTCCGGCGCCTCAACTCAAGCCACGCGGCGGCCTGCCGCGTGATCGGGGTCAAATCCAAGCCCGGAGCGAAGAATTACGTCGAACTTGAATTTGTGAAACCGGCGCCTAGTTTCTGGGGAATGGAATTCCCGGCTGCGGGAATCGGCAAATCTCTCAGGCCATCTCTGGTTCACAAAGAGCGCGCACCGAAGGGCCCGGACGTTTCCGCCAGCCCAACGCGCGTGACGCCCGTTCCCATCGCGGATGCCCCCGCTCCGGCAACACACTCCACAACGAACGCGCCCGCGGCGGAATCGCGCCATCCTTTCTTCACCATGCTGCATGCTTCGATTGTGAACGATCAAACGATCGTCCACGAGGAACCACCGAGCGCGGCGCCCCACGCCGCTCCGCTTCAGCCCGCACCGCCCGAGCCCGCGCCGCCCGAGCCTGAACCGCCCGCGCCCGTTCTCGCCGCGCCCGCATCCGAAGCGCCCGTCGAGGCCAAGCCGACACTCGAGCCCTTAGCCGCCGCAGAACCCGTCATCGCTGAGGTTGCCGCAGCGCCAATCGTCGAACAGCCTGCTCCGATCGCCGCGGAGCCAGAGATCACGCCAGCGCATGCACCGGAGCCTGCGCCGGAGCCTGTCATCGTCGCGGAAGCCGCGCCTGCGAGCGCCGCATCGACGCCCGCCCCGCCTCAGCCCGCGCCCGTCGCAACAACTGCGCCGACGCCTATCGAGCCGAGAGCCGTCCCGATCATCGCGCCGCCGCTGCCTGCAAGGCCCTCGTTCTCCGCCGCGAAACCGTTGTCCGCCAAGGCTTCAGCGATCAGCGGGAAGCCGGCGCCTCGCGGGGCGATCTTGTCTGGCGCAATGACGTCTGCGGGCAAGCCCGTGACGTCCGCCTCTCCGGTCTTGTCCGGTGGTCACCTGCTCAGTTGGGATGCGGGGCCGACCAAGGGGAAAAAGGTCTGGTCGACGTTAGTGTGGATCATCGTAGCCGCTGCGATTGTCGGCGTGGGAATTGCTGAGGGACCATCGCTGTATCGTTGGGAGAAAAGGACCGAAACCAACACAGGGCTCAGCGCCGCCACCGAACCCGCTTCTTCCGCCAGCGCGCCGGCGTCCGCCCCATCCGCTGCGTCCAGTGCGGCAACGTCTGAAGCGTCACCGATTACCGGCGCGGCCCCGGCCGCAACCAGCACTGCCTCCGCGCCCGCGAAGCCGGCCACGCCGAAAAATTCACGCGGCGCCACGCAATCCGCCGCTATCGCGAATGTGACGCCGGTTGCGACGAATCCGCGCACCCCAGCTCCGGCGCCTCTGCGTGGAGCGCCCGTCGCGGAGCTATCGATGTCCGCTCCCACGGTGGCAGCTCACTCGACGAATCAATCGGCGCCTGCCGTCACGCCTGATTTGTCCGGCGCCGTCCAGGCCGCTTCCGCCAACAGCATCCTCGCGGACACGCCGCAACCCAACGCTCCGCCGGCGCCTCCGGCTGTGCGGAAATCGACGGGCGTGATACAGCCGCGCCTGCTTTCGGCGCCCGCGCCGCTCTACCCAATTTCAGCGCGCGCGGAAAAAGTCGAAGGAGACGTTTCTGTGGACCTGCTGATTGACGAGACCGGTAAAGTGGCAAGTGCCGCGGTGATTTCCGGCCCAACGATGCTGCGGCAAGCCGCCGTCGATGCGCTCCGCAAGCGCAAGTACGCCCCGGCGCTGCTCGACGGCAAGCCGACGCCCGCGCACATCACGGTGATTATCCACTTCCAGCTCTAACTTCCAGATTTCAGCTGGGTGAAAATCAGGAGCGCCGTTCCTACAAATTTATTTTTGCGGCTCGGACATTTCCGAATCGCGGCTCGCGGAAACTGGCGCTGCTATAGTCGTCACCGCGGCGACGTACAACCCTTCCGTCGGAGACGCGGCCAGCAATTCCGCTCCGCTGCCGACAGATCGAACGAGCGAAGATTCCGAATCGGAACCGGGAGCTTCGACGCGCGTCCAAGTGAGCCCCGCATCGCGTGAAGCGTAAAGTCCGGAAGGCGTCGTGACGACAACGGCGCTCGGCGTCACGATCAAATCTTCCATCACCAATTCCGGCAGCTTCGCTTGGCGCCAGGAAAATCCGGCGTCACGCGAAACGAACAGCCCGCGATCGCTCGCCAAATACACCGCACCGATCGCGGCCATTTCCAGATGCGTGTCCGTTCGCGCTTCAATCGGGAGCGCGCGCGGCACCCAGGTTTTGCCTGCGTCGGAAGATATTTCCAGCGTGTGCGGCGTCACGACAAACAGAAAACCATCGCGAACGCGCACGGCGCGCGCCGCGCCGGCAGCCTCACTCGGCAGCGGCATCGCCATCCACGTCGCGCCGCGATCGTGCGAAACGTATAGACCAACTTCTGTCGCGGCGTACCACGCGTCGTTTGAAAATGCGACATCGTTTACGACGGCGTTGAACGGCGCGATTGTGCGGATCGTTGCCGATTTTGCGCTCGCTGAGGTCCGCGAAGTTGAGCGCGCGGACGCGCCCGCTGCTCGCGGGGCGGTCCGTGCCGGCGCGGCGGATCTTTCGATCACTTCATTGGCGGCGATCCACGCGCCGTGTGCTTCGTCGAATCGCAGCAATCCTCCCGGCGCAGGCGCGGCCAACCAACCGTCGGGCGAAGAAAACACGCGGCGCGGCGGTCCGAACTTCAAACCGGCGGCCAGCGGTAACCATGTGTGCCCAGAGTCGCGCGTTTCCAGCACGGGTTCGACGGCGTTCGTCAGCACCACGAGCGCCCAACCGGGATGCGCAGGATCGGTGGCGAGATCGGCGATGCGCCGATGAGAGAACCCATCGTTTGCGGCGCGATACGTTTTGCCGCCATCCGCGCTGATTTCAACGCCCATGCGTTCGGTGCCGAGAATCACGCGCTCCGAGTGCGTGGGATCGATCACGATCGAAAGAATGCTCCAAGTATCGGGCGTCACCAGATGCCACGCGCCGCCGTCGTCGGTCGTTTTCCATAGGCCTTGCGTGGTCGCGGCGTAAACCGTCAGCGAATTCTGCGGATCTTGCAGCAGATGCACCGTGCGCCGCGAAGTGTTGGGGATTCCCTTGAACTTCACCCAATTCAATCCGCCGTTGTGGCTGGAATAAATTCCCGAGCAGGCGCTGGCGAAAACGTGGTCGGGATCTCGCGGATCGACGCTCAGACTCATCACGTCGGAATCTTCCACCATGCCGGTGTGAATCGGAGTCCAGCTGCGGCCGCCGTCGATCGTCTTCCACGGAAGATGAAATGTTCCAGCGTAGATTGTGTCCGGATCGCGCGGATCGATGGCGATGGAATCGAAATTCACAAGATCGTCGCGGCCCTCGGGAGAAATTCGCTCCCATGTGCTGCCGGCGTCGCGCGAACGGAAGACGCCATCCACTGCGCCGGCGATCAGAAGATCGGGATTCGATGGAGCCGCAGCCAGCGCGCGTACCGCGTGGCCTTCCAGTCCGGCCGATTCCCAAGTGCGGCCGCCATCGCGGCTGCGCCAAACGCCGCCGCCGTTGCCGCTCAGCGTCCAACTGCTGGCCAAAAGAGTGTCATGCGCGCGCGGATCCACAACGATGGCGGTGACAACATGATCGTGTCCAGGCCCAACGCGGCCGGCCATCAGCCAATGCTCGCCGCCGTCATCGGAGCGAAACACGTGGCCATCGGAAGTGCCGATGAACAGGACCTGCGTGCCGCCCGGCACCGCCGCCAGGGACTCGACATCTCCGCCCTGTGGGCCGACTGGCCGCCAGTCTTGGGCCTTCGCGCTTATAGCTACCGCCAACACGAGAGCCAGAAGTGCCCCGCAGCATCGCCCTGAACCGATCGCCCACTTGCGCATCACCGAGCCTCCTGAAGCCTGAAGCCGGCTTCTAGGAGGAGGCTACGGGTTGGCGGCGGGCGAGACTCCTGTACATATGGTCATTTAAGGGACAGCGGGCGGGACTGAACCGAAGGGGCGTGCCGAGTTCAAGCGGTAAACACAGAGGAGGTCGCGGCCGTCGCGTTCAGCGCGATGGCTCAGACCGCAAAGGGCGCGTCGCGCACGTAGCTTTGTTTAGCGGGCGCGGGGCGGCGTGGGCTCGGACTCGAGTTCCTCAAAGCGCTTCGCAGTGGTCTCGAAATTCGCATCGCTGTGAGCGATCACTTCATGCTTGGCGGCCTTGAACGCATCGTCGGCGGGAATCCGATCGATCCAACGCTGGTGGGAAAGTTTCTCGTGATCGGAAAAATCCAGGCGCACTAGCACACGCACTTGGCCGCCGGCAGCGTCGGCGGTCTCAGCGGTCTCCGCAGCCTTCTTAGATTTCTTGGCAGCTTTGCCGTCTGTTTTGCTTGCGTCCGCCGGCTCCGGCGCTTCGCGCTCGAATCTCACCAACATTTTGCGGTCCAGGTGAAAAGCTTGCTTCCAACCGTCGGTGCGGTGACGCGCTTTTTGCGCCGCTTCCTCGTCCGTGCCGAAATCGAAAATTAAATATGTTTGTGCCATACATGTTGTATAGCGGTCCGGCGTCGAAACTGTCAAGCCGCACGGCCAATTGCGCCCGCGGAGCGGGGTTGCACTTCATCCTGCGGCGAAGCAGAATAGTTGCGGGAGATCGCGAAGAATTCCGTGAGATCGAAGCCTCCGCACAATATTCGCAGCCGCGCCGCCGCAGCACTCGGCCGTGCACCGCGCGCGCTCACTGCGTTTGCGGCGCTGTCTTTGGCGCTGGCCGTGGGCGGCTGCCCGCCAAAGCCAAAACACTATCAGCTCACCGGCGTGGTGATCTCGAAGAGCGTCGATACGCAGCAGATCGTGGTGGCGCACGACAACATACCCGGATTCATGGCGGCGATGACGATGCCATATGCGGTGCGCGATCCGCACGGCTTGGGGGAAGTGCAACCCGGCGATCGAATCGTAGCGGATGTCGTGGTGGAATCGAGCAGCGACTATTGGCTCGAGCACATCCTGATCACCGATCAGAGTGGCCGCGGAAAACCGCTGCCCGGCGAAACCACGGCGCCGCTTGCGGCCGGCGCAGCGGTCCCCGATGTGCCGCTGGTGAATCAGGACGGAAGAACGATTCATCTCTCCAACTTCAAAGGCAAGGCCGTGCTGCTGACTTTCATTTACACGCGCTGCCCCAATCCAGATTATTGCCCGCGTGTAAGCGGGCAATTCGCCGCCATCGAAAAACAGTTGGCGCAGTCGCCGGCGGAATTCGCGCGCACCCAATTGCTAACGATCAGCATCGATCCCGCTTTCGATACGCCGGCTGTGATGCGGAAATACGGGCTGGCGTACATGGGCGGCGACGCCTCCGGCTTCGCGCATTGGGAATTCGCTGTGCCTTCGGCGGATGATTTGAAGCAGCTCGCCAGCGCGTTCGATCTGGTGTACTACCAACAGGACAATCAGATCGTGCACAGCATGGCCACGATTCTGCTTGCTCCGGATGGAACCGTGGCGCGCACCTGGACCGACAACGACTGGACGACGCCGGACATGCTATCGGCGATTTCGCAGGCGACCGCGCAGACTAAATAATTCGGGGGAGACGCACGATGCCACGACCGAAGTTGATTTGCGCCCTGATTGGCCTTGCCGCGATTATTGTTCTCGCAGGCGGACCATCACCGCGCGCAGCGCGAGTCGCGCAGTCCGGTCAAGGTCAGCAAACGAAAACGCAGCGATACGTCCTGACGGGCACAGTGCAGTCGATCGATGTGCCGAATCACCAGGTGGTCGTCGATGGCGACGCAGTGCCTGGGTACATGGACGCGATGTCCATGCCCTACAGCGTGCCGGATGAAAAGGCGCTGAAGGCCCTGACGGTTGGCGATGTCATTCGCGCCGATATCGTGGAGCAAGGCGACGACGCGCATCTGGAAAACATCAAGGTCACCGGGCACGTGAAGCCCAAGGGCCAATAGGGTGGCCGGAAAACTTAGCTCCCTGGTATTTTTCGCCACGGTTTTATCGGCGCTAGGCTTGACAGCGTGCTCCCGCCACCCATCCTCTGAGGAAATCAGCCGCGGCAAGGCAATCTACACGACGAACTGCGCGCTGTGCCACGAATCGAATGCCATTTCGTTGCCAACGCAACCCCCGAAGTTAGATGGCCTATTTAGCAAGCCAAACCTACCGAGCGGAGCGCCTGCCACCGACGCGCAAGTGCGCAAGACGATCACAGAAGGCCGTGGCATCATGCCGCCGTTCGGGCCTGTGCTCCAGCCGGACGAAATGGACGCGCTGATCGCGTATCTGCATACGCGCTGACGCAGCCAATGCAGCCAATTCCCACACTCCGATTTCACTCGAAAATCAGATTCAGCAGCGCAACTAATTGAGATTGAGTTTCAACTGGAATACAGGTTATTCTCGGTTCGCGGGGTGAAAAGCCAGTTGCGACACAAAGCGATTGCGATTCTTGCGCTCTCCGCACTGCTGTTGGGCGCGATTCCGGACCTCACCAGCGCGCTGCTGGCGATGCCCCCGTGCTGCGCTTGCTGCCAATCAAAACTTTGTCCGATGCATCGCTCGGCAGAGTCTTCCGGCCGTCCGCTGTGCTCATCGCATCCGCTGAGCCAGGCTGGCCCGTGCAACATGGAATGCTGCCAGCCGCAATCGATGCACGCGCTGAGCGGCACTCCGTTTGTATTGACTGCGCCGAACAGTATTTTCGCGCCGGCAATACGCGCCGTCGAATTCCTGCTGCAATCCATTTCCCTGCTAAGTGCCGCGCGTGAAGTGACGCCTCCGCCTCCTAAAACCATCCTCGCGTAAACAAAAGCTAAGCGTTACCGGCACGCATCTTTCGATACCATGGCCATAGCTCCGCTATGCGCGGCACCGACGAGATGCGGCCGCACCCTTTCCGCACGCGAGGTGAAGGATGTCGAGGAGGGCTATTTTTTGCGTACTGCTGCTACCGGTGTTGGTGTCCGCGGGCGCGGCGGTCGTGCGCGCGGATATTTTCGGAGCTGTGCGCGGAATCGTGCACGATCCGCAGCACAGGCCGATCGCCGGGGCGAAAGTTGTGCTGGCGTCGGCGACGTCGAGTTACTCGCTGACGACACAGAGCAATCAGGACGGCGAATTCACGTTCAATCCCGTGCCGCTCGGCGATTACAAAGTGACCGTCAGCCAGAGCGGATTTGAAACCGCCAGCGAGACGCTCACTGTGGCATCCGCGACGGCGCCGATTCTGCACGTGATGTTGAACATTGCGTCGGTGAATCAAACGGCCACCGTCACCGCCAGTGCGGAAACGGCCAGCGTGCAGACGGCGACGCCGACAACGCTGGTGGACCGCGAAGACGTCGCCGAAACGCCCGGCGCCGACCGCAGCAATGGATTGGAGATGATCACGGACTACGTGCCGGCAGCCTACGTGACACATGACATGCTGCACATGCGCGGCGGCCACCAAGTGGATTGGCTGATCGACGGCGTGCCCATTCCGAATACGAACATCGCCACGAATTTGGGTCCGGTAATCGATCCGAAGGACATCGATTATCTTGAGATACAGCGCGGCAGCTACGACGCCGATTACGGCGACCGCACCTACGGAATCTTCAACATCGTGCCGCGCAACGGCTTCGAGAGCGATAACGAAGCCGAACTGGTCACCACGTTCGGCAACTGGTTTCAAACCAACGATCAACTGAATTTCGGAAGCCACACGGAGCGCTTTGCCTACTATGTGAGCGTCAACGGAAATCGCAGCAATTACGGGCTGCAAACGCCGATCGGCCAGGTGTTTCACGACGCGGAAAATGGCGGCGGCGGATTCGTGTCTCTGATCTTCAATCCGAATCCGAAAGATCAACTCCGGCTGGTCGGCTCCGTGCGCGGAGATTACTACCAGATTCCGTACGATCCAGATCCGAACTCCGCGGAGAACCAGGTCTACGACACCAGCCAACTTCGCGACGCCCAGCGGGAAAGCGACGGATATATCGCCTTCACGTGGACGCACACGTTCGATCAGGATCTTGTGCTTACGGTTTCGCCCTTCTACCACTACAACAAAGCGAATTACATTGGTTCGCAGAACGATTTTCCGGTGATCACCGATGCCGATCAGACCTCCAACTATGGTGGATTGCAGGCGGCCATCAACGCGCACGTCGCGAAAAACGACGTCGAAGCCGGGATGTACGGATTCGAGCAGCGCCAGAGCAATTATTTCGACAACACCTTCACCGACGGCAGCGAGAATTTTCCCGCGTCTTCGGCCGCGGTGACCGGCGGCCTATGGGAAGAATTCATTACTGACAAATTTAAACCGACCTCGTGGTTTACGATTATCGGCGGCCTGCGGCAATCGCATTTCGAGGTGGAGAACGCGACGGATCCCCGCGTGGGCGTGGCTCTCAGGGTCCCGCGTTTGAACTGGGTCTTTCACGCCTTCTATGGCGATTTTTATCAAGCCCCGCCGCTGTTGACCGCCACGGGCCCCCTTCTCGCTCTGGCCAACAGCCAAAGTCTTTCGTTCGGCCCTCTCTTCGGCGAGCGCGATGAAGAGCACCAATTCGGAGTAACGATTCCGTTGCGGCGCTGGAGTTTCGACGCGGACACGTACCAGACGCGCGCGCGAAATTGGCTCGACCACAGCAATATCGGCGAGTCGAACCTTTTCTGGCCGCTCACGTGGGCCGGCGCTTTGATCCAAACCTGGGAGATGACGATCAGCTCTCCGCGACTCTGGAATCGCGGCCAATTCCATTTGGCCTATGCGAATCAAATCGCGCAGGCGCGGGGACCGTTCACCGGCGGCTTGATCTGCGCCGACCCGGCCGACCCCGATTGCCAGCCTCCGCCGATATATTCACCCGTCGATCACGATCAGAGAAACACTCTGAACGTGGGCTTCAACGTCACGCTTCCCTGGCACGCGTTCGCAGCGACGAATGTGTACTACGGCTCCGGTTTCACCAACGGAATGCCGGATGCGCAATATCCCGGAGATTATTTGCCGCAGCACACTACGTTCGACCTGTCGCTCGGCAAGAATTTCGGGGAAAAATACTCGGTTTCGGTCAGCGGGCTGAACGTGGCGAATCGGCGCGTGTTGCTGGACAACAGCCTCACGTTCGGCGGATTCCACTTCAACGATCCGCGGCAAATCTATGTGGAGTTCCGCTACCGCTTCCACTATTGATGATCCGCCGGCGGATTTGCGCATCCAAATTGCCGCGGGACGCGTATTATGATGCGACCGATGCGGCGCGAAGGGCGCGGCGGCGCGTTCGCGTGAGAGCGGACTGCGGTTCTGAGGAGGTTGCGCACGATGCTGATTAAGCCGGAGCAGGAGCTGAAGTATTCCGACGTCACGCCGAAGCGGCTATATCAGGGGCGGCGCAGCTTTCTATTGGGAATGCTCGGGGCCACCGGCGCGCTCGCGGCGTGGAAAGGGATCGAAGCGCTGGCGCCGCGGCGCGTGTTGGCGTCCGGGCCGGCGCCGCTGCAGTTCGTGAAATGGCCTTACAGCACGACGGAAGCGGAGACGAAGGAAGACACCGTCACGCACTACAACAATTTTTATGAATTCGGCACAGACAAGGCCGATCCGGCGAACAACGCACAGAATTTCAATACGTCGGGATGGAGCGTGCGCGTGGATGGCGAAGTCGCCAAGCCGCGCAGCTTTACGTTGGACGAGCTGATGAAGCTCGCGCCGCTCGAGGAACGGATTTACCGGCATCGCTGCGTGGAAGGGTGGTCGATCGTGGTGCCGTGGATCGGATTTCCGCTGAGCGTGCTGGCGAATCAGGTGCAGCCGACGCCGAAAGCGAAATTTGTGGCTTTCGAAAGTTACTACGATCAGCGGCAGATGCCGCGCGGGCCGTATTCGGGGATTCAGCTGCCGTATCTTGAAGGATTGCGTCTGGACGAAGCGATGAATCCACTGGCGCTGCTGACGTTTGGAATGTACGGCGAGACGCTGCCGAATCAAGATGGCGCGCCGGTGCGCATCGTGTTGCCATGGAAATACGGATTCAAGAGCGCCAAGTCGCTGGTGAAGATTTCGTTCGTGAAAAATCATCCGCCGACGGCGTGGAATATGGAGAATGCGCACGAGTACGGATTCTATTCCAACGTGAATCCGAACGTGGATCATCCGCGATGGAGCCAGGCGACGGAGCGCCGCTTGGGCGATTTCTTTCGCCGCAAAACGCTGATGTTCAACGGGTACGGGGATCAAGTGGCGAGCATGTACAACGGCATGGACCTGCGAGTGAATTATTAGGAGAGCGCCGGCGTGAGCGTCGCAAATTCCATTCTGACCAGCAAGTGGACGAAAGTTTTCGTTTTTGTGCTGTGTCTCGCGCCGGTGGGCTTCATCGCCTGGGGCTTATTCACAAATCCGACAGCGCAGGCCGATCCGATCGCCTTCATCACGCACCGCACCGGCGATTGGACCATTCGATTCGTGATCGTCACGCTGGCGATCACGCCGCTGCGCAAGATTCTGCATCTCCCGCAACTGATTCGCTTTCGGCGGATGGTGGGCCTGTTTGCGTTCTTCTACGTGTTCTTGCACTTTTCCACGTGGATTGGCCTCGATCACTTTTTCGCTTGGCCGGAAATGTGGAAGGACGTTTTGAAGCGGCGCTTCATCACCGTGGGATTTTCAGCATTTGTGCTGATGATTCCGCTGGCGATCACCTCGACGGCGGGGTGGATACGGCGCCTGGGCGGACGGCGCTGGCAAAGGCTGCATCAATTGATTTATGTGATTGCGATTCTGGGTGTGATTCATTATGCGTGGCTGGTGAAATCGGACGAACGCAAGCCGATCTTTTACGGAACGCTGGTCGGTCTGCTGCTCGCGTATCGGATCGGCGCGTGGATTAAGGATCGAACGCGGCGCGCTGCGGCGCACGCCGTTCCGCGTGCGGAAACGCTCGAAACCGCGGAGACGATGTAGCCGCGCACGCGCGGGAGGCAAGTCAGAAGGTTGCGCTCAACTCCCGCGCGCCGCAAAGATTCGGTCGACAGGCTGCTACTTCAGGCCCTTCTTGATGTCGTGCGCAGCCTGCTGTCCACAAGCCTTAGCTAGGGCATCTTCTTTCCAGCCGGGTGTCGAGAGATCTCTTGTGAGTGTTGTGATCAGCGAGTGATCGCTCTTGCGATACACATCGATTTCCCAGTCCACTTTTCCCGGCGACGACATACTGCGGCCGGCTGGCTTGAACAGCGTGAACTTGCCTTCCACAACGATCGAATCTGCGGCGTCGGCGTCGGGAATCGCGGTTCCCTCTTCGACAACTTGGCCCGCGATTGCGTCCTTCTGCAGTTGGTCGCGCAGAGCGTCATAAAACACGTTGACGAAATTCTGCGTAAGCGCCACTCCGTCCGCGACGACGAAATGCTTCACCTCCACGTTCTTGTACTTCGGCGACTGCGTATCCTTGGCCGAAATGCCGGCCACGCCGGCAACAAGCGCCAGCAAAAGCGCAAATGGAACAAACGTCTTACCCATGATTGGGCCTCGGTTTTCTTCCGTTGGATTGCGAGCGGAAATTACTTCTCGATGTGGGACACAGCTTAATCGTACACCAGCGCAACTTGAGCGTTGCGCCAGGGTTCCCAAGGATTAGTACCGTCTTCGATACTCCGCGTCCGAATTCAATCGCGCTTGCCCCGGCTTTTGCGCCGTGATACCGTTAGCGAACAAAAAGCGAAGTCGCAGTCAGGGGGATTTTATGCGCGATGCTCTAGCTGTGCGCGCGGCGCGCAGCGATTCGTTGGCTACAGTCGAAGAAATCGTGGCGTCGCTTGCGGAGCGCGACCGCTCGGGCGAAGTGCTGACGGCGGTGCGGCAAATTCCGGCGCGCGAGGCGCAGTATGCGCCGATGCCGCCGTGGGTGCGGAGCGAGCTGGCCGCGGCATACGCGGCGAAGGGCATCGCGCAGCTTTATACGCATCAAGCCGCGGCGGCTGAAGCGGTGCGCGGCGGGAAAAATGTGGTGGTGGTGACGCCGACGGCTTCGGGCAAGACGATCTGCTACAACTTGCCGGTGCTGAACGCGGTGCTGGAAAATCCGGATACACGCGCGCTGTATCTTTTCCCGA
>JBEKDK010000092.1:0-15987 GCA_050014395.1 Candidatus Acidiferrales bacterium | reverse complement strand
CTTCAGCGCGGGGCCTTTACGATCCGCGGCATGAGCACGATGGCTGCGGCATCGGCTTTGTTGCGCATGTAAAAGGACAGAAATCCCACGACATCGTTCACAAGGGTATTCAGATCCTGATCAATTTGACGCACCGCGGTGCGTGCGGATGCGATCCGCAGACGGGCGACGGTGCGGGCATCTTGATTCAGATTCCTCACGCGTTTTTCGCGCGCGAATGCGCGAAGCTCGGTTTTTCTCTGCCCGCTGCCGGCGAATACGGCGTCGGGATGGTTTTCCTGCCAGTCGATCCGCACGAGAAAATTCTGTGCGAAGGCATCCTGGAAAGAATCGCGCGGGAGAACGGCGTCGGCTTGATTGGCTGGCGCGACACTCCCATCAACGGCAACACGATTGGGCGCGTGGCGCGCAATACACAGCCTTACATTGAACAGATTTTTCTGCGGCGCGCGCCGGACATGGATCAGGATGCGTTCGAGCGCAAGCTCTACGTGGTGCGCAAGCTGGTGGAAGCGGCCGTCGCTGAATCCGATCTGAAAGAGAAGGGATTCTTTTATCTTCCGTCGCTATCCTCGCGCACCATCGTCTACAAAGGATTGCTGCTGGCGCCGCAGATCGCGAATTTCTATAAGGAATTGTCGGACCCGGAATTGATGAGCGCGCTGTGCTTGGTTCACCAGCGCTTTTCCACCAACACTTTTCCAAGTTGGCAGCTCGCGCATCCCTACCGCTACGTTTGCCACAACGGCGAGATCAACACGCTGCGCGGCAATATCAACTGGATGTATGCGCGCCAATCCGTGATGGCCTCTCCGCTGTTCGGCGACGATTTCAAGAAGCTGTTTCCTATCATCACGCCGGGCGGCAGCGATTCCGCGATGCTCGATAACGCCGTGGAAATGCTCACGCTCGCCGGGCGCAGCCTGCCGCACGTGATGTCCATGCTGATTCCCGAGGCGTGGGAGCGCGACACCTCGATGCCCGATGATGTGCGCGCATTTTACGAATACCACGCATCGCTGATGGAGCCGTGGGATGGGCCGGCCGCTGTGGCGTTCACGGATGGGCGCGTGATCGGCGCAAAGCTCGATCGCAACGGGTTGCGTCCGGGGCGCTACCTCGTCACCAAAGACGATCTGGTGATCATGGCCTCGGAAGCGGGCGTGCTGCCAATCAAAGTGAAGGACGTCACGATGAAGGGTCGGCTGGCCCCCGGGCGCATGCTGCTCGTGGACACCGAGCAAGGCCGATTGATTTCCGACGACGAAATCAAAAAGCAGTTGGCTTCGCGCCAGCCGTACGCGCAGTGGGTGAAGGAAAACCAACTCACGCTCGATCATCTGCCGAGCCCCACGCGCGTGCGCTCCATGGAGCACGACACAATCTTGATGCGCCAGCGCGCCTTCGGATACACAGACGAAGACCTGAAGACCAACCTGCTGCCTTACGCTGTGAACGCACAAGAGCCCGTCGGCGCGATGGGCATCGATACGCCGCTTGCGTGTCTATCCGATAAGCCGCAGCTGCTGTTCAATTATTTCAAGCAGACATTTGCGCAGGTGACGAATCCTGCGATCGATCCGATCCGCGAAGATTTGGTCATGTCTTTAAGCAGCTATATCGGATCGGAAGGCAACGTCCTCGACGAAACGCCGAAGAATTGTCACACGCTGAAACTTCGTCATCCGATCATCTCGAACTGGCGGCTTGAAAAGCTGCGCCGCGTCAGCATGGGCGATTTGCTAGCCACCACAATTCCCATGCTCTTCCGCATCGAAGGCGGCGAACAGGAACTCGAGAAAGCGGTTGATACGCTGTGCCGGCGCGCTTCGCTGGCGATTAAGTCTGGTTACACACTCTTGATTCTTTCCGACCGCGGCGTGGATCGCGAATATGCGCCGATCCCGAGCTTGCTCGCGCTTTCGGCGGTGCACAACCATTTGGTGCGCGAAAAAACGCGCAACCAGGTGGCGCTGATCGTCGAAACGGGCGAGCCGCGCGAAGTGATGCATTTCGCGCTGCTGCTCGGCTATGGCGCGAGCGCCGTGAATCCCTATCTGGCGATCGAGACTCTAGAGGATCTTTTCCGGCAGGGCGCGCTCCCGCGCGATTACACGTGGGACAAGACGTTCAAGAACTACATGAAGGCCGTGGACAAGGGGCTGCTGAAAGTTTTGTCGAAGATGGGTATCTCCACCCTGCAGAGTTATCAGGGCGCGTTGAAGAAATCGCTGGTCGAGCGCTATTTCACGGGCACCGCGTCTCGCATTGAAGGTGTCGGCATGGAAGCGCTGGCCCACGAAGCGCTGCTGAAGCATCGCTTCGCGATGCTGGCGCCACGTGAATCGGAAACCGGGCTGCGCGTCGGCGGGGAATACGAATTCCGGGTCTCCGGCGAGCGGCATCTGATAAACCCGGTCACCGTCAGCAAATTGCAGCAGGCCGTACGCCAATCGAGTTTTGAGACGTACGAGGAATTCGCGGAAATCGTGAATCGGCAGAACCGCGATCTGCTCATGCTGCGCGGCATGTTCGATTTCAAACCGTCGGGCGCCGCGATTCCGCTGGAAGAAGTGGAGCCCGCGGCCGAAATCGTGAAGCGCTTCGCCACCGGCGCGATGTCCTACGGTTCGATCAGCAAGGAAGCGCACGAAACGCTGGCCATCGCCATGAACCGCATCGGCGGGAAATCGAACACCGGCGAAGGCGGCGAAGATGAGGCGCGCTTCCTGCCGGATGCCGATGGCAACTCGCGCCGCAGCGCGATCAAGCAAGTGGCGTCAGCGCGCTTTGGCGTCACCACGAATTACCTGGTGAACGCCGACGATCTGCAAATCAAAATCGCGCAGGGCGCCAAGCCCGGCGAAGGCGGCCAATTGCCCGGCCACAAAGTAGACGAAACCATTGCGCGCGTCCGCCATTCGATCCCGGGCGTGGGCTTGATTTCGCCGCCGCCGCACCACGACATTTATTCCATCGAGGATTTGGCGCAGCTGATCTTCGATCTTAAGAACGCGAATCCGCGCGCGCGAATTTCCGTAAAGCTCGTAGCTGAAGTGGGCGTGGGAACCGTCGCCGCTGGCGTGGCCAAAGCGCACGCCGACGTGATCCTGATCAGCGGATACGACGGGGGAACCGGCGCGTCGCCGATCAGCTCGATTCGCCACGCGGGCATTCCGTGGGAACTGGGACTTTCGGAAACTCATCAAGTGCTGGTGATTAACGATCTGCGCAGCCGCGTGCGCATCCAGGTGGATGGCAAGCTGCAAACTGGCCGCGACGTCGCGATCGCCGCGCTGTTAGGCGCGGAAGAATTCGGTTTCGCCACCACGCCGCTGATTTCCCTGGGCTGCATCATGATGCGCAAATGCCATCTGAACACGTGCCCGGTGGGCATCGCCACGCAGGATCCGGAACTGCGCAAGAAGTTCACGGGGCAGCCCGAGCACGCCATCAATTTCTTTTTCTTCGTGGCCGAAGACCTGCGCCGTTTGATGGCGCAGCTTGGATTCCGCACCGTGAACGAAATGATTGGCCGCGTCGATTGCCTGGTGCAGCGCAAGGACATCACGCACTGGAAAGCCAAGGAAATCGATCTTTCCGCGATCATTTACGATCCGCCGGTGCCCAGCCATGTCGGCCGGCGCCAATTGATCGCGCAGGATCACGGGTTGAAAGAAGCCCTCGACTTGAAATTGATCAAGGATTCGCAGGACGCCATCGCCAATCAAGCGCCCGTGAATCTGAGTCTGCGCATTCGCAACGTTCATCGCACGGTGGGCGCGATGCTCAGCGGCGAAATCGCCAAGCGGCACGGTTCCGCGGGCTTGCCCGAGGACACCATTCGCGTGCGCTTCACAGGTTGCGCGGGGCAAAGCTTCGGCGCGTTCCTGGTGAACGGCGTCACGCTCACGCTCGAAGGCGAAGCCAACGATTACGTCGGCAAGGGTCTCTCCGGCGGCCGGCTAATCATTTATCCGCCGCGCGGCTCCGAATTTGTGGCTGAAGAAAACATTTTGATCGGGAACGTCTGCTTGTATGGCGCGACCTCCGGCGAAGCGTTCTTCAATGGCATGGCCGGCGAGCGTTTCGCTGTGCGCAATTCTGGCGCGACCTCCGTTGTCGAGGGCGTCGGCGATCACGGCTGCGAATATATGACCAGAGGTTTGGTCGTGGTGCTCGGCCAGACGGGCCGGAATTTTGCGGCGGGCATGACCGGCGGCATCGCCTACGTTCTGGACACCATCGGCGATTTCCCGTCGGTTCGCTGCAATCGCAACGATGTCGATCTCGAGGCCGTCACGGACGAGCAAGATATCGCGACGCTTCATGGCTTGATCGCGCGCCACGCGGAATTCACTTCCAGCCGCCAGGCGAAATGGATTCTCGAAAATTGGGACGCCATTCTGCCGCGATTCATTAAAGTCTTCCCGCACGAATATAAGCGCGTGCTGGGCGTTCCGCGCGTTCCGGCGGCCGTTCTGGAAATGCACGCCGGAAATGTGCCGCACGCGCAGGTGGCCCGTGGGTAAGGTCACCGGATTCAAAGAATACACGCGAGAGATGCCCGCGCGGCGGCCGGTCGCCGAGCGCGTCAACGATTACTTCGAGGTTTATCAGCCTTTTTCAGAAGACAAGGTGCGCACGCAAGCCGCGCGCTGCATGGATTGTGGCGTGCCTTTCTGCCACACCGGCTGCCCCGTCACGAATATCATTCCGGACTGGAACGATCTCGTTTATCGCGATCACTGGAAGCAAGCGATTCGCGTGCTGCACTCCACGAATAACTTTCCGGAATTCACCGGACGCATTTGCCCTGCTCCGTGCGAAGCGGCCTGTGTGCTCGGCATCAATGAGCCGCCTGTGACGATCAAAGTGATCGAAAAAACGATCATCGATCGCGCGTGGGATGAAGGTTGGGTCGAGCCGGAGCTGCCGGCGTCTCGCACGGGCAAGCGCATCGCGATTGTGGGCTCGGGGCCCGCGGGCCTGGCTGCCGCGCAGCAATTGAATCGCGCCGGCCACGCGGTAACCGTTTTCGAGAAAGCCGATCGCGTCGGCGGACTTCTGCGCTACGGCATCCCCGATTTCAAATTGGAGAAGCGAGTTCTCGACCGGCGCCTTGAACAGCTCGTTGCCGAAGGCATCGTCTTTCAAACGAACGCTCATGTGGGCGGAAATTTTCCCGCCAACGATCTTCGCAAGGAGTTCGACGCTGTCCTGCTTGCCGGCGGCGCGGAAAATCCGCGCGACCTGAACGTTCCCGGACGCGAGCTGCGGGGCATTCACTTTGCCATGGAGTTTTTGCCGCAGCAGAACAAACTGAACGCCGGCGATTCCGTCCCCGGCCAAATTCGCGCCGACGGTAAGCACGTAGTGATCATCGGCGGCGGTGACACCGGAGCGGATTGCCTGGGCACTTGCCATCGGCACAAAGCGAAATCCATCGAGCAGTTTGAAATCATGCCCATGCCGCCGCCGGAACGCGCGCCCAGTACGCCGTGGCCTTTGTGGCCGCTGCAATTGCGCACGGAAAGCGCGCACGAAGAGGGCGGCCAGCGCGAGTGGGGAATTGCGACGACGCGCTTTACCGGCGATGAAAAGGGCAACGTGAAGGAACTGCACGCCATCCGCGTCGGACCGCCGCCGAAGTTCGAGCCGCAGCCGGGAACCGAATTTATTCTGCCGGCGGATCTTGTTTTGCTGGCTCTGGGTTTCACCGGTCCGGTAAAGCAGGGAATGATCGAGCAATTGGGCGTCGCGCTTGACGCGCGCGGGAATATCGCCACGAACGGCAATCATTTGACTTCAGTGGCCGGTATTTTCTCTGCGGGTGATATGCGCCGCGGTCAATCGCTTGTGGTGTGGGCCATCGCCGAAGGTCGCAAAGCCGCCCGCGCCATGGACGAGCATTTGATGGGCACGACCTTCCTTCCGTAACATCCCGTCGCAAAATTCATTTTAAGTTTCTGGGCGTCGTGAGGCGCACATATCGCACGCGCGAAGTCCAACTCAGTGCAGAACGGCAGCTTCGATTTCGGCTTGCGTTAGAAGGCGTATCGGCACGCTCTTGGCTCGCCAAATTTCCCGGCAGTACTCGCGGATCGTGCGGTCGGAGGAGAATCTGCCGGAGCGCGCGGAATTCAGTACGGACTCGCGCGTCCAGCGTTCCTGATCCACATAAGCTTCGCTGACGCGCGTTTGGCATTCCGCGTACGGCGCGAAATCCGCCATCACCATAAACGGGTCGCTCCACGTCAGCGTGTCGATCAGTGAGCGGAACAGATCCGCATCCCCGCGCGAGAAAAATCCTTTGCGCACCAAATCGATCACTTCGCGCAATTCGGGGTTCTTATCGTAATAATCGGCGGGCCGATAGCCTTGCGCACGCAACGCCGCGATCTGCTCTGTCGTCAGTCCAAATAGAAAGAAATTCTCCGCGCCCACTTCTTCCATGATTTCGATATTGGCGCCGTCAAAAGTCCCAATCGTCAGCGCTCCGTTCATGCAGAATTTCATGTTCCCTGTGCCGGAGGCTTCCTTCCCCGCGGTGGAGATTTGCTCGGATAGCTCCGCGGCGGGATAAATGCGCTGCCCGCTGCTCACGTTGAAGTTCGGTACGAACACAATTTTGATGCGATCGCGCACGTCGGGATCGCCATTCACCACATCGGCCACCGAATTGATCAGTTTGATGATCAGTTTGGCCATGTGATAGCCGGGCGCGGCCTTGCCGCCAAAAATGAAAGTGCGCGGCACCGGATCGTAGTTCGCGTCCGCCTTCATCCGGTTGTACAGCGCGATCACGTGCAGGATATTCAGGTGCTGGCGTTTGTACTCGTGGATGCGTTTCACTTGCACGTCGTAGATTGACTCCGGATCGATCATCACGCCCGTGCGCTCTTCGACGAACGTCGCGAACTCGCTCTTGTTGGCGCGCTTCACTTCACGCCACTTCTCTCGAAAACCGGCGTCTTCCGCCAGCGGTTCCAGCTTTCGCAATTGCGCGAGGTCCCTGATCCATCCATCGCCGATCGCTTCGCAGATCAGCGCGGAAAGTTTCGGATTGCTCAGCACGATCCAGCGTCGCGGCGTCACGCCATTGGTTTTGTTGCTGAATTTCGCCGGCCACAGCGCGTTGAAATCCGAAAGTACTTCCTCCTTCAGCAGTTCTGAATGCAGGGCGGCAACGCCGTTGATGTCGTGACTCCCCACGCACGCGACATTCGCCATGCGCACGTGATGCTCGTAGCTTTCATCGATCAGCGATAGTCGCGCGATGCGCGCCGCATCGCCGGGAAAACGCGCGCGCGCCTCAGCCAGGAAACCCGAGTTGATGTCGTAAATAATTTCCAGATGCCGCGGCAGCAGCCTTCCGAACATGCTCACGGGCCAGCGCTCAAGAGCCTCGGGTAGCAGCGTATGATTTGTGTAGCTGATGGAGTTTTGCGTGATCTCCCAAGCCGGCTTCCACTCCATGCCATGCACGTCCACCAGCAGACGCATCAGCTCCGGCACGGCGATGGCGGGATGCGTATCGTTCAACTGAATCGCGAATTTTTCGTGGAAGCGCTCAATCGGGATTCTTTGCCCGCGCAGGATGCGAAACATGTCCTGCAGGGAGGAGGACACAAAAAAGAATTGCTGCTGCAGTCGCAGCTCTTTGCCTTGCAGCGCTTCATCGTTCGGGTACAGCACCTTGGTGATATTTTCGGCGACAACTTTATTGCTGACCGCGCCGGTGTAATCGCCGCGATTGAACACCGCGAAGTCGAATGACTCCGGCGCTTCCGCTCGCCACAATCGCAAAGTGTTGCAGGTGTTCGTGCGGTATCCGAGGATCGGCGTGTCGTAGGGAACGCCGATCACCGTGCGTTCCGGTACCCAGCGCACGCGGCTTCGGCCGGCTCCGTCCTGCGTGTGCTCCGTGCGTCCACCCAGAGAGACTTCCACGGCCCATTCGGGGCGCACCAAATCCCACGGCGTGCCAAATCGCAGCCACTTGTCGGTTTTTTCCACCTGCCAGCCATCGACAATTTCCTGCTCGAAGATTCCGTATTCGTAGCGAATCCCGTACCCGAGCGAGGGAACTTCCAGCGTGGCCAGCGAATCCAGAAAGCACGCGGCGAGTCGTCCGAGGCCGCCGTTGCCGAGTCCCGGCTCTTCTTCGCTTGAAAGCAGTTCGTCGAAGTCCAGGCCCAGCTCCGTGACCGCTTGCTTCACCTGGTCATAAATTCCGAGATTGATCAGATTGTTTCCGAGATGCTGGCCCATCAGGAATTCCGCCGATAAATAAGCGACGGTGCGCGACCCGGCCTTGGTATAAGCCTCCGCCGTGCTCACCCAGCGATGCAGCAGACGATCGCGCACGGTGTAAGCCAGCGCCAAGTAGTAATCCTTCTTTGTCGCGAGCGAGGAGAACTTTCCCTGCATGTAAAACAGATTGTCGCGGAAGGCGCGCTTCAGCGCCTCTTTGGTCAAAGCCGTGCGATCGTTTTCGATCGGGAACAGAGGTGGAGAGCCTGGGGCGTCCGTGGACAAAAGTGACCTCAGTCGAAGGCTGGAGCTTCCAGACTGACAAGAACTGCGTGCGGAAGATAAGCCTGGATTCTGCGCATCATAGCCCTAGAGACTAGTCTGACAGTATGTGCCAGTCTAGCCGCAATTCCTAAACGCAGCAGCGAACTGCACGAAAAGAGCAACCGCGGGTTCGTCATCTGCGCCCCATGATCCAAGAACTCCAAGTGTTATGCGTCAACACATTTCGCCGGTTGAATGGCCGCATCGCACCCTTCGCGAGTGAGCATAGGAAGCTGGCGAAGTGAAGTCCAATCCGAAAAATTTATCGAGCGCAGAAATAGTTTGTTGATTCGGGGAACCTCGCAGCAGCCGCGATCTTTCCCTTCAAGCCCGCGCGCCTAAGTTCGGGAAATCAATCCGCCAATAGGTCAATTTGCGTGATTACCAGCTTGGGCACTCACGCCTGCGAAAACCCCTAAAATTCTCACAAATTCGGGCACACTAGTCTTTGCCGCAGCCGGTCCATTTAGGCACTTTTGCTACACGGGAACTTCAGTGACCCAGGCGCCCGGAACCTTCATGCCTTCCCCCAACCCCCGTCCTTTCAAATTACTGCGGGTCTATTGCGAGGCGTCGGCGATTTTTGTTGTCGCGACGGGCGGATTGGTTCTGTGTGGCTGGGCCTTTCACATTGAACTCTTGAAATCCCTCTTTCCGGGGCTGGTCGCCATCAATGTGAACATGGCGCTTGCCCTGTTTCTTTCCGGAACGTCTTTAGGATTGCTGCTTCCCGGCGATGCGAATGCCGCAACGCGTTACATCGCACGTTTTCTCGCGTTGCTAGTCGTGCTGATTGGCGCGGCCACAAGGGTCGAGTATTTCCTCGGTGCGAATCTGCGGATCGACCAGCTCTTTGTCCGAGGCGCTGAGGGAGCTTCCGGCGCGACCTTCCCGGGACGTATGTCCCCCACATCGGCTACGGCCTTTGCGGCTATCGGAATGGCGCTTCTGTTTTTGGAGTGGCAGACGAAAAGCGGCCGCAGGCCATCACAGGGTCTGAGCTTGTGGCCCGCGCTGGTGGCCCTGATGGCTATCACGGAGTATGCATACCACGCGACCGCTTTGACCAAAGTGTGGTTTTACACGCAAATTCCGCTGCCGACGGCGATCGCGATGTTTCTGCTGAGCGGCGCGATTTTCTTCGCGCGGCCCCGCACCGGCCTCGCCGGCGACATCACCGGCGAAGGCTCGGGCAGCGTGATGGCCCACCGATTTCTCGTTCCCGTCTTCTTCATTCCCTTGTTGCTGGGCTTGATTTGCTTGTACGGCGAACGAGCAGGATTTTGGGGAACCGCGCTAGGCCTCGCCATTTATAGCACCTCCAACGTAGTTGTGTTCGGCGGCCTGGTGTGGCTGAACGCGCGAAAAATGAATGCGGAGTACGCCCAGCGCAGCGCGGCCGAAACAGAAATCCGCACGCTCAATGCCGAGTTGGAAGGCCGCGTTGCGGAGCGCACCGAAGCGCTGCGCACCAGCGAAGCGCATCTGAGCCACTCCGCCCAGCACGACTTCCTCACGGGCTTGCCCAATCGCATGCTTCTGAACGACCGCGTGAACCAGGCGATCGTATTCGCGCCGCGCGTCAACAAGAAAGTTGCGGTGCTGTTTTTGGATTTGGATGGCTTCAAACACATCAACGATTCCCTGGGCCATCCAATCGGCGACAAACTGCTTCAATCCATCGCCAAGCGCCTGGTGAAGTGTGTGCGTGCCACGGACACCGTCAGCCGTCAGGGGGGCGATGAATTCGTCGTGCTGCTTTCGGAAATGGAGCAATCGGAAGACGCCGCCATCACCGCGCGAAGAATGCTGCAGACCGTTGCGGAAGCTCATTCCGTCGATGCCCACGACCTTTACGTCACGGCAAGCATCGGCGTCAGCGTCTATCCCGACGATGGCGTGGACGCGGAAACGCTGATCAAGAACGCCGACATGGCGATGTATCAGGCCAAGGAAAACGGGCGCCAGAGCTACCAATTCTTCAAGCCGGCTATGAACGTGCGCGCCGTGGCGCGGCAATCCATTGAGGAAAGTTTGCGGCGCGCGTTGGAGCGGCAGGAATTCGCGCTCGTTTACCAGCCGAAGGTCAGCCTGAAGACGGGAGAGATCACCGGCGCGGAAGCTTTGCTGCGCTGGACGCATCCCACGCGCGGGCCGATTTCGCCGGCGAAATTTATTCCCGTCGCGGAAGACTCCGGCTTGATTTTGCCGATCGATCGATGGGTGCTTCGCGAAGCTTGCAAGCAAACCCGCGCCTGGGCTGATTCCGGCCTGCCCCAGGTTGCGATCTCCGTGAACGTCTCCGCGATGGAGTTTCGCAATGAGAAATTTTTGGAAGGCATCTTCGCAATCCTAAAGGAGACCGGCCTGAATCCAAGACTTCTCGAGCTGGAGCTGACGGAAAGCGTCCTGATGAAGCGCCCCGCGGCCACGGAATCGATTCTGAAAGCCTTGCGCGCGAAAGGCGTGCAACTTTCAGTCGACGATTTCGGCACAGGTTACTCCAGCCTGAGCTACCTAAGAAAATTTTCGATGGACGCGCTGAAGATCGATCAGTCCTTCGTCCGCCAGATCACCACCGCTCCCGACGAGGCCTCCATCGTCACCGCCATGATCAGCATGGCCCGAAGCCTGAATCTGCGCGTCGTCGCCGAAGGAGTGGAATCGCAGAAAGAGCTGGCGTTTCTTCAAGCCCGCGAGTGTGACGAAGCGCAAGGTTATTATTTCGGCCGCCCCGTGCCTCCCGATCAGTTCGCCAAGCTGCTCACCACCGGCATCCCAGAACCAGTCGCCACAGAACGCTAAATCGCAACCACAATTTATTGAGGAGTGCCCTTCGACGCGCCCCGCGGACCAGCGCTAGCTCGGGACACGATGTCCTGGTCCGGTAGGGTGGAGGCGGCGGGAATAGGAATATCCGTGGCCCTTGATAACGATCAACGTTCTGAAAAACAGAGACACACAGTGCTCTCGCATCAGAAATGGGGCCAACTGACACGCATCTGGAACGCGAAACAGTCAGATTTTCAGCTCGTCAGTGCAAAATTTCGTCGTAGGTTGAAGTGATCGTTACGGGGCCAAACAAGCCCGAGGGCAACAGCGGCGAGTTCGGCGCATATTTCGTGATGTTGGTGTGCGTAAACTTTTGTTGATTTGAAGGCTGGGCATCGCCAATCAAGCGATTCACCCATAAATTCGTCACGCTGATTTCGATTTCGTTCTTCCCGGGCTTAAGCACCGTATCCGCTCTCACGGCGAACGGTTCTTTCCACATCGTGCCAAGCGAAATGCCGTTCACGCGGACGGTCGCAAGCTCAGCCAGTTCTCCGAAATCAAGCCACAGGACTCTCCCTCTTCCGAACATCGATGACGGCACGTCCACCGTGGTGCGATAAGTGGCCGTCCCAGAGAAGTAGCGGATGCCCGGGTCGGCGGACTCCGTCCACGATCCAAGATGTGTCGGCGGCACGCTCGCTGGTGCGCCCCATCCTGCTGGAAACGTGAGCGTCCAAGTTTCCGGCAATTCCATCCGTTGCGTCTCCGGCGGAATCTCGGCCTTCCGCGCGGATCCATCCGACAAGTGGATTAGGTAGTTCCCAGGCACCGCGGTCCGCCAATGAATCACGCCGGCTTGATTCGTCGCGGCAAACTGTTTCGCAGCGCTGTGATCCGCCGTCGCCGGTAATGGATATATTTGCCTTCCGTCGCGCTCCGTCGTGACGACGTGAAGGCCCGCCCGTCTCTGGAACACGACGAAAACGGAGCCATATCCATCGAGCCAAAGTGGCAAACGCGTGCGTCCATCCGGGGTATTTTCGTACAAAAGATCCGATTCAATCGTTCCAGAATCCGGGTGCCATAGCTCCGGAGTTTTGCCCTGCGTTCTGAAATCGACTTCGGCCACGACGGGCGCGTCGCCCGTGTTCCTCACGAAGTAAATATCGGCATCGCCTCGCCGGCGGTGGATGTAGTCGAGCTGCCCCGTGCCGCTCATCACTTGATATTCAAAGTCCGGTTCGATGTGCCGCGCCGTAAGCACGGCGCGTGAATCTCGCGTGCAGTAAACAATCCCTTTGCCATAAACGTGCGATGGCGCCGAGCCTCCATCGCAATCGCCCCACATGGCCGCGACGGTCTTCTGCAATTCGTCTTCAACCTCCACGCTGCCAAGCCCCGTTGTGCGCGCCGGCGGCATACCGATTAACACGCCGCCGCCGCGGACATAAGCCTCGATTTTTCTCAGCACCGGCAGCGAGATCGTGGACGTCGCCGGCAGCGCGAGCGCCTGGTATGCGATCCCCTCAGGCGTTTCGATCCGTCCATTGTCCAGGCGCAAACGATTCAGCAGCGCATCTTCGTCTGTCACGTCATAGTCGTAACCAGGCAGCACGTGCGCCGGATCATCTTGCTTGAGGCGCACAAAATTTGGCACGTGGTCGCCGTAGTAATAAAGCAGATCGGCGACGGGCTCCCCCCGTTGCATCAGGAAATCGCAGCGATTGATATAACTGATGAACGCGCCCGCCTCCGGCCACCACGTGACATTACGATCGAGGTGCGTTCCCGCGAAATATTCATTTCCTGGCAAACCGTTTTCCTTCGGTTGCGACGTGAACTCATGCCAGATGAGTAGATTCAGCCCCTCCGTGATCGCCTGATCGAATGTGGGCTTCAGATCGCGCCCAATCGATTCGCTCCACTGCGGGCCGATGCTCGTCATGCCTTCATCGGCAATCACATGCTTGCCGTAAATGTGTCCTGCGCTTGCGGCTTCCTTGATGAAAAATCGCTCCCACGGCGCGGTGCGATGCTCGTTGGACATCGCCCAAAATTCCGTTTGTGGAAACGAGCTGCTGCGAAACGTTTCCAGCGCGTCGATCGGCGCGCCGTGCGGTCCGCCTGATTCCGGGTGAACGCCCAGCCCATAACGCGCGGCGTGTTGGGCAAAAACATCGTAGTGCTCGCTGACAATCAAATCTCCAACGGTCCGCCGCAGGTCGGCCAGAAAGCGATTGCTCGTGTCGCGATCCTCGACAATCCTTCCCGCCACCACCGGCAGATACTGCACGGGATCGTATCCGCGGCGCCGCTTGAATTCATCGCGAAATCGCGCCGTCCAATTTGTACCACCCACTTCCCAACTGTCCGTGACCAGATATTTCAGGCTCTTCCCCAAATAAGGCTTGCCGGCGGCAAGTAGCGGCACTACGACGCGATTCCAGTAGGAATCGAATGCCGTGTGGTCCATGTAGTCGATCGCAAGTCCCTGCCACGTGTCGCTGGAAGTGGAAACTTTCGCGCCCGAATCCGTGTAACCGACGCGAAGAATCTCCCACGTTCCGGCCGGCGCGTCCCATTGCAGCGTTCCATCGGCCTGCACGCGATCGCTGATGTCGCGAATATCTTTCAGCGGCGTATCTGCCTCTCCCGGCACGGCTGCAAAATCTTGAAGCAATGGAATGGAGTCCGGCATGGAGAAACCTGTTTCGATAGCAGCGGACTTCATTGCCAACGCGCGGATCGCGTGCCTTCCCGATGTGTCACCCGCCGTGCCCGCCAACGCCGCGCCGTGCCGCAGCGGATATGCCAGCACAGCAATCTGCCGGTAGAAGCCGTTGGTCGCCGGCGGTGCGGGCAGCGCTTGCGTAATGCTTTTCGGCCCGTCGATCGTTACGCGCGACCACGTCAGCAGCTTTGACGCTTCCTCCGGCCGCACCATCGGCCCACCCAAATTCCATCCGCTCAGAATATTCAAACTAATCGTGAGCCCCAGCCTATTGGCGACATCCAAAGCGTGGAGATACAGCGCCACCCATGCCGGGCTGCCAAACATCGGCCCAGGCGGCACGCTGTGATTGCCCAACTGATCCGCACCGTTAGCATCCACCAACATCGCGCCGCCGTAACCCTTCGCCTTCATTTCCTCGAGGTCCAGCGTAATCGATTCCCGCGTGGTGTTTCCGTTCAGCCACCACCAATAGCATTGCATCCGCGCAGTGGTGGGTGGGTTCGTGAATCCTTGCTCGAGGCTGGCCGATGTCGGTCGCGTCGATTGCGCAAATCCTGCGGATGAGAAACAGATCGCGCACACCAGCAGCAACGGCTGCCACCATTCAAATCGTTTTGTCATCTCTCGCACCCACACCCTTCCCGCTGCTTGTTGTGCCTCTCATGACCAATGCATGTCCAGAAAAAAAGAACGTCCGGGCGGTGTTTCCGCCCGGACGTTCTGGTGGGGTGGCGCGTTAGAAGTTGAAGCGACCCGTGAGTTGACCGATTCGCGGATCGTTCTGCTGCACGAGAGGCATTAAGCCGAACTGAGCGTTGCCCGGCGTAAGGCTTCCCCAGCCGAAGTGTGGGGTATTGAAAACGTTGAAGAACTCAGCGCGCAGCTCGATGTTGCACTGCTCCTTGATCTGGAACTTCTTGAATACGGAGAAATCGAACAACGGGCTCTCCGGTTCGCGAATATTCATATAAGGAGGAATAGCGTTCGGGGCAAACGCAGTCTGCTGCTGGAATGCGGGCGATTCAGAGCCCGTGCAGTTTGACGGTGTTGGAGTCGGGTTGCCCGATGTTGGTGCCTGCAGATAGCAGGGATTCCAGTACGCGGCCAGCGTAGGACTCGAAAGCGCCGGATTGCCTATCGGATACCACCCAAGGCCGCCGCTTGTGCTCACGTTGACTACGCCATTGGTCCCACCGGGAGTCGGGATCAGCTGGCCGTTTTGCCAGCGCATCGTGCCATTGAGTTGGAAGCCGCCCAGGAGAGATCGCACCCATCCGTTTATGCTGGCGGGCAGAGGAACGGCATATGTGACCACCAAGTTGAAAATGTGATTCGGCTGTTGGTCTTGGTAGCGAGTGAGCTGGTCGAATGTATCAAACGGGTTCATGTACCAGTTCTTGTCCATGACTTTGGCAAACGTGAAATTGGCGTTGACGGTGAGTCCATGCGACAGCCGCTGGATAACCGTTGTTTGTAGGGAGTTGTAGGAGCTGCTGCCCACCGGAACGTCGTTCTCTTGAACGTTGCCGAATTCAGGAAATGGGACAAGCGTTTGCCAGTAAGGAATCGTCGCGCCGTTGATGCTGCCGCCGGGCACTTGCCCTGCCATCGGGTTCGGCGTTCCCGCGTTCAGAGCGGCAGCCTTGGCTGCGATGGCCGCGTTGTATGTGCCGGACTGGTTCGGCAGGTAATACTGCTCCGGAATGCCGTTGATGTCCTTCGAGACTTCCAGGCGGCGAGCCATGTTCCCCACATAACCGATTTCAAAGGCCGTGTGCGCCGCTATTTGATACTGGAAGCTGAACGAGCCCTCATAGACGCGAGGTACGGTGCGCTGCGGATCCTCGAAAGCCACGTTTTGTCCCACAAACGTCTCAAGGCCTGCGGCGCTGCCGGTG
>JBEKDK010000091.1:0-13799 GCA_050014395.1 Candidatus Acidiferrales bacterium | reverse complement strand
CGTTTTCAGGTGCGCGGCGGGATCCTCAGCATAAGTGATCACATTGCCGTATTTGTGCTGCAATTTCGGATAGAGCATGGGCACGGAGAGGTTCACGGCCATGCTGTGTCCCTCATTGTCACCCCAGTAGTGCGAAAGCGCGCCGAGCGCAAACGCGTATTCATTGATGTCCGTGGAATCGCGCAGCAGCGCGCGAATAAAATCCGCGCTGCGCACGTAATGCACGATGTCGCTGAACGCGCGGCTCCCGTGCGGGTAATAGCCCATATCCTGAATAATCGCGCCGCCGTAGGCGTATCCGTGCGCCACGCGCAGGTCGTCCCCGGTGGCGGCGGGGAATCGCGCCAGGAGCAGCGGGCGAATGCCGTCTTGCCAAGTCGCATCGATCAACGCTTCGTGCGCAAGCACGGCGTACGCGTCGCTGCGTGCCGGGAAGAATGCCAGCACCAGCAAGATGGCGGCAAAAACTGCGGTGATTCGACGAATCATGGTTTGCGCTTACTTCTGTGCCTACAAATGTTAGATGAGTCGCGGGCGACAATCGATATGGCGGCTAGCTGTGCTCCACAGCCAGAACCAGCATAACCTAGCCAATGGCGGGTCGCGTGTAACCTGAATAAAGGTGTGCCCAAACGGGCCGTGAAGTGGATTTCTTGCGTCCGTATCGCTGGTTGGGGAAAAACTAGAACGGAATATCTTCGTCGGTCACTTCGGGCGTGACGCCCTCATCCGCCGGAGGCGCAGGCCCCTCGGCGTCAAACCCGCCGCTCGCGCCGCCGTACGATCCGCCGCCGGCCGACGCGCCACTCGCGCCGCGCTCGCCCGCGCCGGCCGAATCTGAGCGCGAGCCCAGCATGCGCATCTCGTTGGCGACAATGTCAAACGACGTGCGCTTCGTTCCCGTTTTCTGATCGTCCCACTGGCGCTGTTGAATGCGCCCCTCGATAAAAACCAGCTGGCCCTTCTTCAAATATTTCTGCGCGATCTCCGCCAGTTTGCCCCAGATCGTGATGCGGTGCCATTCCGTGCGCTTCTGCCGTTCGCCGTTGCGATCTTTGAAGGTTTCGTCCGTGGCCATCGTGAAATTGCACACGGCCTGCCCGCCGGACGTGAATCGCGTCTCAGGGTCGCGCCCCAGCCGCCCGACCAGGATCACCTTATTGACTGACATGGCGTTTCTCCTTCACTCTCTTCTTACTGTCCGCGCAGAAAATAGCACGCCGCACGCCAGCGGCGCAAATCTTGCGGCGGTGTAGAATCTGCGTGTGCCTGGCGGGAGAGCGCATTGACCGATCTGAATCCGCAAGCGAAGCAGATGGCCGATGAATCCATGGTGCGCAATCTCGCTGCGCAGGCGCGCGCGATTTGGCCGCAGGAGGTCGATCTATTTCGCCGCTACGCACTGCCGCCGGAGCCACGCGTCCTCGATGCCGGCTGCGGCACCGGTGAAATCTCCTCGCGCCTCGCCGAACTTTTCCCGCGCTCGACCGTGCTCGGCGTCGACATCATCGACGAGCACCTAGCCTTGGCGCGATCGCGATACGCGCATCTCGCGCCGCGCCTCTCCTTCGAGCACCAGAGCGCATTCGAGCTGCAAGCCGCCGACCGGACTTTCGATCTCGCCGTCTGCCGCCACATGCTGCACTCGGTCCCGTTCGCCGACCGCGTGGTCGCCGAGCTTGTGCGCGTCACGCGGCGCGGCGGCTACCTGCACCTGATCCCCGAAGATTACGGCATGCTGCACTTCGCCCGCGGCGCGCTCGATCCCGGCGATTTCTGGCACACCGCGCCCGCCGCCTTCAGCGCCGCCACCGAAACCGATCTCTTCATCGGCCGCCACGCGTTCGGAATCGTCGCCGCGATGAATCTCGATGAAATCAAGGTGGACTACGTCGTGGTCGATACCGTGCGCGTCCCGCGCGAAACATTCGCAACCATCATCACCGCGTGGCGCGACGGTTACGCCGACTCCATCTCTCAGCTGACGCCCTTCACGCTTGAGCAGGCCACAGCCTACTTCAATCAAATGATCGAAAACATCCGCGACCCGCGCAAATATGCAGTGTGGATGGTCCCCGTCGTCAGCGCCCGCGTGCCTTCAGCGTAGGGCGGCTGCCTTATCGAGGACCCAAACCTTCCGGGGCCACAACCACAGGGTCAATAGGGCTCCGACCACGTAAAACGGGAGGCTTTGTTGCAGTGTCTTGCCTCCCGTCTGAAAAGCGAGCCCGAAAAGAGGTTGGCATTGCACGATGCAAATAAGGGCGACCCAGGAACTGTTCCACCGCCTCGCGGCGTCGATATTTCCAGGTTGGTTCTGGAGAGCCCTTCGAGCAGGTGAATACAGCTTGTGCCAGGTGGACACGAAAGAGCAAAGATTCAAGACAGCCAGGATGACGAATATTTTCCCGGCATTCGGAAAACTCAACCACGAAATGCTCCGAGACACGTGGCCTGCATAAATGTAGAGCGGAAATGCAAGAAGGAAGGCGCACCACACGATGCGCATTTGCATGAGAGCTTCTTCTCTTGTTCTAGGAGTGGCCATCGGGCCCTCCGCCTGGCACAAAAACCAATTGGCGCGGGCGCGGGGTAGATTCACGCCACAGGAGCGCCGAGCTCCTTCAACTTCGCCCGCGCGCGGCGCTCTTCATCCGTGCCGGGAAATAGGCGCACGACGGCGCGCAACTCGCGTTCGGCATTTGTCTTCTGATTCAATTCGAGCAGTGACAGGGCCTTCTTCAGGTGCGCCGGCGCCAGCTTGAAGCTCTTCGGATAATTTTCGATCACTTTGGAGTACGCATCGACCGCGGCTTGAAGTTTCCCCTGCGAGTACGCGATCTCGCCCAGATAGAACTGCGCGTTCGATGCCAAATCCGTCGTCGGGTAATACTTCAAATAGTCGTTGAATTCCTGCGTCGCCAGATCGTATCGCTTGCCGGTCAAGTCGCGCAGTCCGTTGGAGTACAGCACGTCGGCTGACGGCGCGTTCGGCGCCATCGCGCCCGGCGAACTTCCGCCCGGCGTCGCTGAATTCGATGGCGCCCCGGAGCCCGGAGTCGTCGGCTCGCCGCCCGGCGCGCCCGATTCGCCCGCAGGCGCGTTGCCCGCCAGCTTCGCGTCAATCGATTGTAGCGTGTTCTGCGCATCGGTAAGCTTCTGATCCAGTTTTCCGATGCGCGCCTGCAAATCCGCCACGTTGTCGGAGAGCCCCTGCACCTGCGTCCCCATCGAATCCAGGCGCGAGCCCGACGCGGCCGACATTTCTTGTACGGATTTCTGCAGCGTCGCCATATTGGAATTGAACGAATTCACCGTGGTCGCCAATTGATCCAGCAGCGTTTTCTCCACCGCAGCGTTCTGCGTCATCGCCGTTTGTATCGTCTGCTGGTTCGCCAGCACCTGATTCACGCTTTGCTGCAATTCAATCATCTCGCGAGCCACGGCGGACACCGGAGCCGGCGAAAGCAGCGCTCCGCCCACCGCTCCCGCGAGCGTGGCCGCGGCGATTAATCCAATCGTTTGTGCGCGCAATGCAATCTCCTTTCACTTCGGCTCAGCCGGCGGTCGCAGCCGGTCAGCCCGCCTGATGCGTGGTCAATCTCGCAATGGTTTGCAAATGCGCGTCGCAGGAGGGCGAGGCGAGCGCCCTCCCGCGAACGCGAGGACCGTTTCTTGTAGGCCTGTGTTCTACTTCGCCAGGACGAAATGCCCGCGGCGATTCTGCTGCCAGCAGGTTTCGTCGTGATCGCTGCAGAATGGCCGCTCTTTGCCATAGCTGACGGTGGTCAGCTGCGCGTCGGGAATCCCCAGCGACGTCAGGAAATTCTTCACCGCAGTGGCGCGGCGATCGCCGAGCGCCAGATTGTATTCGGTTGAGCCGCGCTCATCGCAATGGCCCTCGATCACAACCTTCGCGTCGGGATGCGCCTTCAGGAAGTCCGCGGTTTTCGCCAGAGCCACGCGCGCGTCGGCGCGAATGTCCGCTTTATCGAGATCGAAGTAAGCGTCCTGCACCTCGTTCGCGAACATTTGCTCCAGCGTTAGCGACGGCGCGGGCGGCGGTGGCGGCGGTGGCGCCGTGACGGTGATGCGAGAAGTAGCGCTCGCACTGCCGCCCGGACCGGTCGCGGTAATCGTGTACGTCGTCGATTGCTGCGGAGTCACGCTCGTCGAGCCTTCCGGCGCAACCGTGCCCACGCCCTGGTCGATCGCCAGCGCGGTGGCGTTGGTCGAGGACCACGTAAGCGTCACGGAGTGGCCTTGCTGAATTATCGTCTCCGACGCCGACAATATGACCGTCGGCAGCGCAGGCGGTGGCGGCGCCGGTGGCGGCGGAGCGGGCGCCTGTGCCGCGGGATGTTTGCAACCGGAAACGGCCAGCAGAAGTACGAAGGCGGCGAGCCACGCCATCTTGCCGCGAGAGCGAATCGTCATGTCACTTCCTCCTTTGAAATTCTCCTAGAATCCGAACGAATCGATGAGAGCGAACTTCTATGGTACATCCAGAAAATCGCGCCGCTGCCAATTTCGATTCGCGCCAGCGGCATATAGTTTCAAGAACTCGACCAAATCCCTCATCTCCCGGCGCGCCTTTCGCCGGCCGCTCCTTAGCGTAGCGGTCGTGGGCGCCCCATGTTCGCCCAGTTTCACCGGGCGAACATGGGGTCCTGCTCAGCGAAGCCGGGTCGCGTCCTCTGTGCTCTCTGTGTCCTCTGTGGCGGACACTCTTTATTTCTCCTCGCCGCTCACTTCGACGACCAGCTCGGCGATTCATTCTGCCCGACGGTCGTCAGTTCCCGCGCCTCAGAGCCATCCGCCAGCATGCTCCAGATCTGCCGCGTGCCGGTGCGCGTCGATTCAAACACGATGTGCCGCCCGTCCGGCGCCCAGCAGGGCCGTTCGTTGCGCCCTTCGCCGCTGGTCAACTTCACCAGTTGATGCGTGGCGATGTCCATCACGTAGATATCGTAATTATCGTCCGGCCGCCGCCAGGAGAATGCCAGCAACTCTCCGTTGGGCGACCACGCCGGGTCAATCACGTAGCCCATGTCCACCAAGTCCACCTTCGTGGTGCTCGATCCATCGGCGTCCATGGTGTAAAGCTGCGGCGTGCCGCCGCGATCGCTGACGAATGCCACTTGATCGCCCGTTTTCGGATTCCACGCCGGCGAAGTGTTCGCGCCGGTAGTGTACGTCAAGCGCTTGGGCCGCGCGCCATCGCCATCCGCCACCCACAGCTCGGGATTTCCCAGCATGCTGGACATAAACATGATCTTCGTCCCGTCCGGCGACCACGCCGGCGAGCTATTCGTGCCGCGATAGCGCGGCCACGCGATGCCTTTGCCTGTGAGCATCGAGTACATGCAGATCTGCGCGCTCAGATACATTCCCGCCGGCGGATAACAGGTGTATGCGATGCGCGTCGCGTCGGGCGAAAAGCGCGGCGTCAGCGCAATCGAGTGCAGGGAAGTGAGCTGGCGCTGATTCGCGCCGTCGTAATCCATCACCCAGACTTCTTTGTTGCCGCTGCGCGAGCTGACAAACGCGATTTGCGTCGCCGCAATTCCCGGCAGGCCGCCCGTAAGCCGCGCCACGATTTCGTCCGCGAATTCATGCGCGAACGCGCGCACCTGCTGATCCGTCGCCGCGCCGCGATAAACTTTGCCGATCACCGGCGCCAGGGAAGGATCGCGAATGTCGTTCAGCCAGGCGTCGATTTCGATGTTGCTGCCGGTAGCCGAAAGATTGCCGTACGCCAAAAGCTGCGCCGAGGCCGGTGCTGCGGCCCACGCTGTCGCCTGCACTTCCGAGGGCACCGACGGCGACTGCGTGGGGTTGAAACTCTTGCTGACCAAATCGACGATGCCGGTGTATTGGAGGTCGGCGCGGATCACGTCGCCGAATTCCGTCGCCAACGGATTCACCACCGGGTTGCGCGGCGTGAAATCCGCCACGGCCAGCCGCGCTTTCGATACGCCCAGGCCGGTGCCCGTCTGAAACCAATCCTGCGCCGCGGCCGGACGCGCTGTCAGCGCCACGAAGGAAATCACCAGGCATGCCGCACCGCATATCGCGCCGCGTCGCACTTGCCGCGCTCGCTTCTCCGCAAATCTCAGCATCAAATCAGCCCCCTAGCGGCGAAAATCAAACCAGAATTGCACCGTAACATTCGAGCCTGAATATTCTGACGGCAGCGGCCCCAGCGGGCTCGATCCCTGAATCGCTCGCAGCGCCGAATTGTCCACCGAAGCGTTTCCGCTTGATTGCATCACTTGCACGTTGACGATCGAGCCGTCGCGCAGAATTTGAAATGTGAACACCGCGCGCGGCGCCCAGCGCACCGATGGATCCACCGTCGATTGCAGCCAATTGCTGCTGATGCGCGCGCGCACGCCGTCCACATAGGTGGGGAAGCGGCCCGTGAAATCGCCGCCCGGTCCCCCGAACGCCATGCCGCCTTGCGTCGCTCCGCTCAAGCGCACCGAGGAATACGGAATGTTCGGCGAGCCGCCCTGGCCGTACGGCACGGCATTCGGCGGCGGAGTGGCATTGCTGGTCATTGGGCGCGAAGGCCGCGAGATGTATTTCGGCTGCTTTTCCTTCTCGAACTGCGGAATCTGTTCGGCGGGCGTATCGGGCGCTTTCGTTTTTGGCTCCGCTTGGTAAAGTCCTTTCGTCGTGTCCACCGTTTGATTGTTTGTCACTACGTCGGGGCGGGGAAGCGGAATCGCCGGCACATTTCGCACCAAGCCCACGGACACTCCCTCGTCTCCACCCGATCCGCCCCACGATGAGCCCTGGTGCGTGAATACCGCGGAGACGAACGCCAGGCTGAACAACGCGCAATGCCCCACGATCGACCACATCAGTGGCCGCTTCAAACGATCGTCGCCGAAAGTGAGCGCGTAGGCGGCCATGGTTCACGGTGAACTCGAACGCGTTGTCAGCGGCTCGGTGACGATGCTGATGTTCTGGATGCCGGATTGGCGCAGAGCATCGACGACCGTGGCGAAGCTGCCGAACGGCACGCTTTCATCGCAGCGCAGAAACACCGCTTCATTCGATTGCTCGCCCATTTGCGACTTCAGCTTCGCGCCCAGTTGGTGGATGTTCACCGGCTCATTGCCGATGTAAACCGTTTGCGCCCGGTCGATCGAGACCACCAATCGATCCTGCGTGATTTCCTGCACCGTCTTGGTCTTCGGTACGTCCACTTCGATGCCCGATTGCAGAATCGGCGCGGTGATCATGAAAATCACCAGCAGCACCAGCATCACGTCCACGAAGGGGACGATATTGATCTCGGAAAGTGAGCTGGCCGTTCCTCGCGATATCTGCGGCATCGTAAATCTCCCCCGGCTGCGCGCGCTTTGCAGCAACCCCGCGCGCCGGGTGCGGGCTTCAGTTGTTCAACTTCTCGATTCGCGCCGATACTTCCAGCGAAAAATTGTCCATCCGCCCGGCCAGGTCTCGAATATTGTGCAGATAGTGGTTGTAGGCGATCACCGCGGGCACGGCTGTGAACAACCCCGCCGCCGTCGTGATCAACGCCTCGGCAATTCCCGGCGCCACGGCGCGCAGACTCGCGGCTCCCGTGGCGCCCAAGCCGGTGAACGCATCCATAACGCCCCAAACTGTGCCGAACAATCCGATGAACGGCGTCACCGAGCCCGTCGTCGCAAGGAAGGGCATATATCGTTCGAGCTTGCGGACTTCGTCGGCCGCCGCCAGTTGCATGGCGATGGCCACGGCGTTCGGGCTGGCGATTTTTGAATTGTGCGCGCCGGCCTTCACTTGGCTCTCCAGTTCGCGGTATCCGGCGGCGTACACGGCTTCCAGCGGCGAGCCGGTGTTTCCGATCGAGCGTGGATCAGGCAAGCTGGAACTGGCGCGAAACACGCGGAGAAACAGCGCAGTCTGCGAACGCGCACGGCTGAATCGGCTGTATTTTTGCAGAATAAGCGCCCAAGAGAACACTGAAAAACCTAGCAGCACCACAAGAACGATCCGGGCGACCCACCCAGTCTGTTCCAGCAAATTCGCCATAGGTCCGGCGAGCAGAGTCATTGCCAAGAGTTGAATTGAATCCCCCAAACCAAAAGGCGCGTCGCGTGACGCTTAATAGTCGCCTCACGACGAAGCGAATGCATCCTACCGCGACTCAACGTAACCTAGCACACGCATTCGGGCCGGTCAAAGGTTTCCCCGCGCGAATGTGCTGTCTTTACGCGCCCGTCCCACACATATCGCTACACGATATAGTATGCGTCGCGGCCGCCTTTTGCGATGGCTCGCTCGGCCACCGCAGCAATCCGAAACGCACCCGCTTCCCACGCCGTCTTAGATGTAGAATTCGCATTCGCGGGCTCGTGTTCACAGGTCGCGCCGGAGAACTTCATGCAGATTGGATCGGTCGTGTGGGTTTCGTTCGGGGCTCTCGCCCGCAATAAGCTCCGCACCGCGCTGACCATGCTCGGCATCATGATCGGCATCGGCGCCGTGATCTGCACCGTCGCGCTCGGCGAAGGCGGATCGGAGCAAATTCAGCAGCAACTCGCCAGTCTTGGCGACAATATGGTCTGGATTGAATCCGGTGGCCGCAACGTGAATGGCGTGCGCACCGGCAATGGCGCCACGAAGACGCTTACTCTTGACGACGCCACGGCCATCGGCCGCAGCGTTTCCGTGATCAAGGAAGTCACGCCCGACGTCGATGGCCGAGCGCAAATCGTTTACAACAGTTTGAACTGGGGCACTTCGTACCGCGGTGTTGCGCCAACATTTTTCGACATTCGCAAATGGCCGGTGGCGTCCGGCGCGCAATTCACGCAAAAGGACGTCGATTCGCTTGCCAACGTCTGCATCCTTGGCCAAACCGTCGTCGATCGCATCTTCAACGGTGTGGATCCCCTCGGCCAAACCGTTCGCATCGGCAGCCTTCCATTCACGGTGGTCGGCGTACTTCAATCCAAAGGCCTTTCGACGTTCGGCCAGGATCAGGACGACACGGTCGTCGTGCCCATCACCACGGCCATGCACAAAATGTTGGGAAAGAACTGGCTTGACGACATCTTTGCTTCCGTCGATTCGCCCGCCGATATCCCCGTGGCCCAGGACCAAATCACGCGCGTCTTGCGCCAACGCCATCGCATCCGCTGGAACCAGCCCGACGATTTCAATATTCGCAGCCCGCAGGATTTTCTGAACGCTCAGGAGCAGACCAGCCAGGCCTTCACGTTCATGCTCGCCAGCATCGCGTCGGTTTCGTTGCTCGTCGGCGGAATCGGGATCATGAACATCATGCTCGTCTCCGTCACGGAGCGCACCCGCGAAATCGGCGTGCGCATGGCCGTCGGCGCCACCGAGCGCGAAGTCCAAATGCAATTCCTGATCGAATCCGTGATGGTCAGCCTGCTCGGCGGAGCCGCGGGAGTCCTCTTTGGCATTTTGGCGTCGTACGGCTTTTCCGATATGCTTTCCTGGCCCATGTCCGTTTCGGCGTGGGCCGTGGTAGTCGCCGCGCTATTCTCCGCCGCGATCGGCGTCTTCTTCGGCTACTACCCCGCGAAAAAAGCCTCCGCCCTCGACCCCATCGACGCCCTCCGCTACGAGTAGCCCCGCGCCATGTCTCCGCGAGACTCCGCGTTCTCTGCACCTCTGCGTTATCCTTTTCCGTCGCTCCCAAGATCACACGGGCCCAACCCCGCATTTCCCTGTGATACCATCGCTTCTCGCGCTGATGTCATCCTCCTTCGATGTCCGCATCGACTCTCTGGCCTCCGCCGCGCCGCCAGCGCCGGCGAATTCGCGCCTTGACGCCGCCACCGCCCCGCGCCCCGGCACGTTCTACCTCGAGACTTTCGGCTGCCAGATGAACGCTCACGATTCCGAAAAAGTCGCCGGAGTCCTCGCCGGCCGCGGCTATCTCCCCGTCGAGCGCCCCGAAGAAGCCCAGGTGGTCCTCTACAACACCTGTAGCATCCGCGAAAAAGCCGCGCAAAAAGTTTTCTCGCGCCTGGGCCTTTTCCGCGAGCGCGAAGGCAACGGCCAAATTATCGGTGTCCTCGGCTGCGTCGCGCAGCAGGAAGGCGAAGAAATTTTCGAGCGCGCCCCCTGGGTCAGCCTGGTCTGCGGCTCCGCCAGCTATCGCAAGCTGCCGCAGCTTCTCGCGCAACTCGAAACTGGCAATCGCCGCGTCATGGGCCTGGACACCGACACCGACGAAACTTTCGAGACTGAACTCACTCGCCGCGACAATCCTTTCCGCGCCTACATCACGATTATCGAAGGTTGCAGCAAGACGTGCTCCTACTGCGTCGTCCCATTTACGCGGGGCCCCGAGCGCAGCCGCCGCAGCGACGCCGTCCTCGCCGAAGTCCGCCGCCTCGCCGCCGCCGGCTATTCCGAAATCCAGTTCCTCGGCCAGACGGTCAATTCCTATCGCGATCCTTCGCCGCGCCGCATGTCGTTCGCCGAACTTCTCGTCGCCGCCGCGGCAGTGCCCGGAGTCCGCCGCGTGCGCTTCACCACTTCACATCCCAGCGAGTTCGGCCGCGACATCGTTGACGCCATCGATTCCACGCCCGCGCTGTGCGAGCACGTGCATCTTCCCGTGCAATCGGGTTCGTCACGCATCCTGCGCGCCATGCGCCGCACCTACACGCGCGAAGAGTACCTCGACAAGATTGCCCTGATCCGCGCCGCGCGCCGACCGATCAGTATTTCGAGCGACATCATCGTCGGCTTCCCCGGCGAATCCGACGAAGATTTCGCCGCCACGCTCAGCTTGCTCGACGCCGCGCAATTCGACAGCGTCTTCGCCTTCCAATACTCGCCGCGCCCCAACACCGACGCGCGCGCACTACCCGGCGCCGTGCCGGAAGAAGAGAAGGGAAGGCGCCTCGCAATCTTGCAAGAGAAGCAGCGCGAAATTCAGTCCGCGCGCAATCAAGCAATCATTGGCCAAACTCTCGAGGTCCTGGTCGATGGCGCATCGCGCAAATCCGGCCAGTGGCTGGGGCGCACTTCAAGCAATCGCATGGTAAATTTCTCTTCCAGCGAGCCCAACCTCTTGGGACAATACGCAGCGATCAAGATAACGGGCGCGGGTCCCAACAATCTTGTCGGAGATTGCGTCGGGCCGGGGTAAGCTAGCGTCACCGGGTGCGGGTTCCAATTGGAGCCCGCGAAGAATACGGAGGCGGCGATGGAAGTTGAGATGAAGATTCGCGGCCTGATGATGGACCCGGTCACCAACATGCCCATCGTCGTTTTGAAAGACGCGCACGGCAGCGCGGTCCTTCCCGTTTGGGTTGGTATTTACGAAGCCAACGCCATCGCCCTCGAAATCGAAAAAGTCCAAACGCCGCGCCCCATGACGCACGATCTCCTGCGCAACGTCCTGCTCGGCCTGAACGTGCGCGTGCAAAAAGTCGTCGTCAACGAATTGCGCGAAGACACTTTTTACGCCCTCATCTGGATCGAGCGCGACGGCCGCATCATGTCCATCGACTCGCGCCCCAGCGACGCCTTGGCCCTTGCCCTGCGCGTCGATTGCCCGATTTTTGTCGAAGACGAAGTTCTGAAGAGTTCCAAGGCCACCAGCCCCATCAACGAGAAGACCACCAACGACGAGTTGCGCCGCTGGCTCGAAAATCTCTCCGACGAGGATCTGGGCCATTACAAGATGTAGGTCCTAGCCCGGCTTTTCGCATTGCCCGGCGCCTTCCCCCACCCCAAGCCGCCGATTTTTCGCTTGCGCTCTCCCGCCACGGCGGGTAGATTGAGCGTGCCTGGTGGCATGTGCCTCCAGCACCACAATCTGTAGGGCTGCGGTTGCCAACGCGACCTGAACGAGGATTTTCGCCCGCTGGCCGGAGCGCGCGCCCAGTTGGGCAATTACTATGACGACGATTCTGACCATTGCCAACCAGAAGGGCGGCGTCGGAAAAACGACCACGGCCATCAACCTCGCTGCCGCGATCGCCGCGCGCGGCAAGCGCACGCTTCTGATTGACCTGGATCCCCAGGCGAATTCCACGATCGCGTTCTTCGATCTCGCCGATATTGAAACTACGATGTTCGATGTGCTCGGCGAGCACCACGCCGCGATGGCCGCCGTGATCCGCCGCACGAAGAACGCGAATCTTTCCCTCGCGCCGGCCAAGCTGGGACTGGCGAAACTCGAGCAGCAGCTCTCCGGCCAATTCGACGCGCCCTACAAGCTGAAGGACGTGCTCACGCCGATCCTGAAAGATTTCGATTACATCGTCGTGGACACGCCCCCGGCGCTGGGCATCCTCACCGTGAACGCCCTGGTCGCGTCCACGCACTTGGTCGTGCCGATCCAGGCCGCGTATTTCGCTATCGAAGGCACCGACGATCTTCTCGAGACCTACGAACGCATTCGCGCGCGCCCCAATCCTTCGCTCAAAGTGCTGGGCGTGGTCATCACGCTTTTCGATCGACGCACGAACATTTCGCGCGATACGCATGCGCAGATTCGCAACGTGTTCGGCCCAGCGCTGTTCAAAACGCGCATCAGCAAGAATGTGCGCCTGGAAGAAAGCCCCGCCTACAAAGAAACCATACTCACTTTCGCGCCCAAATCGCCGGGCGCCAAGGAGTACACCAAGCTTGCAACGGAGGTCATCCAACGTGTCGAAGCGGATCGGGTTGCCCGTCACACTGAAGATGCGGCATGACGCCCATTACGTCGAAACGCTCGCCAGCTACAGCGGCGCGGCGATCGGCCGCATGATTCCTATCGAAAAAATTCAGCCTAACCCGGAGCAGCCCCGCAAGGCTCTGGGCGATCTGCGCGAGCTCACCGAATCCGTGCGCGAAAAGGGCGTGCTCGAACCGCTGCTGGTGCGCTATATGCCGCGCGAGGATTGCTACTACATAATCTCCGGTGAGCGCCGCTATCACGCCGCGCAAGGCGCCGGCCTCAGCGAACTCCCCTGCATCGAAAAAATCGCCGACGACGCCGAAACGCTGGAACTAGCCCTGATCGAAAACTTGCAGCGCAAGGATTTGACGCCGTTTGAAGAAGCCGATGGCCTGCAGCGCCTCGCCGATCAGTTCGATTACACGCACGATGATATCGCGCAGAAGATCGGCCGCGCGCGCTCCTCCGTCACCGAAACACTTTCTCTCCGCACGATTCCCGAGTCCCTGCGCCGCAAGTGCGTCGAGCGCGGCATCGTCTCAAAATCCTTGCTGCTGCAAGTCGCGCGCCAGCCCAACGAACGCAAGATGACGGAAGCCGTCGCCCGCATCCTCGCCGGCGGCCTCACCCGCGACGAAGCCCGCCGCGAACGCCGCGACGAAAAAGCCGCCGGCCCGCGCCCCCAACCCTATCTTTTCAACTACGAGGCCGACGACCGCTCCTTCAAGCTGCGCATGCAATTCCTCCGCAGCCACGTCACGCGCCAAGAATTAATCGAGGCCCTGCGCTCCGCCCTCGAGTCCCTCGAGCATGATTCCGCCGCCCGCGCCGCCGGCACCGACGCCGCATAAGCCCGCTTTTTGCCTGTTCGGAATCGCGCTGCTTCCATATCGCTCGATGCCGCGTCCACGAAGTCTTGTGTAGCGGAGGCCTTTAGGCCTCCAGCATTTTCGGGCCCTCACCGAGAATGCACGCAACGCCGCGCGATCGCAATCCGGCGCAGCTCGAAGCGACCAGCTTCGAGCCCCAGCCCCGTAGAGTGTGCGTGAGAACCAGCTTGAGTTTGAAAAGGAAATAGTGCAGTAAAGAAGCATGAGCCGATTTCTACCGTACAGCCCAGATCAGG
>JBEKDK010000090.1:0-13927 GCA_050014395.1 Candidatus Acidiferrales bacterium | reverse complement strand
AGAGCCACCTCTCCGGAGATTGTGGTGGCGCCAAGATCGATCACCGTCGAGTCGTCCAGGACCGCCGCACCGGACGGATCAGCGCCGGATCCAAGAACACCATTACCATGGAGAGTGAGCGTCAACAGTGCGACTACCGAGACTAAAAACACCACGGGGAAATAACGCAATCTCATTTTCCCCTCCTTGTCCCATATCTCTCAGTTATTCCACCTGCGGAGGCGGACCTTCAATGGGGTGCATCGTAACGAAATTCCAAGGAGGGCGTCTGTGCTGTTCCGCACAGTGCTAGGCCGGCTGCGGGCATAATTGCGGCTGGTAATCGGAGACTGGCGCCCTACTTGCCGCGCAGCGCTAGCGGCGATTGGACTCGAATTCGCGAATCCAGTCTTTGCTCTTCAGGACTTCGCGCGGCTTGGTGCCGTCGGCGGGGCCGACGATGCCGTCTTTCTCCATCACATCGATCAGGCGCGCGGCGCGTCCGTAGCCGACGCGCAAGCGGCGCTGCAATGTGGAAGTGGAAGCGCGGCCCATTTCGCAGCACACGCGCACGGCTTCTTGATACAGCGTGTCGTCGATTTCTTCGCCGCCGGTCTCGCCGCCGCCGCTTTCGTCCACGGATTGTTGATCTTCGCGCGGCGCTTCAAGCAGGCGTTCGTTGTAAACGGCCTTGGCTTGCGCGCGCCAGAAATCGCACACAGATGTGATCTCTTCTTCGGTGACGAGCGGCCCGTGGATGCGGTGCAGGCGCGCCGAGCCGGCGGGCAGATAAAGCATATCGCCGCGGCCGAGCAAGGATTCGGCGCCGTTAGCATCGAGAATCGTGCGCGAATCGACTTTACTGGCGACGCGGAAGGAAATACGCGCCGGGAAATTGGCTTTGATCAGGCCGGTGATGACGTCCACCGATGGCCGCTGCGTCGCGAGGATCAGATGGATGCCCACAGCGCGCGCCATTTGAGCGAGGCGCGTGATCGATGCTTCGACGTTGTTTGTATCCACCATCATCAGGTCGGCCAACTCGTCGATCACGATGACGATGTAGGGCAGGGGACGATGCTCGGCTTCGTCGTTATCCTCGAAGAGCGAAAGCGATTGGCCCTTCTGAAACGTGCGATTGTACTGATCGATGTTGCGCACGCCGCGCTGCGCCAGTAGCTTCAAGCGCCCTTCCATTTCACGCGTGGCGTTGCGCAAAACGTTGGACGCGATTTTCGGATCCGTGACGACCGGGGCGAGCAGGTGCGGAATTTCCTCGTACAGACCGAGCTCGAGGCGCTTCGGGTCAACCAGCACCAGTTTCAATTCGTCCGGCGTGGCTTTGTACAGCATGGAGATGATCATGGCGTTCAGGAAGACGCTCTTGCCGGTGCCGGTTGAGCCGGCGATCAGCAAATGCGGCATCTGCGCTAGATCGGAAAGACGATTGCGGCCGATCAGGTCTTTGCCGAGCGCCAGCGTCAATTTGGATGGCGAGTGGACGAACTCCGACGATTCGATTTGCTCGCGCAACGCGATCGTCTCGCGGTGCGGGTTGGGCACTTCGACGCCGACGGTGGATTTGCCGGGGATACGCTCGATCAAAATCGATTCGGCGCGGAGAGCGAGGCATAGATCGTCGGCGAGCCCGGTGATGCGGCTGTATTTGATGCCGGCTTCGGGTTTGAATTCGTAAGTGGTGACGACCGGACCGGGATTGATTTGCGTGACGCGCCCGCTGACATCGAATTCCTGGCATTTCGTTTCGATGGCGTGCGCGTATTCCTTCAGGTCGGACTCCTCCATCTTTTCGCCGGGCTCGGCCGCGTGCAGCAGAGTCGGAGAGGGAAGCCGGAAGCCGCCGGGGCCGCGCGCGATTTTCGGTTCGCCGCCGGATTTTGAGGGCGCGGGCTTCGCTTCTTGCGTGCGCATCAGGATCGGGCCGGAAAGTCCTTCCTCGATCGGCGAACGCGATTCGAGTTCCTCTTCATCTTCGTCGGTTTCGGCTTCGGGTGAGGCTGCACTCTTGAGCAGAAGCGTCCCCGGCGCCATTTGCGAAGGCACGGGCTGCCTGCCGACGGATTTGATTTCCGCGAGGCGCTTCTTCATGCGATGTTGCTCGCGCGATTCGCGCCAGGCCGCCCAGCGATCGCGAAGGCGGCCGATGGGATCGAGCTTCTTCATCGGGGCCATCGCCCATTCCTGCACGCCGCTGAAAGAAAACTGTGTGGTGAGGAACAGCGAGACCAAGAACACGGCCACGGCGACAACGTTCGCGCCCACGGTATTCAGCGCGGCCAGCATTCCACTGGCGATCAAGTGGCCGAAAAGTCCGCCGGCCGGAATCGCGCCGCGCACGTCAGGCCAGTGCCACAGCGACAGGATAGCGGGCAGCGACAATCCCATCATTGAGGCGCCAACGATCTTGGAAATCGGAGTGGCGACCGGCTGCGAGCGGAACCATCGCCATGCCAGCGACAAGATCAGCGCGGGCAGAAGAAACGCGGCATAGCCCAGGCATTGGAATAGCAAGTCCGCGCCGTAGGCGCCGATCGGTCCGATCCAATTGATCGCGGAATGCGAATCGGGCGCCGACGCGGAAGTGTTAAACGATGCGTCGTGCGGACTGTAAGTGAGCAGAGCTAAAAACATCAGCACGGAAATGGTGAGGCCCACAAAGCCCACCATTTCGTTCAAGCGACGATTCTCGGTCGGAATTAGTACACGCACACGAATCTCCTGTCTGTCGGGGGGAAGGACAGGGCCGCGGTCTCACCGCGCGGGCGCTAGGGCGCGGGCCAAACCTGAGGAAGACCGCCAGCGCGTTAACTATACCAAGCGCGCGCGAGGGAAGCGGGAAGATTCTTGGCGTGTGTTTCCGGAGATAACGCGGAGATGAGGTCGCTGCGCGCGGCCGAGGGATGAAGATTTAGGGGCTGTGGTCCGCCAAACGCTTGGCCATGGCGTAGGCGTCCTGGCGGCCGAGATAGTAGCCGGCCATCAGGCCAACGGTGTGAAATCCTAGGCGCTGCCAGAAAGCCGCGCCGGCCGCATTGTTGGTGGCGGTTTCGAGATAAATTTCGCGCACGCCGAGCGCGGCGAGGCGCTTTTCGACCTCCGCCATCATCACGGTGCCAACGCCGTGGCGCCGTTCACCGGGCGCGACATCGATGGTGACGATGTGCGCGGCACGGGCCTGCTGATCGGCGAGGATGAAGCCGGCGATCTTGCTATTGATTTCGGCGATTAAGCAGATTGCGCCGCGCTGCGCCAGGAACCAGCGCAGCGTGCGTTTCGAGTACGCGATGCCGCGCGGATAGCAGATGCGATCGAGCTGGTGGAGGACGTCGAAATCCGCGGGCGCGTATTCGCGCAAAGTCATTTCCGCGGACTGCAACGTGAGCCCGCTCCCAACCGTTGGGCGCCGAGGTGGATTATGATTCGCGCGTTTCGCGGGCATAGCTTTCATCATACGCGTTGGCGATTGTTGGGTCAGCGGAAACGATTTACCCGCGCGGCGACTGATCTTCATCTTTTCTGAGCACGAGGCAGCCTGAGATTGAATCATGCAGCGCTTGCTTTCGCGAGGTCATACCCGCGCAAAGGCAGGAGACAGTGAAGTAAGGCAGGCCGATCAAAGGAATGCCGAGCACGAATCGCCCAGAGAAGAAGCGGCGGCTGGCACGCCAAAATGTAATTTGCTTGCCTTGTTCGTCGGTGACATAAAGACCGAAGAATTTCTTGCCGAGGGTTGCTTGCCACGGAGAACTTTCAAGCATCGCAAAATACAGCCAGGAAGCGACGACCAGAAAACAAGCGATCGCGATGACCGTGGGTTTGCCCAAAGCTGCGATGACGGCGCTGGGCGGATCGCCCGGGCGAAGTTTCAAGAACGCGTCTGGGACTCCCTTCGCGATCATCCCGACCGCGACAAACACGGGAAGCGCGATTCCCAAAACAACCAAATCGAAGACTGCGGGAGAAACCCGTTGCCAAAAGCCGGCATAGGGAAAATTAGATCGATTGGGCACGGGGGGCTAGCCTCGATTTCGGGAGATCCGAGCGTTGATGGATCGAGGAGTGCATGACGAGTGTGGCCGCGCTCGAATCGGAGCGCACTACACCTCGAGGATCACCGGCAAAATCAGCGGGCGCTTGGAAGTCTGCTTATTCAGGTAGCGCTTCAAATCGACGCGAATTTTTTCCTTGATGACGCTCCAATCGGTTTTTTCTTCGAGATTGGATTGCTCGATGGTGCGGATGATCACGGCGCGCGCGCCAGCGATCAGTTCCTGTCCATCGTCGGAGGGCATCAGTCCGCGCGTGACGACTTCGGGCTGCGATTCCATTCGCCCGGTGTGTTTATCGATCGCGATGATGGGCACAACCACGCCGTCTTCGGCCAGATGCTGCCGATCGCGGATCACCACCTCTTCGATTTCCTCGAGCGAGCCGGAATCGACGCACACGCGCCCCGCCGGCACCGGCTCGCGCCGGAACACGCCGCGCTCGGTGAATTCGAGCGGGCGGCCATCTTCGATCAGCATAATTTCGCCGGAGACGGCGCCGACTTGATGCGCCAGCGCGGCGTGGCGGAACAATTGGCGGTATTCGCCGTGGACGGGAACAAATGTTTTTGGCCGCACTAAATTCAAGAGCAGCTTCTGTTCCTCTTGGCTGGCGTGGCCGGAGACGTGGATCGTGCCGCCTTCGTTGTCATAGTGCACTAGCGCTTGGCGGCGGAACATGTGATCGAGCATGCGGAAGATCGCTTTTTCGTTTCCGGGAATTATGCGCGCGGAAAGTATCACGGTGTCGCGCTCGTCGAGGGTCACCCACTTGTGATTGTCCACGGCGATGCGCGAAAGCGAGGACATCGGCTCCGCCTGGCTGCCGCTGGCGATGACCACCAATTTTTCCGGCGGGTACGATTTCAAGTCCTGGGAGCGGACTACGAGTCCATCCGGAATCACCAGGCGCCCCATGCCGTGCGCGATCTCGACGTTGTCCACCATGCTGCGGCCCAGGAATCCGACCTTGCGGCCCGCGGCGGCGGCGAGTTCGATGGCCGTCTGAATGCGCGGAATCGAGGAAGCGAAGCACGAGAAAAGAACTTTGCGCGGCGCGGAGCGGAAAATTTCCTCGATGCGCGCGCGCACGGTGCGTTCGGAGCGCGTGAAGCCGGGGCGTTCGGCGTTGGTGCTGTCGCCGAAAAGCGCCAGCACGCCTTCGTGGCCGTAGCGCGCGAACGCGTGGTAATCGAAGGCGTGGCCGTCGGGCGGCGTCGAATCCATTTTGAAATCGCCGGTGTGGATGATCACGCCGAGCGGCGTGCGGATGGCGAGCGCGACGCAGTCGATGGTGCTGTGGGTGACGTAAATGAACTCGACTTTGAACGGGCCGATCTCGATGTGTTGGCCGGCGGTGACTTCGCGCAAATCGGCGTCGTCAAGCAGGGCGTGCTCTTCCAAACGTTTGCGCACCAGCGCCAGCGTAAACGGAGTTCCGTAAATCGGCGCTTGAATGTCGCGCAGAATGTAGGGCAGGGCGCCGATGTGATCTTCGTGACCGTGTGTGAGCAAAATCGCGCGCAACTTCGATTTATTCTGCTTGAGATAGCTAATGTCGGGAATTACGACGTCCACGCCGAGCAGCTCATCCTCGGGAAACATCATGCCCGCGTCGATCAGCACGATGTCGTCATTCCATCGCAGAGCCAGCATGTTCATGCCGAACTCGCCGAGGCCGCCCAGCGGAATGGCCCACAAAGAATTCTGGCTCACAGGCTGCTCACTCCCTCAATTGTGTCGATTGAATTCACCGCGTTGCGTACGTTAATTTTATTCACTTTGCTTTCATCGTATCACATTCGAGGCGAGCGCCGGTCGCCAGGCGCTTGGAATCCGCGAGGCCGGCGCGCGCGGAGCGCGCCGCTGCAAATGCGGGATTGCGATTCTGACGCGCTACGATTTATTGCCGGAGAAAAGGCCGGCAATCGCCACCAACACAATCGCACCGACCGTCGCCGCTGCCAAGCTGTAAAGGAAGCCGCCGCCGAAAATTCCCAGCTTCACGAAGAGCCAGCCGCCCAAGAGGGCGCCGATCAAACCCAGAACAATATTCGCGATGCAACCGAATCCGCGGCCGCGCGCCAAAGTCCCAGCCAACCAACCTGAGAGCAAGCCGATTACGATCCATCCGATGAGCGTGTGCGAAAAAGTGAGTGGCATGTGTGGCGCTCCAGTTCCCTTGGTTACCTGAATTCGAGGCGCGATCAGTAGGACTTCAACGATCAGTCGTCTTCCCCGATCATCATGGCCGCGGCAAGCACGGTGGTCCACAGGCCGCGCTTATCGCCGACGGCGGATTGCGTGATGTTCATGGTGCGGACGATCTTGTTGGAGATGCGATAGACCTCTTTTTTTTCGTCCCACGAAAGATCGGCGTCGAATTCGACGTTCAGCGTGGTGGCGAGCATCTCCGCCGCCAGCTCTTCGGTGTATTCGCCGGCCACTTCTTCGGTTTCGCCGAACGAGTGGTGCTCCGACAAGTATCCGTACATGGATTTATCGGCCGGCAGCGCGAGTCCGATTCCCGCGGCGATCAAGCGATGCGCCTCGCGCGTAGAATTTTCGCTGATGACGGTGAAGGCCACTTGGCCGGGCTTCAGATGTTTCAATCCTTCACTGCGCGAAATCAATTTGCAGTTCGGCGGAAAGATCGAGGAGACGCGCACGATATTGCACGCGGCAATTCCCGCGCTGCGCAGAGCGAGCTCGAAGCTCGATAGCCGCTCGCGATGCTTGCCGACACCTTTAGTGAGGAAAATTCGTTTTGCGACGAACGCCATGGATGGTGCCGAACTGCGGTGCCTCCTCGCTCAGACTACAAACGCGTGCAAAAAACCGCGGCGAGCCGAAACGTAGCAAGTTCATCCGAAGCTGTCAATACGTTTCCGATGCTGTGGCGCTCGTGAGTTCCTGCGGCGGGGACAAAATGTCAAGGCGCGGCGAGAAAATCGTGTGCGGCCCGGAGCGCATGCACGCGGAGAAGCATTCGCGTTGCGTTGCCGCGAGTGCGCCGACTCCGTCAGGTTTCCTGGCAGGCGATCAGAAATCGTCCGAGCGGCCCGGAGAGGGAAGTGAGGTCCTTCAATTCGATGGCGCTGAAATCCATACCGGCTTCGCTGGCCGTGTGGCCTTTGCGGCTCACTTGCACCACTCCGACAACGCGGTCGCCGGCCATAATGGGCGCGCTCATAATTTTTTGGATCAGCTCGCCTTGTTCGCGGCCCAGCGGCACGCCCTCAAACACCGACGCGTGGCGCACAGCGGGAAAATTGTTGATCACTTCGGCGCGATGCTCGCGCGCCGTGCGCGCCGCGAGCGCTGTGGTGCTATTGATCGGAATCGTGCCGACGGGCCGCAGCTTTTCCGGCACGACGAAGCGCAGCAATTGCCCGTTGCGAACCACCACGAGAATCGCCACCTCGTCCAGGTCCACGCGAAAGCGTTTCGCCAGCGCCTTGGAGATTTGCTCCCGCACCTCGCCATCGGGGACGGTCTTCTGGCGTTCGATTTCCTTTACCAGGCGTTCGATCTCTACTGCCAGCGGCTCCGCCATTCGCTCTCCTCGCAGGGGCTTGATCGACATTATAGGCATATCGCCGCAGAACCCTTCGGTAAATTGGCGCGGGTGTCGCGTATCGGTTCTCTGGGGATAGAGGCCGCTCACGGAACCGCGGACGGGCGAAGAAGTACATCGAAAAGCGCCGCGACAAAATGTCAATGCGATATCTCGCGAGCGGCTCTCCTTGCCTTGCAATGCCTTTCCGATCTGCCTATACTGCATTGGCTCGCGCCGAAATTAATATGAACGTGCAGTTTCGGCGCGATTGTTCGTTGGATAGGATGGTTTCGATCGTTCATGTCTGCGCAAGCGGCTGAGACTTCCTCCGGGCACACTTCGTTTTACCTGCGTAAGCTGCATTCACTCACGGGCATATTTCCGATTGGGTTTTTTCTTCTGGAGCATTTTTGGACCAATAGCGCGGCGCTGGTGAGCCCGGGGAAATTCGATCAGGCGGCTGGCGACCTGGAATCCGCGCCGTGGCTGTTCTTCGCGGAGATTTTCGGCATTTGGATTCCGATCCTGTATCACGGCTTTTACGGAATATACGTTTGGCTGCGCGGCCAAAGCAACGTTTCGGAATACGTTTGGGTGGGAAGCTGGATGTACGCCGTGCAGCGATACACCGGCCTGATCGCATTTGTTTTCATCGGCTGGCACGTCTACACGGAGAGATTTCTCCCGCACGGCAATTCCACGTTCGCCAGCGTCCATGCGAATCTCACGCACCCACTTTATTTTTGGATTTATGTAATTGGCGTCACCGCGGCATCGGTGCATCTCGGCTCGGGCGTGTGGAATTTTCTGTGCAAGTGGGGCCTGGCGGCGACGGCCAGCGCGCAGCGCGCGGCGGGCTATCTCGGCGTGGTCGTCGCGATCGTATTCACGGTGGTCGGCTTGGCGATTGCCGTCAGCTTCCGTTACAACTGGCATCCGTTCCTAATCTACCGGCGATGAAAAACCCCAGAATCATAATTGTCGGCGGCGGGCTGGCCGGATTGATGGCCGCGATTCGCGTGGCCGAAATGGGCGCCGAGGTCGATCTGTTCTCGATCGTTCCCGTGAAGCGGTCGCATTCGGTGTGCGCGCAGGGCGGAATCAACGCCGCGAAAAACACCAAGGGCGAAGGCGATTCCACCGCGATTCATTTCGACGACACGATTTACGGCGGCGATTTCCTGGCCAATCAGTCGCCGGTAAAAGCGATGTGCGAATACGCCCCGCATCTGATCGATCTGCTCGATCGCATGGGCGTGATGTTCAATCGCACGGCGGAAGGTCTGCTGGATTACCGGCGCTTCGGCGGAACGATGTATCACCGCACGGCGTTCGCCGGCGCCACCACCGGCCAGCAAATCTTGTACGCGCTTGATGAGCAAGTGCGCCGCTACGAGTCCGAAGGAAAAATTCGCAAGTACGAAGGCTGGACGTTTCTTTCCGCCGTGATCGATGACTCCGGCGTGGCGCGTGGAATTTGCGCGATGGATTTGAAGTCGATGGAGGTCCGCGCGTTTCCGGCCGACGCCGCGATTTTTTGCACCGGAGGATGCGGCGCGATCTTCGGCCGCTCGACGAATTCGGTTGTGTGCACGGGCTCCGCACAAAGCGCGCTGTTCCAGCAGGGCGTGGATTATGCCAACGGCGAATTCATCCAAGTGCATCCCACGTGCATCCCCGGCGAAGATAAGCTGCGCTTGATGAGCGAATCGGCGCGCGGCGAGGGCGGCCGCATCTGGGTGCCCAAGGCTGCCGGCGACAAGCGCGCTCCGCTCACGATTCCGGCCGGCGAGCGTTTTTATTTTCTCGAGGATTGGTATCCGAAATACGGCAACCTGGTGCCGCGCGACATCGCCACCCGCGCGATTCACAAAGTCGTATTTGAATTGAAGCTTGGGATTGGCGGGGAAGCGGCCGTGTATCTGGACTTGACGGAAATCCCGCGCGAAGTTCTGGATCGCAAGCTCGAGGGCATTCTGGAAATCTACGAGAAATTCCTGGGCGTCGATCCGCGCGTGGAGCCGATGAGGGTTTTCCCGGGCATGCACTACACGATGGGCGGGCTGTGGGTCGATACGCAGAATCAGGCGACCAACGTGCCCGGCATTTACGCCGCCGGCGAATGCGAATATCAGTATCACGGCGCCAATCGCCTGGGCGCGAATTCGCTGCTCTCGTGCATTTGGGGTGGGCGCGTGGCGGGTCAAGCGGCGGTGCAGTACGCGCGCAGCCTGGCGCAAGGCGCGGACGCCGCGGGCACTAGCGCCGGAGAGCGCGAGGTGCGAAGGCAGCAAGAGCGCAATGCGCAGCTTCTGCGCCAAGAGGGCTCGGAGAATTTGCTGACGATCTGGAAAGAACTCGGCGCCGTTATGACGGAGCACGTGACCGTGGTGCGCTACAACAAAGCGCTCGAGGCCACCGACGTGAAGCTGCAAGAGTTCGCCGCGCGCTTCCGCAAAGTGAATCTGTCGGATCGCACGGCGTGGTCGAATCAGACATTAAATTTCGCGCGCGAGCTGGAGAATATGCTGATCCTGGCGCGCGCCATTACGCTGGGAGCGCTGGCGCGCAATGAATCGCGCGGCGCGCATTACAAGCCGGATTTCCCGGAGCGCGACGACGCGAACTGGCTGAAGACGACGCGCGCATCCTTCAAGGACGGCCGCATCGAATTGAAGTACGAGCCCGTGGACACGTCGCTGATTCCGCCGCGCAAGCGAAGCTACGCGGCGGCCACGTAGCCGGAGGACGACGCATGGCGGATAAGAAATCCGTGATCGTTCGCGTGAAGCGGCAGGCCACGCCGAAGGACCGCCCGGTTTGGGAGGAATTCCAGCTGGCCTGGCGTCCGCACATGAACGTAATCATTTGCCTGCGCGATATCGCGGAGAAGCCCGTGACGCGCGAAGGCCAACCGACCACTCCGATCAGCTACGATTCCAATTGTCTCGAAGAGGTGTGCGGTTCGTGCGCGATGGTGGTGAACGGGCGCGCGCGGATGGCTTGTTCTACGTTGGTCGATTCGCTTGAGCACCCGATTCGCATCGAGCCGCTCTCGAAATTTCCGGTGGTGCGCGATTTGGCCGTGGATCGCTCGGTGATGTTTGAGAATTTGAAGCGCATGAAAGCCTGGATTCCGATCGATGGCACGTACGATTTGGGCGAAGGTCCGCGCATGTCGCCCGACGCTCAGGAAAAAGCGTATCCGCTTTCGCGGTGCATCACCTGCGGCAATTGCCTGGAAGTTTGCCCGCAAGTGAACGAGCGCAACAACTTTGTCGGCGCGGCGATCATCAGTCAGGTGCGCCTGTTCAATATGCATCCGACCGGGGCGATGCACGCGCGCGAGCGGCTGGAGGCCGTGATGGGGCCGGGCGGTGTGGCCGATTGTGCCAACGCGCAGAACTGCGTGCGCATTTGCCCGAAGGGAATTCCGCTCACGGAATCGATCGCCGACGTCAATCGCCAAGCCATTCGAGAGGGCCTGTTTGGCTGGCTGTTCGGCTGAAGCCTGGAATGCAATCCACTCCGCTGGGAAATCGAGACGGAGTAGCCGCGAACGTCTCTCCCGCCGACGGCATTTCTCCTAACGACGCAACCGCGCGCCGTGCGCGCAACCTGCACTTCGATTTCCTCGTCATCGACACGCACGTCGATACGGCGCAGCGCTGCTTCTTCGAGCAGGTGGATCTTGGCGTGCGCGCCGCGGATGGCTGCGTGGATGTGCCGCGTTTGCGCGAGGGCGGCGTCGGCGCGTTATTCTGCGCCGCGTGGGTTCCGGCGAACATCATCGGGCCCCCCGCAGTGAAGCGCGCGCTCGATCTTCTGGACGCGGTGCGCGAGCAGGTGCGGCGGCATCCGGCCGATCTGGCTCTGGCTGCAACTGCGGATGAGATTCGGCGCATTCATACCAGCGGCAAAATCGCAACGGTGCTGTGCGTCGAAGGCGGGCACGCGATCGACAACGACCTCGGCGTGCTGCGAACATTCGCCGGACTGGGCGTGCGATACATGACGCTGACGCATACCGCAGATCTCGATTGGGCTGGCTCATGCGCTGGCGCGGGCAACAAGGCGCTTTCGGGGTTTGGCCGCGAAGTGATCGCGGAGATGAACCGTCTCGGTATGGTTGTTGATCTCTCGCACGTTTCCGATCGCACGTTCCACGATGTTCTCTCCGTGACGCGCGCTCCCGCGATCGCTTCGCACTCCTGCTGCCGTGCGCTGTGCGATTCGCCGCGCAACCTGACCGACGCGATGATACGTGAGCTCGCGGCGCAGGGAGGTTTGCTGCAAATTACGTTTCACACTGGTTTCTTAAGCCAGGAGCAGGTCGCGGCGCAGAAACAGTGCGCGTCCGAGTTCGATCTGCGCGACAAAGAGATTCACGAGAAGTGCGCCGGAAACGTTGCGCGGATTTTGGCGGAAGAGCAGCGCTGGCGCGATGCGATGGTTCGCGCAGGGAAGCTGCCGCACGTTTCTTGGGAGAAAGTCGTCGAGCACATCGATTACGCCGTGCAGATCGCCGGTTGCGATCACGTCGGAATCGGATCGGACTTCGACGGTGCGTGCATGCCCGAAGGCATGGAGGATGCGTCGAAATTGCCGCGGATCACCGAGGCGCTCGCGCGGCGCGGATACACCGATCGAGACATTCGCAGGATTCTGGGAGAGAATGTGCTGCGCGTGTTGTCTGATGCGGAACGCGTGGCTGCGGAAATGGCCCGGGCCGTTGTATAAGCTGAGGCGCAACAGAAAAGCCGGAGGAGCGAAATGAAAATGTTGAAAGTCGGAAAGATGCTGATGCAAGTAGCGATCGCCATGGCGCTGGCAGTTTCGATTGCGGCTGCACAGAGTCAAACAGCCGCGAAACCGGCGCCGAAGCCGGCGGCCAAACCCGCCGCTACCCAACACGCGGCGGCTGCTGCGTACGATCACGCGCTGCTGAATCCCACATTGCTGCATGCGCGGGCGCCGGCGGAGTTCGACGTGAAAATGACCACGACCAAGGGCGACGTGATCATTCACGTGACGCGCGCATGGGCGCCGCTGGGCGCGGATCGCGTTTACAATCTCGTCGCGCACCACTATTTCGATAACGCGAGTTTTTTCCGCGTGATCAAGGGATTCATGGTGCAGTTCGGGTTGAGCGCGTATCCCGCCGTGAACAACGCCTGGAGCAACGCCGATATCAAGGACGATCCCAAGAATTCGCAGAGCAACGTTCGCGGATTCGTCACGTTCGCGACGGCTGGGCCGAACACGCGCACCACGCAAGTCTTTATCAGTTTTGCCGACAATTCGCAGCTTGACTCGCAAGGCTTCGTTCCGTTCGGACAGGTCACGCAGGGCATGGACGTCGTCGATCAAATCTATAGCGGTTACGGCGAAGGCGCGCCCGACGGACACGGCCCGAGCCAAGAAGCTGTGGCCACCAAGGGACGCCCGTATCTCGACGCGAATTTCCCGAAGCTCGATCACATCATTTCGGCCACGATCGTCGGTCAACCACCGGCGCCTGCGCCGGCGCATCCGGCGGCTCCAGCGCATCCGGCTGCGACACATCCTGCGGCGGCTCCGTCGCATTAGATCGCACCGCGGACAAAACGCATTGAAGAATTCCGGAGGGATTGCCATGGCCACGCATTTCACGCTGACCTTTGCGGCGACATTTCTGGTGGCGCTCTCGTTTGCCGGGGCGTCACCTTCTGCGCCGCGCCCAGCTAGGCCTCTACGATCGGGGGGCTTGCTGCTCGTCGCCAACAAAGGGGATCGAACGCTCAGCGTGATCGATCCCGAAACCGGCAAGCAGATTGCGGCGGTTCCTGAGAGCGGGGTCACCGGCCACGAAGTGATCGCATCGCCCGACGGTGCGCGCGCGTTCGTGCCGATCTACGGAAATTCTGGAGTCGGATTGCCGGGCACGGACGGCGGCACGATTGACGTGATCGATCTTACGAGCAATCGCGTGACGCAGACTTTCGATTTCGGGCACGGCGTGCGGCCGCACTGCATTCTCGCAGGGCCGAAGGACGGGCTGCTCTACGTCACTACCGAACTCGATGACGCGATCACGCTGATCGATCCCGCGACGATGAGAGTTGTGGGCAAGGTCCCGACGGGTCAGCCGGAATCGCATATGCTGGCGATCAGCAGCGATGGCAAGCGCGGGTACACGGCGAATGTTGGACCGGGAACCGTTTCGGTGCTCGACCTTGTCGCGAGGAAAAGCGTTCGCGTGATTGCGGTGACGACACACGTGCAGCGCGTTTCGATATCGCCGGATGGTCGCTGGGTATTCACTTCGGACACGGAAAAGCCG
>JBEKDK010000089.1:0-14022 GCA_050014395.1 Candidatus Acidiferrales bacterium | reverse complement strand
AGCGTCGCTGCGCGTCCAGCCGAGGAAAACGTCGCTGGCGGACTGCAACATGCGCTGGCCGGTGACGACGCGCTGGCCTTGATTGGCGTAGCGGCTTTTGCCGGCGTAGGGCTCGAGCACGGAGCGGCGGGCTTCCTTGATTTGCAGGATGAGCGGATCGTGCGGCGCGGCCATCAGCAGGGCGACGGCGCAGCGCGTGCCGACGCTGCCGATGCCAACGACTTTGCGGGCGACGTCGGCGAGGGCGTAGCGATCGAGGACGATGCGGCGCTCTTCGGGGAGCGTGGCGCGATAGCGGCGCAGCATGTTGGCGATGTGCTTGCCGGCGCGTGCGATTTCGGGCGTGTGATAAATCAACGGCGGGTGATCGACGATGCGCGGGCGGCCGTGGCGGAACGCGGCGATTTTCGGGAACTCGCGGCTGGAGGTGTTGCCGGCGGCCTTGGCTTCCAGGCGCTGCCAGTGCTTGCGGGATTTCGGCGTTACGGCGCGATCGATGAAGAGCGCGGCGCTCATTTCGGAGTACCAGACTTCGAGCGCAGGCATTGCGGCGTACTCGCGCATGTGGCGGCGGTAGGACTCAACGGCGGCGCGCGCGGCGGCGGAGCAGTGCCGATCGGCGAGGCCGGCTTGGCGCATGGCGAGGAGGATGCTGGCGGCGAGGCGCTTGACGTCCCACTCCCACGGAGCGGGGAGGGTTTCGTCGAAATCGTTGATGTCGAAGACCAGGCGGCGCTCGGGCGTGCCGAAGCCGCCGAAATTGCCGATGTGACAATCGCCGCAGGCTTGCACGCGGATGCCGGTGCGCGGGGTGGAGGCGAGGTCGGCGGCCATCAGCGCGGCGGCTCCGCGGAAGAAGGCGAATGGCGATTCGATCATGCGGGCGTAGCGGATGGGGAGCAGCGCGGAGAGGCGGCCGCGGTCGGAGTGCTGCAGGAGGGCGATGCGGTGGGCGAGGTCGTTGCGCGGCTGCCAGGCGGCGTGCGAGGAGCGCGGGGATTTCTCGCGCAGGCGCTTACCGGCGGCGAGGCGGGCATCGAGGGATGGGAGCGGTTTCGCGTGCGCGGATGGGGACATTTGCGAGCGGGATTGTTCATCTGGGGGGAGGCGGATGTCAATCGGCGGACCCCACCTTCGCCCGATGATGCTGGGCGAAGATGGGGCACCCCAAGAATCAATGAGCGGGACTGCAAAGACTAAAAATAACGCAGAGGGGCGGAGAACGCTGAGACTCGCAGAGAAGGCGAGGAGAAAGACAGAGTTGCACCACAGAGGACACGGAGAGCACAGAGGACAGAACCCACCTTCGCCCGATGAGGCTGGGCGAAGATGGGGCACCCCAGAAGAAACCGTCTACGTGAGGATGTAGGGGGCGCGCTGGGGGCGGGACAGCATGGAGTTGGCTACGTCGTCGTTGATGAAGCGCTCGCGCGTGGGGTCCCAGTGGAGTTTGCGCTTGAGGACCATGGCCATATCGTGGATTAGGCAGGTGGAGCAGGCGCGGTGGCCAAGCTCGACGGGAGAGATCGGCGCGGCGCGTGTGACGATGCAATCGAGCCAGTTGCCGTGCTGCTCCTTGCTCTCGTAGAGATGGATTTCGTTGGGGCCGATTTCGGATTTGATGATCGCGGGATCGCTGGAGGCGAGCGCGGTGGCGTCGGCCAGCTTGGCGACCGGATCGCTCGCTGTGACTTGCTCATTGCCGCGGGAGACGAAGATCCAACCCTTTGTGCCGTAAAATTTTATGCCGTTGGGATAATCACCGCTGACGCTCATTTGGACGCCGTTGGCGTAGAGCGCTTCGGTTTTAAATGGGCCGTGGACGTCCCACAGGCCGTGATCGGGGAATTCGGCTTGGCCCCAGACTTCGATGGGGCCGGTGTACTCCGTGTTCATGCCCCAGTGGGCGCTATCGATATGATGCGCGCCCCAGCCGGTGATCATGCCGGCGCCGAATTGGCGGCAGCGCAACCAGCCGGGCCGATCGTAGCCGGTTTGCGGATGCACGCGATCGACGGTGTAATAAACGTAAGGAGTTTCGCCGAGCCACATTTCGTAGTTGAACCAATCGGGCGCGGGCATGGGAGTTTTGTCGCCGCCGGCGGGGTCGCCGGGCAGGCCGACCTCGACGCGCTGGAGATCGCCGATGCGGCCGTTGCGCACGAGTTCGGCGGCGTAGCGGAATTGAATTGTGGAGCGCTGCTGGCTGCCGATTTGCAGGATGCGGCCGGAGGCTTGCACGGCGTCACTGAGGGCGCGGCCTTCGGCGATGGTGAGCGACGCGGGCTTTTGGAGATAGACATCTTTGCCGGCGCGCACGGCGTCGACTCCGATTAGGGCGTGCCAGTCGTCGGGAGTGCTGACGACGACGGCGTCGATATCTTTGTTGGCGAGGAGATCGTGATAGTTGGCGTAGGTGGTGACGCCGTCGTAGGGCTTGCCGGTTTTCGCGGCGTAGAAATCGTTGACGAATTTTTTGCCGTCGTCGAGGCGATGGGCATCCAGGTCGCACACGGCAATGATGCGCGCGCGGTCGTACTGCATGATCAGCGGCATATCGTGTCCGCGCGAGATGCGGCCCACGCCGATCGCGCCGATGTTGATGCGCTTGCTGGGGGCGAACTGGCCGAGGACGGATGACGGCACGATCGCGGGGAAACCGAGCGCGGCGGCGGCGCTGAGACCGGCCTTCAGGAAATTGCGGCGCGAGACTTTATTGTTGCTGCGTGAGTCGGACATGAGGTTTTTCTCCGTAGGCTGCGTGCGCTGCTTACGCTACGCCTTCAGCGTAACTTGCGTGGCGCGGAGCTGCGCTTTGATCACCAGCTCGGCGGCGAGCAGGCATTGAGTTTGTTCCTGTGCGACGTGCGTGCGATTGACGATGTCGGCGACGAACTCAGGGCCGAAGGGGAGCGGCATGTTGTTGCAATCGATGTAGCGCGCTTGCTTGGCGTCAACGATGAAGAGATTGTTGCCCTGATGCGCGACGGCGACATTCGTATATTTGCGGATTTCGATGTAGCCGTCGGTGCCGAGAATGAACAGGCGGCCATCGCCCCAGGTGCCCAGGCCATCGGGCGTGAACCAATCGAGGCGCACGTAACCGAGGCCGCGATCGCCGCGCAGAACCATGTCGCCGAAATCCTGGAAGCGAGGGCGATCGGGATGGCGGACGTTGGCGACTTGCGATTCGACAACTTCGGCTTGCGTTGAGCCGGTGTAGAAAAGGAACTGATCGACTTGGTGCGAACCGATATCGCAGAGAATTCCACCGTACTGATCGGGATTCCAGAACCAATCGGGTCGGCCGGAGGCGCCGCCGGAATCGCCGGCATGCTGAAAAATTTGATGCGGCGCGATGTTGATGGTCTGAATCACTTTGCCGATTGCGCCTTGCTGGACGAGGACTCCGGCATAGACCGCGGCTTTCACTTCGAGGCGCTCGCTGTACATGATGCCGTAGATGCGATGCGTCGCGGCGATTGTGGCGCGCACGGCGGCGAGCTGTTCGAGCGTGGTGATGCCGGGCTTATCGGCGAGGAAATCCTTGCCATGATTCATCACACGCACGCCGATGGGCGCGCGTTCGTTGGCGATTTGTGAGCTGAGCACGAGCTGGATGGAAGGATCGTCGATGATTTCGTCTTGCGTCTTGACGATCTTCACGCCGGGATAGCGCTTGGTGAAAGCGGCGAGCTTATCGTCTTCGCCGCCCCATGCGGCCACCAACTCGCCGCCGCCGCGCTGGATCGCGCCAATCATGCCGTAGATGTGATCGTGGCTCATGCCGCAGACGGCGAACTTGATGTGATATTTCGGCGCTTCTTCGGACGGCGCGGGCGGGGCGCTCGTTTGGATCACGGCACCGCGTTCACCGCCGAGGGCCATCGCACCCGTCGGCAAGCCGGCCATCATCGCAACCGAGCCCATTAAACTTGTTCGCTTCAGAAAATCGCGCCGGCCTGTGGATTGCATGTTCATCTCTCCTGTGTCACCCGCAAATGTGTTTGCTCAGCCGGCTCTTTATACTACTTTTCTGGAATCGTGACACACGGCTTTGCGATGGAATCGTCAAGCCGCGAGAAATCTGCCGATGAAGACAACTCGGTTGCGCCATTGACGTAATGCATTCTCCTGATAGACTGCCTCGCATCGTTCTATTGAATACCTTGGCCATTCGATTCCTATGACATCGGACCAGAACGCTCCCAGCGCGCGAACGGTCCCGGCACATGGCCGGGCTCGCGGCCCACAATTCGGGCAATTTGGATTTTGGTCGCTGATCGTTACGCAGTTTCAAGGGGCGTTCAACGACAACTGCCTAAAATTCCTGGTGATCTACCTGATTGTGGCGATGAATTTTCCGGATGCGCGGCGAAATATGTTGGTGCTGGTGGTCGGAGGGCTGTTCGCGCTTCCCTTCGTGCTGTTCTCAATGGCGGGCGGGTATCTGGCGGACCGCTTCAGCAAGCGCTCGGTAACCATCGGCACGAAATACTTCGAGATCGGCGTGATGCTGTTTGCCACCACGGCGCTGGCGCTGCGCAATTTGCCGATGGAATGCGCGGGCGTGTTTTTGATCAGCACGCAAGGGGCGGTGTTTGGGCCCTCGAAGTACGGGCTGCTGCCGGAGATTTTGCCGGAGACCAAATTATCCTGGGGCAACGGCGTGATCGAGCTGGGAACGTTTCTGGCGTCGATTGCGGGGACGATTGGGGCGGGATTTCTGGCGTTTCATTTCGCGGCGAGCCCCGGGCGCGCGGGATTGATTCTGCTGTGCGCGACGTTTGCGGGCCTGACGACAAGTTACGGGATCACGCGCGTGCCGCCGGCGCATCCCGCGGCGCCGCTGCGACTGAATCCGGTGGCCGATCTGTGGGTGCAGATCGGGCGGATGCGCAAAGATAAACTGCTGGGCTGGGCCGTGGTGGGGAATACGTATTTGTGGTTTCTGGCGGCGCTGCTGCAATTCGTGATCGTGATTTACGGTCACGACGTGCTGAAGGTGAACGAGGCGCAGACCAGCTACCTGCAAGCCGCGGTGGCAATCGGATTGGGCGCGGGGAGTTTGGCGGCGGGATATCTTTCGGGCCACAAGATCGAATACGGATTGATTCCGCTGGGCGCGGCGGGGATGACGGTGTTCTCGTTTCTGGTGTCGCGGCCGGGGATCGGAGTGTGGCACGCGCGCGGGGATTTGGCGCTGATGGGATTCTTCGGCGGATTTTACGCGGTGCCGCTGGGCGCGCTGATTCAGCACCGGCCGCGGCCGGAAGTAAAGGGCGGAGTGATAGCAGCGTCAAATTTGTTCTCGTTCTTGGGGATATTTCTGGCGGCGGGCGTGTACTACATTCTGGCGCAAGGGTTCGGGTTGGGCGCACGGCAGATATTTATCGCCGGCGCGGGCATGACGATCGTGGCGCTGCTGTATGCGATTCTGGCGCGGCCCGATTCCCTGCTGCGATTGTGGCTGTGGATTTGGACGCACACGAGGTATCGCGTGAGAGTCGAGGGGATTCACTCGTTGCCGGATTGTGGACCAGTGGTGCTGACGGCGGGCGGGCTTTCGCGACGCGATGCGTTGTTGCTGGTGGCGACGATGGATCGGCCGATTCATTTTGTGCTGCTGGGCGGAGCGGAATGGGTGGGCGGCGGGGCGGCGAAGTGGCTGAACGTAATTTCTGCGCGGGCGGGCGGCGGAGCCGGCGATGCGCAAGCGCAGGTGCAGGCGGCGATCGATGCGGGGGATATTGTGTGCACGGTGTGGAATGCGCCGCCGGTGGCAGCGGGAGCGCCGGGGGCTTCGCGGGGACTGCTGTTGGGCGGGACGCTTTTTCGCGTTGACGTCGAAGACGGCGCTGGGGCGCGGATGTTTGCGCCGGTGACGATTCGGCTGGAGCACGTGGCGGGCGGGGCGAACGCGTGAAGCGCGAACGCGGATTGAGTCGGCGGCGATGGCGCGGCAGGCGGGTTGACAGCGAGGTCAAAGGATAACGCAGAGGCGCAGAGAACACAGAGGCGCGCGGAGAACCCACGCACTCCCGCGGCAGACGACTCGCCGACAACGCTACAAATCACGCCGATAACAAGGCTCAGAAGACGTTGAGTTTTATGGTTAGGAATTTTTTGGGATTTTTCTCGAAGTCGCCGATTAGCAGGCGCATGTCGCCGGCGAGGCCGGTGACATTGTCGTAGAACTGCGGATCGTTGAAGAGTTTGCCGGCGGTGCCTTCGTTGGAATCGAGTTTGGCGGTGGCGGTGGTGAGATTCTTGCCGATATCGCGATATTCGGTGTAGAGCGTGTCGTCGGTGGCGAGTTTGCCGAGCGTGCCCTGCCCCGCGCGGATTCCGGCGAGCAGGCCGTCGGCGTTGTGCAGGAACTCCTTGGCTTCATCGTGGACGCTGGGATCGTAGACGAGTTTGCCAATCGATCCTTTCTGCTGCTGAATGGCGGCGAGAATGTCGTCTAGGCGGCCGGTGGATGAATTGACTTTGGTGTAGAGCTCGTCCGATGTGACGAGTTTGCCGAGAGTGCCCTGGCCATTCTGCAGGCCGGCCATCATGTCGTTGGCGCGATTCACCGTGGAGTTCAGATTGTTGTAGAGCGTCTTGTCTGTGAGCAGCGCGCCGAGGGTTCCTTGGCCGTGCTTTAGGTCGTTGACCATTTCGCCGACTTGTTGCGAGAGCGCGCTGAGATTGGCCATAACGTCGGCGCTGCGCTCGACCACTTGCTTGATGGCGGTTTCCTCCGCGCCGGGGACTTCCTGGCCGTCGGTGAGCGCAACGCCGGATGAGCCTCGCGCGATATCGACGTAGCGATCGCCGAGCAAGCCTTCGGTGACCAGCGTGGCTTGGGAATCGGAGCGGATATCGGTCTGATATTTGCGGCTGACGCGCATGATCACTTCGATGCTGCGATCTTTGTCGAACGGCTGGCCGGGCGTGGCGGGGGCGATGAGAATCGTTTCGACGTTGCCAACTTGCACGCCGTCAAGGCTGACGGGCGCGCCGATGGCGAGGCCGTCCACTTCGGGCAGGAAAGTGTGCAAGCGATATTTCGCTCCGAGGGAGCCCGAGCCGGTGACGTAGAAGATGGCCACGGCGATCAAGAGCAGCCCCACGAGCACGAAGATTCCCACGCGCAGTTCGGTCCAGGTCAATTGTTTCTGTTGCGGCATGTCCGGCCCTCCTCAGCAAACATTTCTATGCACAGCGAGGTTGCTTTACACGACGTGGCATTAGACCAGAAAACTTTTAAGATACCCGTCCGACGACTCGGCCAGGGCTTGCGGCTCGCCCTCGAAGTAAGATTCGCCATCGCGCAGGACGACGAAGCGCGTTTCGGGGCCACCGTGCGCCGCGCCGCCGGCGACCACAGGCACCACGCGATTCGATGCGGCATCGTAGCGATAATTGGCCAGGCCGAAAGCGTCCTGCAGGCGTTGCGTGGCGAGCAGCGACGTCACGCCTTGCAAATCGCGCAAACGCAAAATCAGCGTGATGATCGTTTGCGACGTGATCGGATCGAGGCCCGCTGTGGGCGAATCGTAGAGCACGATCGCGGGATGATCCACGAGCGCGCGGGCAATCGCTACGCGGCGACGCATGCCGCCGGACAGTTCCGAGGGAAAACGCTCCACGGTTTCTTCCAGCTCGACGAAGCGCAGTGACTCGAGGACGCGGGCTTCGATTTCATCGTCGTCAACGTGCTCTTCGCGAAGGCGGTAGGCGACATTTTCACCCACGGTGAGCGAATCGAACAGCGCGCCTTCCTGAAACACGAAACCGATTTTGCGGCGGAAGGCAAATAATTCTTCCTCGGACAATTCGCGGAGATCGCGGCCGAGGACGCGCACGGAACCCGCATCGGGATGCAAGAGGCCGGCGGCCAGCTTGAGCACGAGCGTTTTGCCCGCGCCGGTTTCGCCGATGAGGACTTTGGTTTCACCAGCAGCGACGCGGAAACTCAGGCCGCGAAGGATATCGCCTTCATCGAAGCCGAGGCGCACGTTGTCAAAGGAAACGAGCACACCGCTCGATTGGTCCGCGATCATCGCGCTGGTGGTCATAGCTTCCGCCATGGCGCCTCACAAAACATGGCCGGCCAAAAACAACAGAATCTTATCGAGGAAGAAATCGGCGACGAGAATCATGATCGACGAGGCGACCACGGCTTGCGTCGTCGCGCGGCCGACGCCTTGCGTGCCGCCGCGCACGGTGAGGCCGTAATAGCAGCCGATGGTTGCCAGAATGAAACCGAACGCGACGGGCTTCACCAGGCCCTGCATCAGGTCGGAAAAATCCAATCCATTCACCGCGCGCGTCCAAAATTCCACGGCCCCAATGTGCTGCGTGCTGTAGGCGACGACGACGCCGCCAACGAGGCCGACGAAATCGGCGAGGGCCACCAACAGCGGAAGCACAAGCACGGTGGCCAGCACGCGCGGAGTGACGAGTTTGCGCGAGGGATCCGTGCCCATCGCGCGCATGGCGTCCACTTGCTCGGTGACGAGCATCGAGCCGAGCTCCGAGGCCATGCCGGAGGAATTGCGGCCGGCGACCAGAAGGCCGGTGATCGTCGGGCCGAGTTCGCGCACGAGGCCGATGGCTACGACTTCGCCGGTCAGCGCCGTCTCTCCGTATCGCGCGAATTGCGCCGCCGTCTGCAGGACGGTGACCGCGCCGATGAAAAGTCCCGAAACCATGGCGATCGGCAGCGAGCCGACGCCGATCGTGTTCATCTGGTCGAACAAATCGGAAATGTACTGGGGCGCGGAGAAAATATTCGTGATGGAGCGAAACGACAGCAGAGAGTAGGTTTGCGATGCCAGAACCAACCGCTTGGCAAGATCCAGCAATCTGGCGGTCAGACTGGGTTCATCGGTGTCGAGGAGTTTCGGTTCAGTGACGGGCATCGCTTTGGCGCTGATCCCCCGACGCTACGAATCGACTGAGCGTAGCGTCCGCTATCGGCGGCGTCAAGCGCGGAACGCGCATGGGAACGCGGCGAGGCGCGCGGCGAGAGCCCTGACGGAAGCATTGCGGGCTTTGGCGGCCTTTACCGGTATCGGGCGCTCCGATACAATCCAAGCGTCGCGTTGCGCGCAGACATTTGATGCGCGGCGCACGTCGGGTGAATCCTTAACCATGCTGCGTTTTTTCACTGCCGGCGAATCGCATGGCCAAGCCTTGCTGGCTTGGATCTCCGGGCTACCCGCAGGCCTTGCGGTGGATCTGGAGTTTATTCAACGCGAAATGCATCGGCGGCAACTGGGCTACGGGCGCGGCGGGCGGCAGAAGATTGAAAAGGACCGCGTCGAGGCCTTCGCGGGGATTCGCCACGGGAAAACGATTGGCGCGCCGATCGCGCTGCGCATTGAAAATCGCGATTGGCCGAATTGGGAAAAAGTGTTGCCGGTTGAGGATGTTGCCGGCGCGGAATCGGCCTCGCGGCCTTTGACCGCGGCACGGCCGGGGCACGCGGATCTGCCGGGCGCGCTGAAGCTGAACGTGCACGATGCGCGAACGGTGCTGGAGCGGGCATCAGCGCGAGAAACCGCGGCGCGCGTGGCGGCAGGAGCGCTGGCGAAAATTTTGCTGCGGGAATTCGGCGTGACGATTTTGAGTCACGTGGTCGCGGTCGGCAAAGTGCGCATGGAGCACCCGGCCACGTGGAGCGAGATCGAAGCGGTGTGCGCGAATTTGGAATCACCGCTGCGCTGCGTCAGCCCGGCGGCGGAAGCGGCGATGAAACTGGAAGTGGACCAGGCGCTGCGCGCGGGAGATTCCGTGGGCGGGATTTTCGAGGTTGTGGCGCATGGAGTGCCGCCGGGGCTGGGGTCGCACGCGCAATGGGATGAAAAGATCGATGGCAAGCTGGCGCGCGCGGTGATGTGCATTCAGGCGGTGAAAGCCGTGGAGATCGGCGCGGGAGTGGCGGCGGCGCAATCGTATGGGTCAGAGGTCGGGGACGAAATTGAGTACGACGCGGAGCGGCACAGATTCACGCGGCCAACGAATCGCGCCGGTGGAATTGAAGGCGGAATTACGAATGGCGAAGACGTGGTGGTGCGCGGATACTTAAAACCGATTTCAACGCTGCGGCGCGGACTCGCGACGGTCGATTTGAAAACGAAGGAAGCCGTGCGCGCCGCCTACGAGCGTTCCGATATCTGCGTGGTGCCGGCGGGCGGCGTGGCGGGCGAAGCGATGGTGGCGCTGGTGCTGGCGGAAGCGTTCCTTGAAAAATTCGGCGGCGATTGGATCGGGGAGACGCGGCGGAATTTTGAGGCGTATCAGAAACAGCTCGACGCGTTTTGAAACGCGCGCGGTGAAACTAAAGCAAGAGGAAGGAAAGGCCCAAGCCAAGCGATGATTCATCCCGTTGTGAAGTACGGCGCGAAGGTGCTTGAGACACCGACGGAGCCAGTGAAGAAATTCGACGAAGAACTCGAAAGACTTTGCGCCGACATGTTTGAATCGATGTACGCGGCGCAGGGCGTGGGACTGGCGGCGCCACAAATCGGATTGAGCAAGCGGCTGGCGGTGGTGGACGTGAGCGTTGGCAAGAATCCCGAGGCCAAGCTGGTGCTGGCCAATCCGGAAATCGTGCACATCGAAGGCGAGCAGCGCGAAGATGAAGGCTGCCTTTCGGTGCCGGGATTTCGCGGGCACGTGCTGCGGCCGCTCTACGTGACGATGCGCGCGCAGGATGTGAAGGGCGAGACGTATGAAATGCGCGGCGAAGGATTGCTGGCGCGCGCGTTTTGCCACGAGATCGATCACTTGAATGGCGTGGTGTTCTTGCAGCACCTCAGCCTCCTGAAGCGCGATTTGATCAAGCGCAGAATCCGCAAACTCCGCAAGGCGGGCGACTGGTAGACGCCGGGAATTCACCATGCGCGTCATCTTCTGCGGCACGCCGGAATTCGCCGTACCCTCATTGCAGCGGCTCGCGCAGGAGCCGGGGATTTCCATCGAAGCGGTGATCACTCAGCCGGACCGGCCGCGCGGACGCGGACGGAAAATCGCCGCGGGCGCCGTGAAAGAAGCTGCGCTGGCGCTGGACCTGCACGTTTACCAACCGGAATCAATCAAATCGGAATCGGCGGCGAATTTTCTGCAGCGCATCGCGGCGGATGCGATCGTGATCATCGCGTACGGGCAAATTATTCCAGCGCCGCTGATCTCGCTGCCGCGGCTGGGGTGGATCAATTTGCACGCGTCGCTGCTCCCGAAATATCGCGGCGCGGCGCCGATCGCGTGGGCGATCGCGAACGGCGAGACGACGACGGGCGTGACGACGATGCGCATTGACGCGGGAATGGACACGGGGCCGATTCTGCTGCAAAAGGAATTTTCCATTGGGGCGGATGAAACTGCGCCGGAGCTTTCGGCGCGGTTGGCGGAAGCGGGGGCGCCGCTAGTGGTGGAGACGCTGCTGAAGCTCGATCGCGGTGAGATTACGCCGCAGGCGCAGGATTCCGCGGGCGCGACCCTGGCGCCGCTGTTGAAGAAAGAGCACGGGAGGATCGACTGGGCCCTGACGGCGTCGAAGATTTACAACCCGATGCGAGCGTTTGCGCCGTGGCCTGGAGCGTACACGAAATTGCGCGGACAGAGTTGCCACGTATGGGGACGGCCGGCGATTGGCGCCACGGCTGCATCTACGGAAGCGCCGGGGACGATCGTGCCGTCGTCGAGCGCGATTTACGTGGTGTGCGGCGCGGGGACGTGTCTTGAACTGGAAACCGTGCAGGCCGAAGGACGCAAGCGCGTTGCGGCGCTCGATTACGCGAACGGGATACATCTAAAGCAGGGCGAACGATTCGGCGCGTAAATGAAGCGGTGCAAGAACATTCACGGTGGAGAAGGTAAGACGGCCAGCAGACTCCGTTGGTGGATTGGAGTTTTTCTGTTCCTAGTTTCTGTCCACCTTGCTGCGCAAGGCGTGCAGATCGTGCAGATTGGCAACATTCAATTGGCCCGGTCTTTGGCGGCGTCGGTAAAGGACTCCGTCGGCACTCCAATGCCAAATGTTTTGGTCGAGGAGTTCACTTCGGACTGGAAGCAGGCGCCTCGATCCACGAAGACGGATGCTAGCGGAGCCTTCGCGTTCGCTCCGGTGAAAGGACGGGATGTCTATTACCTCCAACTCAGATTGAATGGGTTTAATCCGCTTCGGGTTCGTGTCAAGGTTGACCGAAGGCGCGGAAAGGCACTTCAACTCCAGCTGGAACTCAGTACGTAATCCTTCTCGGCGAACTACTCCATTGAACCTGCAACCGACCAACGACCAGAATCATGATTCGTCCACGGTTAGCTAGGGAATCAGAAATATAGCCATTAGAATACGGTGCGGGAGCGCACTTTCTCAGCTATGACCGTTCCAGCCGGCCGAACGAAAAACCAACCGAGCATTGCGCGGAAGATTGCGTTTGACGTGCTGCTGCGCGTCGAGACGGCGGGCGGGTATTCGGACGAATTGCTACACGAGCAGCTGAAGCAAAACATTTCGCAGGCGGATGCGGCGCTGGCGACGGAGTTGACGCTCGGGACGCTGCGGCGGCAGCGGACGCTTGATTGGGTGATTGCGCGAATGCTTTCCTCCTCTGGACACAATTCTTCGCGTAGTTCCCTATTCATCTCGCGGCTCGATGCGGAAGTATTGATCGCACTGCGGCTCGGTGTGTATCAACTGAGATTACTGGAACGCGTGCCGGCGCGTGCGGCTGTGAGCGAATCGGTGGAGTTGGTGAAGCGCGCGCGGAAAAAGTCGGCGGCGACGCTGGTGAATGCGGTGCTGCGACGCGCGGCGGAAGAAGCGGCGCGGGGCGCGGCGATCGATGCCACGGTGCCCACCGATTTGCCCGCCGCGGAGAGATTGGGGATTTTGCATTCGCATCCGACGTGGCTGGTGGAGCGCTGGCTGGCGGCGTGTGGCGCGGAGCAAGTTGTGGCGCTGCTGGAAGCTGACAATCGCGCGCCGCGAATTGCGGCGGCGGTGCTCGATGCGGCGCGGCGAGACGATGTCGTGCGATCGCTGGAACGCGCGGGCCTTGAAGTGCGGCCGGGGCGCTTGTTGCGCGATGCGATTTCGCTCAGCGGGGGCAGCCCGTCGCACACGGAGGCGTTTGAGCGCGGCGAAATCGTGCTGCTCGATGAGGCGTCGCACGCAGTGGCGTTGCTGCTCGGCGTGCAGCCGGGGGATTCGGTGCTCGATTTGTGCGCGGCGCCGGGCGGGAAGACGGCGCTGCTTGCGGCCGCGGCTGGACCCGGCGGAACCGTTTTGGCTGGCGATCTGCATTCGCGGCGATTGCGGACGCTGGCAGCGCTGATGAAACGAATTGGCGTGAGCAATGTGCGCGGGGTGGTGCTGGACGGGTCCGAAGCGCTGCCGTTCGAGCAACAATTTCGGCGAATCCTGGTGGATGCGCCTTGCTCCGGCACGGGCACGCTAGCGCGGCATCCGGAGATTCGCTGGCGATTGAAGCCTGGCGATTTTGCGGAGCTGCACGCGAAGCAAGTTCGGTTGCTGCGGAATGCGCTGCCGCTGCTCGCGCCCGGCGGGCGCTTGGTTTATTCCACGTGCTCGATGGAAGCGGAAGAGAACGAGCAGGTGGTGAAGGCGGCGCTCGACGAGTGCGCGGGATTTCGTTTGAGCGACGCGCGAACGGCAATCTCTTCGATGTTGGCCGATAGCGTTTCGGCGGAGGTGATTACGGGTGCGGATGGAGCGCTGAGGACGTCTCCTGCCACGACGCACACGGATGGATTTTACGCGGCGGCGATTGAGCGCGGATAATTCGGCCTGTGGTGCGGTCGTCGCAATTTCGCGCGGTGCGCTACATTTCATGGAAAGATGTGTCGCCCCTACGGAGCTCTCCCATATTCGCGATCGGTACCCAGGGCTTCCGAGTCTGTGTCGCAACTTCGATTTGGGTGCTGTTTTTTGGGTGCGGGAGACTTTATGGGCGCCGGTTTTGGTGCTCGCTACAACTCCTAGGACGAGAGGCCGGCCGG
>JBEKDK010000088.1:0-14102 GCA_050014395.1 Candidatus Acidiferrales bacterium | reverse complement strand
CGTTCATATCGGCCAGGTGCTCATTCGCAGGATTCGTGATATTGCCGAACATCACGCGTTGATAGAGCCACAGCAAATAGGCCGCGCCCAGCACAATACCCAGCGACGCCCATGCCGCCCACGCGAAGCTCACTTCAAACACGCCGCGCAGAATCGTGAATTCGCCGATGAAGCCGTTGAGCAGCGGCAGGCCGAGGGAACTCAGCGTGATGATCATGTATATGGCGGCAAAATTGGGCATCGGCGTGGCCAGGCCACCGAACTCGGAGATCAGGCGCGTGTGCCGCCGCTCATAAAGGATTCCGACAATCAAGAACAGGGCGCCGGTGGAAATTCCGTGGTTGATCTGCTGGATTACACTGCCGGAAAGCCCGTTAGGAGTGAGCGCGAAAATGCCCAGCGTGCAAAAACCCAGGTGGCTCACGGAAGAATACGCAATCAGCCGCTTCATATCCTTCTGCATCAGGCAGACCAGCGCGCCGTAAATGATGCCGATGATCGACAGCGTCACCATGATCGAAATGATGTGGTGCCGCGCCGCGGGATCCGTCGGCAGCAGGGGCAGCGAGAAGCGAATGAAGCCGTACGTGCCCATCTTCAGCAAAACGCCGGCCAGGATCACAGAGCCGGCCGTGGGAGCTTCGGTATGCGCATCAGGCAGCCAAGTGTGGAACGGGAACATCGGCACCTTGATCGCAAACGCGAAGAAGAACCCCCAGAACAGCCATTGCTGCGTCACCGTGGAAAGCTGCGGCACGCAGCTGAGCAGCGCCTGAACGTCAAACGTGTAATAGCCCGCCAGATTCGCGTATTTGAAATACAGCGCCAGAATCGCCAGCAGCATCACCACCGAGCCGGCCAGCGTGTACAGGAAAAACTTGATTGCCGCGTATAGCCGCCGCTCGCTGCCCCAAACGCCGATCAGGAAATACATCGGCACCAGCATCACTTCCCAAAAAACGTAAAACAGGAAGAAATCGAGGGACATGAAAACGCCCAGCATGCCGGTCTGCAGCAGCAGAAACAAAATGTAATATTCTTTTCTGCGCAGCTTGATCGCGCTCCACGACGATAGGATGGAGATCGCGCCCAGCAGCGTCGTCAGCATCACCAGCAGCAGCGTGATGCCGTCAATCCCCAGCGTGTAGTGCGCGCCGATCGAGGGAATCCATTCGGCGGTCTCGCTGAATTGAAAGCGCGGCGCCGCCGCATCCAGGCTGAAGCGCCAAACGAGCGGCAGCGAAATCAGCAAGCCCAACATGCCGAAAACATTGCCGATCACTCGGTGGAGGTTTTCGCTATCCCGCGGCATGAACAGCAGCAGGATGGCCCCCACCAGCGGCGTGAACAAAACGACGCTCAGGATATGCGTGTCATAGAATTGCATCACGGCGTCTCACTCCTAATGCCACAGGTTCGCCATTGTGAAGCCCGCGGCGTGCAGGTAATACCCCAAGAACAGCAGCATGCCCACCACGATCAGCAGCGCGTAACTTCCCACGCGGCCGGTCTGCAACATGCGCATCGGATAACTGACCAGCCAAAAAATGCGCGCCCCAAGATTCACCAGGCCGTCCACGAACCACTTGTCCCACCATCCGGAAATCACCGACGTGACTCGCGTCACTCTTCCCGCTCCGTTCACGAATAGGCCGTCGATGAAAATGCGATCGAAGGCGCCAAGCGCGAGGCCCAAATCCTTTACGCGATTCACAAACATCGCGTCGTAAATCTGATCCACGTAATATTTCTCGTACACCAACCGATACAGCCACCGGGTGCGCGCGGCGATCTTCGCCGGCAAATCCGTCCGCTTGATATACAACTGCCACGCCAGGCCGATGCCCGCCAGCGCCGCGGCCACGGACAAAATCATCAGCAGAGATTCGGGCGTTCCCTCGCGTTTTTCCTTTTCAGCTTGCTGAGCCATCGACGACAGTTCCGCGTCGGTCACGGTCAGGACGTAGTCAGGCGGTGACCCTGGCCCGCCGCTTGACAGCGCGATCTCGCGAGTGCCGTTTGGCAAATGAGGGCCAAAAGTGACATACGCGTATGCGTCCGGAAGAGTGATCACCGGCGCGAGGAATTTCTCGAATCGTCCGCCGATTCCCACCCAGCCGCCGACGATCGATAGCAGAGCAAGAATCACCAACGGCACCGTCATGCTCGATGGCGATTCGTGAATGTGATGCTCGGCTTCCGGCGAGACGCGCGATTCGCCGTGAAACGTCAGAAATAGTAGGCGGAACATGTAAAACGCCGTCACGCCCGCCGTGATCCATCCCACAAGCCACAAGAAATGATTCACGCCGAACGTGCGACCCAGAATTTCGTCCTTGCTGAAAAATCCCGCCAGCGGCGGGATGCCGGCAATCGCCAGCGTGGCGATCAGCATCGTGCGATACGTCGTGGGGATTTTCTTCGCAAGCGCGCCCATCTTCAACATGTCCTGCTCGCCGCTCATGGCATGGATCACGCTACCCGCCGCGAGAAACAGCAAGCCTTTGAAAAACGCGTGCGTCATCAAATGAAAAATGCCGGCACTGAACGCGCCCACGCCGCACGCCAGAAACATATAGCCGAGCTGCGAAATCGTGGAATACGCCAGCACTTTCTTGATGTCGGTTTGCAGCACCCCAATCGTGGCGGCGAAAATCGCCGTCGCCGCGCCGACGCCCGCCACAATCTCGAGCGCCAGCGGCGCCATCGAGAAAATCGCGCTGGTGCGCACGACCATGTACACGCCAGCCGTCACCATCGTCGCAGCGTGAATCAACGCGCTCACCGGCGTGGGGCCCTCCATCGCGTCCGGCAGCCAGACGTACAGCGGCAATTGCGCCGATTTTCCGGTTGCGCCGACGAAGAGCAACAGCGCGATCGCCGTCAGCGCCGCATCGCCGTGGTGAAAATGTCCCAGGATAATCGCCGGCCACAATTGCGTGAAATTGATCGTGCCCAGCGTGCCCACCAGCAGGAACACGCCCAAGATGAATCCGGCGTCGCCGATGCGGTTCACGATGAACGCCTTCTTCCCCGCGTCGGTGGCCGATTTCTTGTGGAACCAGAAGCCGATCAACAGATAGCTGCACAAGCCGACGCCTTCCCAACCGACGAACATCTCCAGAATATTGTTCGCCAGCACCAGCGTCAGCATCGAGAACATGAATAAATTCAAGTAGCCGAAAAAGCGATGGTAGCCGCCCTCATGCGCCATGTAGCCGATCGAATAAACGTGGATCAGGAATCCCACGCCGGTCACCACGCCGAGCATTACCACCGTCAGCGGATCGAACAGGTATCCCCAGCGTGCGTCGAATTGCGTCAGCACGCCCGCCGTCGTGTGCATCGCGCCGGCGGGCAGCCAATCGAACAGCGTGTATTCAACCACGCGCTGCGCCACCGGCCGAGCCAGCAATTGCAAAATCGCGCCGCACGCGTACAGCATCGAAAGAAATACGCCGCCGACACAGAACACATTTACGGCGGATTTCGATAGGCGCCGCCCGAAGAGCAGCATCACCGCCGACGCCGCCAACGGAAACAGCGGCACCAGCCACAAATGCGCCAGGAAATATTCTTTCGGCATCACGTCGCGCGTCCTACCATTTCAGCAAATCCATTTCGTCGCCCAGCACCGTTTCCTTGTTGCGGAAGAAAGAGATCAGAATTCCCAAGCCCACCGCGGCCTCCGCCGCCGCGTCCGTGATGATGAAAATCGCGAACACTTGCCCTTCCACCGAGCCCGCGAGGCGCGAAAACGCGATCAAATTGATATTCACGGCGTTCAGAATCAGCTCCACCGACATCAGAATGACGATCACGTTCCGCCGCGTCACAACACCGATGACGCCGATCAAGAACATCGCCAGGCTCAGGAACAAATAGTGTCCAGTCGGAATCAATGTTTCCTCCGGCCTCAGACCCTGCGTTTGGCCATCACGACCGCGCCAATCATCGCCACGAGTAGCAGCACCGAGGCGATTTCAAACGGCAACATATAAGTTGAAAATAGCGCGCGCCCCACCAACTCGGTATTCGGCTGAAACGTCGACGCCGGCGCCGCGCTCGACGCCACCGGCAAATCCAATCGCCCGATGCGAATCGCAAACGCCAGTTGCACGCCCAACGCGAGCGCGATCAGCGTAGCCATCCACGCCTGCCGGCGAAAACGCAATTGGTGCAGCGAGACATCAAGGTTCACCAGCATGATCACGAAGACGAACAGCACCATGATCCCGCCGACGTAAAGAATGATCTGCACGATGAAAAGAAACTCGGCCTGCAATTGCAAAAAGATTCCCGCCGTCGCCAACAGCGCCGTGATTAGAAAAATCGCGCTGTGCACGGCATTGCGCCGCGTCACCACCAAAATGGCGGAGACGATCGCTAGCGCGGCGAAGAAATAGAATACGATCAGGTCAAGCATCGCGGCCCGTTCCCCAGAATTCCCCCACGATCGCTTCGCTTTTCTCTTTGCGCTCACCAGCCGCACCCAGATACGCGGCCACGCCCAGCGTTACGATCGTCGTCAGCCCGAGCGAAAGCCCAAGATTCCATCCCAACGCGCGATTCAGCGCCAACGCCGACGCGATCCCCACAACGTTGACGATCGAAACCGGAATCAAGAATTGCCAGCCCAGGCGCATCAACTGATCGAACCGATATCGCGGAAACGTGAAGCGCAGCCACATGAAAACGTAAATATACAAGAACACTTTCAGCAAGAACCAGAATCCCCCGTGCAGAGCAGCCTTCCACCCCGCGATCATGCTGCCCGCCGGCGCCACCAGTGGCGCAATCAACACCACGGCGATCGCCGCGAACATCCCCGCGACCAAAACCATCACGAGTTTCTGCACGCCCACCGGCTCCTTCGGTGCGCGAACCAGACAATAACCGGCAATGGCCAGCATCAGGATCGGCGGCAGCCAATCCAGAAAATTCAATTGCGGCGTGCCGGCAAACGGCCGCAGCCATCCGCCCAGAAAAAGCGTCGTCGCGATCGAAGCCACCACGATCATGTTCGTGTATTCCGCCAGAAAGTAAAGGCACCAACGGAACCCGCTGAACTCCGTCATGTATCCGGCCACAAGCTCGGATTCCGCTTCCGGCAAATCGAATGGCGCGCGATTGGTTTCCGCGATCGAAGCGACCACGTAGATAAAAAATCCCACCGGCGCGACAAAAATGAACCACAGGCCGTGCGAAACGCCTCGCGCGGTCTGTTCCGCGACGATGCCGCGAATTGAAAGTGTGCCGGTTAATAGCAGCGCGCCAACAATCGCCATGCCCCCCGCGGTTTCGTAGCTCACCAATTGCGCCGCGCTGCGCATCGCGCCCAGCAACGAGTAGTGGCTGTTCGACGCCCATCCGCCCAGAACGATCCCGAAAATCCCCATCGCGCCGATGCCCACCACAAACAGAAGTCCGATATTCAGCTCCGCGATTTGGAAGCCGGGTCCAAACGCCAGTGCAGCCATCGCCAGCATCGCCGCCGTCACCGAAAGCAGCGGCGCGAGCAAGAAAATCATCCGGTCGGCGCCTTCGGGAATAGTGTCTTCCTTAATCAGCAGTTTTACCGCGTCGGCAATCGGCTGCAGCAATCCGTGCGGACCTACGCGCGTCGGTCCAAGCCGCACCTGCATGTGCGCCATCACCTTGCGTTCGAGCAGCACGACGTAACCGGCGATCAGCGGCAACACGCCCACGATCACCAGCGCAAAGATCAGCGGCAGCACGTACGGCGCGCCGCCGGTCGTCGCCCAGTGCCAAGCCGCGTTGAGAGTTGCGTGCATCAGTTAGCGATCCACTTCCCCGAGCACGATGTCCAGCGTGCCGATGATGGCCACAACGTCCGCCACCAAATGCCCGCGCACCATCTTGTCGAATGCTTCGAGATTAATTAGAGACGGCGGCCGGATGCGCACGCGATACGGTTGCGTGGTGCCGTCGCTCACGATGTAATACCCCAGCTCGCCCTTCGGCGCTTCCACCGAGTGGTAGACCTCGCCCGGCGGCGGCTTCAATACTTTGCCGACCTTGCCCAGAATCGGCCCCGAGGGAATCGCCTCAACGGCCTGCATACAAATTCTGCGCGATTGCCGCATCTCTTCCATGCGCACGATGTACCGGTCGTAGGTATCGCCATTCTTGCCGATAGGAATTTCGAAATCGTATTGATCGTATGCGGCGTACGGCATGGCCTTGCGGATATCCCACTTCACGCCGCTGCCGCGAATCACCGGCCCCGTCGCGCCGTACGCAATTGCATCCTCCGCGGACAGCACGCCGACGCCCTTCGTTCGCCCCACCCAGATGCGGTTGCTCGTGAGCAGATCCTCGTATTCATCCACGCGCTTATCGAAGTCCTGGCAGAAGCGCGTCACGTCTTTCTCAAAGCCGTCGTAGGATTCGTACTGCAGCCCGCCGATGCGAAACGCGTGTGTGGTCAAACGCGCGCCGCAATAGTGCTCGAAAATCTTCAGGATCTCTTCGCGCTCGCGCAAGCAGTAAAACAACGGCGTAAGCGCTCCGATATCCAGCGCGTGCGTGCCCAGCCAAAATAAATGGCTCGCGATGCGCTGCAGCTCCGTCAAGATCGTGCGGATCACGCGCGCCCGCGGCGGCGCTTCCACGCCCATCAATTTCTCGACCGCCTCGCAATAGCCAAGCCCGTTTGAAACCGCCGCGACGTAGTCCATACGATCCACGTAGGGCGCGAATTGCTGATAGCTGCGATGCTCCGCGATCTTTTCCACGCCGCGGTGCAAATATCCGACCACGCACTCGGACCCAATTACTTTTTCGCCGTCCAACCGCAGCTTCACGCGCAGCACGCCGTGCGTTGAAGGATGCTGCGGCCCCATGTTCAGAATAATTTCGTCGGCGCCGAGAACGGTCGTCTCGACGTTCACTCCAGCGTTGGGAAATTGTGGGTCAGCCACTTTCGATCGTCCTATTGTCCGCTCTCGATGCCCAAGTTCTCGCGCACCCAAGCGGTGTCCTGCTGCAGGATGTCGTAATCCTTGCGCAGCGGAAAGCCTTGCCACTCCTCCGGCAGCAGCAAGCGCCGAAGATCCGGATGCCCTTCGAAAATTATTCCGAACATGTCGTACACTTCACGTTCCAGCCAATTCGCAGTGGGCCACACGCTCACCACTGACGCCACAGGCTCGTTCTCGTCCACCTGCACCTTCAGCCGCAGCCGCTGGTTTTTCGGGAACGAATAAAGATTCAGCACCACATCAAAGCGCTTCTCGCGCCGCGGCCAATCCACCGCCGTCAAATCAGCCAGAAAATCGAAACCTTCGTCGTCGCGGGAACAACGCGCAATCTCCAGAAGCTGCGCTCGCGCCACCACCAAGATCGCTTGATTGCGGTCGCTCGTAGCGTCGCCGATGGCATCGCCAAATCGCTTCTTGTATCGCTTGGTCAGTTCATTATCGAGTGGAATCGGCTTCGGCCCCGCCGGAGCCGCGGGCCGCGGCGGTGTTGCCGCAGCTGGAGCCGCAGGTTTTGCCGGCGCAGCGGGTGCGGCAGGCGTGGTCGCGGGCGCGGCCGGAGCCGCCGCCGGCGGTGCGCCACCGGAAACGTCGGATTGTGCGGCAGGTTTCTCCGCGGGTGGAGCGGCAGGCGGCTGCTTTTCCTCTGCGTCGTTGGCCATGGAGTCGGGGCTTCGCCGGGCAAGTACATCCCGCACAGCCCTTAAACTCAAACCGTAGTTTCTAACACACGCCCCAACGCAGCGCAACCCATTCCCGCGCTCTCCACGGCGCCGCCGCAACGCGCGGCCTGATTCATTTATGTCTATCTTGTGTCTGTGGCGGCCAGTTGAATCGTCGATCGCGCGGCCGCACGCCAGCCTCACCGCGTGATCGCCGATCGCTCGAAGTTGTCGCCTCGACGGCGTTTATGGTGTAATATTTCCCGTCCGGCACCGCCGAATTTCGATGGCGAATTAGACCTTTGGAGGCTTATGCCCAGAGTCGTCTTGGTGAACCCGTCGCTGACCACGATGGGTTATTCCGTAATCACTCCTAGATGGCTTTTCGTACTCGGTCAGGCGACGCCAGTTGATCTCGTCGGCGATCCGATCCTTATCGACGAGGCAATCTCACCATTCCATCCGGACCTGCTGCGCCCCGATGACCTCGTCGGCATCGGCATCAGCACCGGCAACTGCCGCGCCGGTTACGATCTCCTGAAGAAAGCGAAATCCAAGGGCGCCACGGTCGTCATGGGCGGAATTCACCCCACGATTTTCCCGGACGAGCCGCTCGAAATGGGCGCTGACGCCGTCGTCACCGGCAACGGCGACGTGATCTGGGCCAAAGTCGTCGAAGATCATCTGAATCACAATCTGCAAAAAAAATATCTCGGCGGACGCGTGCCCGGCGACGCGCTCCTGAAAGCACGATGGGACCTGCTCGATCCGCGCCAGTACATGTTTCCCACCGTTCAGACGGTCGCCGGATGTCCCGAAAATTGCAGCTTCTGCTCCGTGTGGGTTACCGATGGACGCCAAGCCCGCCAGCGCCTTGCCACCAAGATCATCGACGAAGTGAACGAGCTTTACGCCATGGGCATTCGCTGGCTGATTTTCGCCGACGACAATTTCAATCCATCCACGCTTGGCCGCATCGCGCGCGAGCCCAGCCCAGAAAAGCGCCGCCAGTTCGAGGAAATTCGCGCCGAGCGATTGCGTTTCTTCGATGAGTACGACCGCAACGTTCCGAAAGATATCTACGCCTTCACGCAAATGACCACCGAGGTCACCAGCGACCCCGAATATCTTTCCGCGATGTACAACAAAATGCGCTTGCGCGGCGCGCTGATCGGCATCGAATCGTTCTCCGAAGACGGCCTGCGCAGCGCCAATAAGTCGTGGAATCCCACCGGCAAGCGCATGGTCGAAACGATTCAGAAGATCGAAGGCGCCGGAATCATGGTCCTCAGCTCCGTGATTTGCGGCCTGGAATCCGATACCGTGCAAACCATCCGCACCATGCGCCAGTTCGCTTGCGATTCCGGCTCAACCATCGCGCAATTCGCGATGTACCACCCGTATCCCGGCACCAAAGATTTCTACGAAATGGTCAGCGACGCGAAAAATCGCGGTAAGGTCGATTTCACTTTCACTCCGAAACACAAGACGCAAGTCACCGGCGAGCGCTTCTGGCTGAAACCCAAGAACGAAGCCGACCTGATCACCCACGGAATCATTCCCCGCGACGAGCTTTTCGCCGAGCACAAAAAGTGCTGGGACAAATTTTATTCGATGAAGGAAATCCTGCGGCGCGCGCGCAGCGGAAGCAAAAAGAATTGGCCCTTCGTCGGCAAATTCACTTACGTGCTGTTCTGCATGGTGTTCAAACGGATTTACGGCGGTCAGGGCATGGCCGCGGACGGCGTCCGCAAGCGGCAGCTGAGTTTGACGACGAAAGTGATGATCAAGATCGCCGTCGGCGCGTACAACCACTATTGCCGAACGCGCAGCCGCGGCCGTCTGAACAAGCCCTGGGCCGAGCCGAAACGCGCGACTCCTACACCTGGCTATGCGGGGGAAAGAACGGCGCTAGACCCACTCGAGGGCGCCCTTGCGGTACAGCCAAACGTAACCTACGATCAAAATACCCAGGAAAACGAACATACTTCCCAGAGCGTATAGCGGGCCCAGGCGAAACCCCGCGACGTGCGTCGAGTACAGTACCGCCCACGGAAACAGAAAAATCGTCTCCACGTCGAAGATCACGAACAAAATCGCCACGATATAAAACCGCGTCGAGTAGCGCCCGCGCGCATCCGATTCCGCCGGCACGCCGCACTCGTAGGGCTCCACTCTCACGCCCGTCTTTACCGTGTCGGGGCGAATCAGCTTGAGAAGCAGAATCGTTACCGCGGGAAATCCCGCTGCCAGCAGCGCGAAAATAAAAATCGGAATGTATTGCCTCGGCATTTGCTTTTGCTTTCCGTACCGCGCGCCATCCTAGCACATTCGCGCGCCACTTCAAGCAGCGCGCGCGGGCGCGGATCCTACACTACTTCTCAAACATCAATTCGTGCGCGCGCTCCGTCGCTTTCACCACGGCCTTGATCAGCGTCACGCGCACCTTGCCGTCTTCCAGCTCCAGCAGCCCATCGATGGTGCAGCCGGCCGGAGTCGTCACGCCGTCCTTCAACAGCGCGGGATGATCGCCGGTCTGCAGCACCATCTGCGCAGCGCCGGCCATCGTTTGCGCGGCGAGCAGCGTGGCGATTTCGCGCGAAAGCCCCGTCTTCACGCCCGCCTCGGCCAGCGATTCCAGAATCACGTAAATGAACGCCGTGCCGCTGGCGGAAAGCCCCGTCACCGCGTCCATCAATTTTTCGTCCACTACCGCGACGCGCCCCGCCGATTCAAATAGCGCGCGCGCCATTTCCATGTGCGCCGCTGTGGCGTGACTCCCCTTCGCGAGCCCCGTCATGCCGCAGCCAATCGCACACGGCGTATTGGGCATCGCCCGGATTACGGGAACGCCCTTCGGCAATTTCTGCTCCAGCAACGACGTCGGCACCGAAGCCGCCACGGAAATCACCAGCGTCTTCGGCCCCAGTACCCCGCGAATCGCCTGCGCCACTTCCGCCACGAGTAGCGGCTTCACTGCGATCAGTACGATGTCCGCGCCGCGCACAGCCGCGCGATTGTCGGTGCCCACCGCAACGCCCAAACTCCTCGAGAGTTCCGCGGCGCGCTCCGCGTGCTTCACCGTCGCGCGCGCATTCTTCGGCAACACGAGCTTTTTCTGCAGAAACGCGCGCAGCAATATCCCGCCGATCTTCCCCGCGCCCAGCACCGCCACGCGCTTGCCGGAGAGATCCCCGGCCGTCTTGTTACTCGTTGCCTTAGCGCTCGTTTTGCCGCTCACGGTCAACCTCATTTCTTTCGCGAATCCTACGGCTATTCTTCTGGAAGCCCGCCACGCCGTCAACCACGCGCGCCCGGCCTAATCGTGCCTTGCACCGTGAAGCACGTCCACGGCGTGCGGCAGCAATTCCGCCACAGCATCCAGCGATTCCACCGCGCCCTTCGGACTTCCCGGCAAATTCACGACCAAGCATTTGGCCCGCACCGCCGCCACTGCCCGCGATAGCGAGGCGCGCGCATTCGATTCGCGCCCGCGCGCGCGCATCAATTCTCCCACGCCCGGCAACGGCTTTTCGCACGCCGCCAAAGTCGCTTCCGGCGTCGAATCGCGCGGCCCGATCCCGGTGCCTCCCGCAGTCAGCACCAAATCGGCCGTGCCCCCGTCCGCCAGTGTCATCAAGCGCGAAGCGATCGTCGCGCGTTCATCCGGCAGCGTCTCTGCCGCCACAACTTCCCAGCCCAGCGCTGCACAGCGCTCCGCGACAGCAGGCCCCGTGCGATCCTCGCGCTCGCCGCGCGCTAGCGTATCGCTGATCGTCAGCACAACAACGCGCATCGCCTGGACCTGTCCTAGCCGCCGGCCTTGCTCGGTTCACTCGGCGCGCCGGCGCCATTGCTCGCTTCATCCATCACGCGCATCGCTTCCATCAGCAAGCCGGTGGTTGAGCGCGTGGTCGTCACCCGATCCGTGCTCGCGTTGAAATCGATCTCAAACTCTCCGTCCGTCCATTGCACCACGAGAGTCACCACGTCGTCGCCTTGGATTTTTCCCGCGGCCGTTTTCACCTCGGCGTGGCGGCACTGGCCGGCGTCAAAATAAAGCTCAGCCGTTTCCCCGGTGCGGCTCAGCGCCAGCCGACAGGACTTTTGCCCCATTTCGAGCGACTGCATCAACTCCGTCACGCCCATTTCCTCAAGGCGTCCCTGAATCACGCCCGGCCGCGCAGCCCGCTGCTGGTATCGTTCTAAACGAAGGCGGTCCACGAAGCGCTTGGCAACCCGCTCGAGTTCCGCCAGAAAAAACGGTTTGGCTACGAAATCTTCGCCGCTCGCCACCACCGGCCGCAATTTTTCCTCGATATCGCCGCGGCTGGCTACGAAAATGAACGGCACATTCCTGGTGGACTCGCGCCCGCGCAGCTTTTCGTAAAGCTGTTTTCCGTCGAGCCCCGCCATCTTGTAATCGCAAACGATCAAGTCGGGCGGTTGATCCACCGCCGCAAGCAGCGCATCCGCGCCATCTGCCGCCGCCATCACGTCGTAATGCGCCGCCAGCGAGCGCCGCATCAATTCGCGCACCAGCGGATTGTCGTCCACGACCAGCACGCGGAAGTCTTTTGCCGTCTGGCTCATGATTTTTCTTGCTTATCGCCAACCAAGAATTTTGCGGCCGCCGAGCACTAGCTCTACCCGGAGCCCGCTACGAGCACATCAGCTTCGCCCGGCCGATTTGCCTGCGCGGCGATAATCGCCGCGCGCGCCGCCTCTTTTTTCCAGAAGCTCGATGCCCGTAATCGTCATGCCGCGGTCCAGGGCCTTCAGCATGTCGCATACGGTCAGCGCCGCAGCCGAGACCGCCGTCAGCGCTTCCATTTCCACGCCCGTTCGCGCCGTGGCCGTCACTCGCGACGTGATTTCGACGCCATTCTTGCATAGCCGCGCAGTCACATCAATGTGCGTCAGTGGCAGTGGATGGCAAAGAGGTATCCATTCCGCGGTACGCTTGGCCGCCGCAATCCCCGCGATTCGCGCAACCTCCAGCGGATCCCCCTTCGGCGTTTCCATCCGCCGAATCGCGCGCAGCGCCGCCCGCGACATGCGCACAAACCCGCGCGCCACCGCCGTCCGCTCCGTCACAGCCTTCGCCGTGACGTCCACCATCGCCACCCCTCCGCCCTTCTTGTAATGCGTCAGCTTCCCCAACGCTCTCCCTCTCGTCGTATTCATCGCCCGCCGCCTCGCGCGAATCAAAACGCGTCCCGTCGCGGCCAAAATTCCGCCCACTCCCCCGCCGCCATCTCCAATCTTTCCGGCCGCACGAGCAAGAATCCGTTCGCTCGCGCCAGCGCCACGATATCCCCGGAACTCTTCCACGGCAACTCCGTAACCTGCGGCACTCCCTCCGCCGTCCACGTAAGCCGCGCCGGCAGAAAATGCGTCAGCGCCGCCTTCTGCCGCACCGCCGCCGTCAATTGCGCAGCCATAAACGGCAATGCCATCGGCTCCGCGCCCTGCAACAACTCAATCGCCGGCCGCACAAACAATTCAAACGTCACGATTGTTGACGCCGGATTCCCCGGCAACCCGAAAATCCAAACGCCGCGGCATCGCGCAAATACCGCCGGCCGCCCCGGCCGAATCGCCACAGCATCAAAAAAGATTTCCGTACCCATCACCTTCAGCACCGGCTCAACCAAATCGTACTTCCCTGCCGACACTCCACCCGACATCACCAGGACGTCCGCGCTACTGAGCGCCTTCTCGATATGCCCATGCAACACGTCCGAATTGTCCGCCGCATTCCCCAGCGCGACCGCCGCACCGCCCGCCATTCCCACCAGCGCCGCCACCGAAACTGCGTTGCTATTGCGAATCTCAAACGGCCCCACCGCGTCCGCCACGCCAACCGCTTCGTCGCCCGTCGAAAGAATCGCCACGCGCGGCCGCGCAGCCACTTCCACTCGCGCCGCACCTACTTGCGCCGCGACGCCAATTTCCGCGACGCCCATCCGCGTCCCCGCAGCCAGCAGCACCTCACCCGCGCGCGCCTCGCACCCTCGCGGCGCGATATTCTGTCCCGCCTCCGCGACGCGATCCGAGCGCATCCGCGCGCCAGCCACATGCGTGTGCTCGATCATGACCACCGCGTCTGCGCCCTCCGGCACCGCCGCGCCGGTCATGATCTCCGCGCATTGTCCCGGCCCAATCGCGCCCGCAAACGACGCGCCCGCGCGAATTTCACCCACGATTTCGAGCGCCGCACCCGGCGCGGCCAAATCGGCCGAGCGCACAGCAAATCCATCACGTGTCGAGCGGTTGAAAGGAGGGTAATCGCGATCAGCAATAATCGGCTGGCTTAAAACGCGCCCCAGCGCATCGCTGAGAGAACTGGTTTCGGTCCGCGCCACACCGCGCGCTGCGCGAATCGTCTCAATTATCTTTGCGCGCGCTTCGGATAACGCCAGCATGGTGGAAACTC
>JBEKDK010000087.1:0-14102 GCA_050014395.1 Candidatus Acidiferrales bacterium | reverse complement strand
CGAAGACCACCGGCCGGAATCGCACTTGATTCCCCGCGTTCTGCAGGTGGCGCTGGGCCAATACGACCGCATCAAAATTTTCGGCGACGACTATCCCACGCCGGACGGCACCTGCATTCGCGATTACATTCACGTTTCCGACCTTGGGCAGGCGCACGTGCTGGCGCTCGGGGCGCTCGAGGGCCGCGGCCAATCGATCTACAACCTGGGAAACGGAAAAGGATTCAGCGTGAAAGAGGTTGTGGAAACGGCACGGCGCGTTACTGGCCATGCGATTCCGGCGGAAGTGGAAGCGCGCCGTCCGGGCGATCCGCCCGTGCTCGTGGCGAGTTCGGAAAAAATCGGCCGCGAGCTGGGCTGGGCGCCGCAGCACGCCGCGCTTGAAGACATCGTCGAAAGCGCCTGGCAATGGCACCGGGCGCATCCCCACGGTTACATCGATGCGTAGACCTGCGCGGCGTGAGCCGCGCAGGCCTTTGAACGCTGACTACCCCCGGCTGTATTCGATTTGAATCCGGCGCGCTACCCTGCGCGTTAGCGACGAAGCCGCTCAACCACGAAGAGAAGCAGGATTGCGCCAAAGAGCGAGTAGAACTCGCCATGCGTGGAGAATTCATCCACGCTGGTGACGGTCTGCGGCGGATTGGGGGGACCCGGCGGCGTTCCCGGAGGTGTTCCGGGAGGCGTTCCCGGAGGTGTCCCAGGCGGCGTTCCGGGCGGTGTTCCCGGGGGCGTTCCAGGCGGGGTCGGTGTCGTCGGCGGATTGGGCGTACCGGGGCTGGGCGGCCCGCCGAAAACAACCGGCGGCGGAGTGTATCCTCCGAAATTGTTGACCGGCGGATTGCCAGCGGGCGGATTCTCGAACGGAGTGCTGCTCGGTGGAATGCTCGCTTGGTCCGAAAGCGCTGCGCCGCCAGCGGGGGTATAGGTCTCGACGATGGTGTCGATATCCGTCGGGTCGTCAGTGAGCGCCATCGGGGATTGCTGCGCGTAGGAGATCAAATTCCCACAACGCGCGCGAATGTAATTGGTTCCGTCGGTGATCACTTCCTCGCCGGCCATGATCATCTCGGGATGGCTGGTCCAGTAGATTCCCGCCCCGTCTATGCGATAGGAAACGTAGGCCATGATGTTATGGTCCAGGCGGATGAAGCGCGCGTGGGTGATGTCAAATCCATTGTAGTGCTGCGCGGCAAGCGGATCGGTGGCGATCACGTCCAGCAACTCGCCGAGCGAATGAATCCCTCCCTTGACGACGGAATGTCCATACACGGCGCGGGGCGATTCCAGCCGGCGCGTAGAGACAGCGACCACTTTGGCGGCCGGCGCAGTCGGCGCGGCGGCGTGAGCCGGAAAAGTGCGATGCATCGCAGCCGCGATGCGCGGATTGTGGAGCGAGCCGAAGCACCACATCAGCGCCAGCAAGCAGAAGCTCGAAACCAGTAGAATGCGCACGCGCGACGCGACGCTGCGCTTCCGCAGCATCAGAGCAATGCCGGCCAGCATTACGGCGGCGATCACAGCGATTGTGAATGTAGCGGTGGCGGGGAACCTGATGAGATAGGTTGCCATGTGGCCTTCTTTCAACAACATCAAGGCTAATGTTGCAAAGAGGGGTCAACAATGGCTCGGACGTACACTTGCGGGGCTAACGAAGGTCATAGTACTTTGGCGGCGGCGCGTAACCCACTTCCGATTCAATGCGATACGGGAAGCCGCGCTAGAGGCAGGATTGGGCGGGCCACCGGCAGCGGCGCGCCGGTAAACACGGTAGCCACAGGCCCAGATTGCGGTGTAGGATGCCGCGCACGGAGGCCCCGTTCATGCGCGACGTACGGATCAAACCCGAAATTCTTGGAGTGCCAGGACGATTCGAGGAGCCCCGAAATAGGCTCTGGCAAGCGCGGCGGCGTGCGCTGGGCGCTTTGCTCTGCGCGACGCTGCTCGGGCTCGGAGGCGGGTGTGGCCGCTCCTCAACGTCCCAAACAGCGGGCAACAGCAAAGCAGGTGCTCCCGCTGACGACGCTGCCGAGCAGGCGGCCGCAAACGCACTGAAGACTCAGCCGCTGAGCGATGCCGACGTCGATCTTTATCTCGACATCATGAAAACTGCCGCGGACCAGATCACCAACGCGAGCGGCCAGGATCGCGCCGCGATTGACTTCGCGCGGCAAGTGAACTCGGGAAAGGCGACCGGCGCAGTCACGCCGGACCAGGCTCAGCTATTGGTTCACGCGACGCAGCTTGCGCAACTCGACGAAACAATTGCGGCGCAACGCGGGGTCCAAGTCCGGTACGACGCCATCCGAGGAGTCATCGAAGGCCTCGTCGGCCCGATGGTCTGCACCAGCTGCAGCGGCGACGGCGGCGCGCAAGCTACGAGCGCGGCGCAGCAGCAGGAGTGGGACAAAGAACAAGCCGTGCAGGAAACGGATTTGAAACTACTCGAGCCGCATCGCGCGGAAATCGTAAGCGTGCAGAAGCAAGTGCGCGGATTTTTGACCAATCAGCCCAGCAGCGACTGATCAGAGTTGGCCGCTTCCGGCATCAGCGTGCGGAATGGAAATCATTTCGCTCGGCGAGCAGGCGGCGCGGCTACCAGCTGTGCATCGTGCCGTCGAGCTTACGATTGATGGGGAGATAGGCGCGGCGATAGGGGAGCTTCGCGGCCAACGCTTCGTCCAAATCCACGCCGAGGCCGGGCTTTTCGCCGGGATGCATCACGCCATCTGCGAAGGTGTAGGCGTGCGGGAAAACGCGATCGGTGTCCGCGGAGTGAACCATGTATTCCTGAATCCCGAAGTTGTGAACGCTTAGATCGAAGTGCAACGCGGCGGCCATGCACACGGGACTCAAATCAGTGGCGCCGTGGCAACCGGTGCGCACGTGATGGATGTCCGCCAAATTCGCGATCTTGCGCAGGTGCGTGATTCCGCCGCCATGCGTGACGGAGATGCGGATGTAGTCGATCAGTTGTTCCGCGATGAGCTGCTGGCAATCGTAGATGGAATTGAATACCTCTCCGACCGCGAGCGGCGTGGTGGTGTGCTGGCGAATCAAGCGAAAACTATCTTGCAATTCGGCTGGGACCGGATCTTCGAGCCAGAACAGATGATACGGCTCGAGGCTCTCGCCGAGGCGCGCGGCTTCGATTGGAGTGAGGCGGTGATGGGCGTCGTGCAGCAGAGGCAGGTCCTCGCCGAATTCCCGGCGCAGGCGCGCAAACAATTGCGGAACGAAATTTAGATAACGCTCGGTGCTCCAACTGCTTTCTGAAGGCAGGCCTTCCTCGGCGGGCTCGTATTGCTTTCCGGCTTTGCCCACACCGTACGTGCTGGCGACGCCCGGAATGCCCGATTGGGCGCGCACGGCTTTGTATCCCAGCTTGATGTGGGCGGCGACGGCTTCGACAGTTTTTTCGATATCCGCGCCGTTCGCATGGCAATACACCAGGATGGAATCGCGCGATGCGCCGCCGAGCAACTGGTAGAGCGGGGTGTTGAGAGCTTTCGCTTTGATGTCCCACAGCGCGGTATCGACGGCGCCGATCGCGGACATGGTCACCGGCCCGCGCCGCCAGTACGCGCCTTTGTAGAGATATTGCCAGGTATCTTCGATGCGCCGGGCGTCGCGACCGATCAGAAGTGGGCAGACGTGTTCGCTGAGGTAGCTGGCGACGGCGAGTTCGCGGCCATTGAGCGTGGCGTCGCCCAAACCGCAGACGCCGTCCTCGGTCACGATCTTCAGTGTGACGAAGTTTCGGCCGGGACTGCAGACGATCACTTTTGCGTCAATAATTTTCATGTTTGGCTTGCGGGCGGAATCGCTGCCGCTGCGCCGCGACGATTATATGCGAGAACGGTTAAACGCCGGCAAACGCGGAGAATCCGCCATCGAGCGGCACGACTGTCCCGGTAACAAACGCGGAAGCCGGCGAAATCAGCCACAACACCGCACCGCAAAGATCTTCGGGCTCACCGAAACGGCCCATCGGCGTGTGCGCGATGATCGATTTGCCGCGCGCGGTCAATTCGCCGGAATCCTTGTCGGTGAGCAGAAAGCGATTTTGATTTGTAAGCAGGAAACCGGGGGCGATGGCGTTCACGCGGATATTCGGCGAATACTCCTGCGCCATGTGCACCGCCAACCATTGGGTGAAATTGCTTACGCCCGCCTTGGCCGCGGAATACGCAGGAATGCGCGTGAGCGGACGGAACGCGTTCATCGAGGAAACGTTCAGGATGTTGCCGTACTTTTGATCGGCCATCAGCTTCCCGAAAATTTGGCTCGGGAGAACTGTGCCGATGATGTTCAGGTCAAATACCCAGCGCAACGCGTCGGCGGGAATATCGAAGAATTTCATTTCGGCGCTGGTGGTGGCCGCGGGCTTGTTGCCTCCGGCGGCGTTGATCAGGCAATCGACTTTGCCGAATCGCGCCAGCACTTCTTTCGAGACTTTCTCGAGCGACGCGCGGTCAAGCACATTGCAGGCGAATAGGCCCACGTTTGCGGCGCTCTTCCCCATGCGTTCCAGCAGCGCTTTGCCGGGCTCAATATTCAAATCGAGAATCGCCAGCTTCGCGCCGCACGCAGCGAGTACAACTGAGATTTCGCCGCCCAAAATTCCCGCGCCGCCGGTGATCACCACCGTCTGGCCCGAAAGATCGAACATTGCCGCGAACTTCTCCGCGGTCATTTTGTTTTCAGCCACTTTAGGAACTCCCTTTGGTGGAGGCGATTGGGAGATTCTGCCTCCGCTCTGTTGGCGCCGCAGTGTGGAAATCCGGAGAGATCCAGCGGCATCCGCAAAAAACCAGTCGAGAAACAAGAGAAACCACGAAAGTATACCTCTCTAAAATCGGAGCCGGTCAGGCCTTTCGGCCGGCTCGCGCCTGCTGCATAATTTCGACGAACTTTCGCGCGGCCTCGACGATCACTTCCGGCTTGCCCGCCTTCAGCGCTGCGGATTGCACCAATTCCCCGCCGACGCCGAGCGCCTCGGAGCCGGCGAGAATGAAATCCGCCGCGGTTTCAAGATTGACACCGCCGGTCGGCACCAGCGGAATTTGCGGCAGTGGGCCCTTCAGCGCCTTGATGTATCGCGCGCCGCCAACGCTTCCGCACGGAAACACTTTTACGAAGTCCGCGTCCGCTTTCCACGCCGCGATGATTTCAGTGGGCGAAAGCGCGCCGGGGAGAACGGCTTTGCCGGCCTTGTGAACCAGCTCGATCGTCGCAAGATCGAGGCCGGGGCTGACGATGAACTGCGCGCCGGCGTCCAGGCAGCGCTGCGCGGCCGCGGCGTCCAGCACGGTGCCGGCGCCGATCAGCACGTCCGAAGAGTGGGCCTTGGCAAGTTCGTGAATGATTTCAATCGCGCCGGGAACGGTCAACGCGATTTCCACGATGGGAATCCCGCCTTCACAGACTGCGTCCACCGCAAGCTTCGCTTCGTGCGCCGAAGAAGCGCGCACAACCGGAAGCAAGCCGATCTCAACGATACGTTTCCTGATCTCTTCCCTGTTCATAGACACGGATTGCTCCATACTGCGCTGTGGGCGGCGAACCCGCGTCTCCAGCCCCTCCATGGGCCGGCCGGAGCGCGGATCAGATACTCGGTCAGCGCGCGATGCGCGCGCCACCACCCTTCATCACTTGCAAAACTTCCTTCAACGTCGCGGTCGTGGTGTCGCCCGGCGTGGTCATGGCCAGGGCGCCGTGAGCAGCTCCGCACTCCACGGCCCACTGCGGACCTTTATCGGTCAAGAAACCGTAGATGAGCCCCGCGGCAAATGAATCGCCGCCGCCGACGCGGTCGAAAATCTCGAGATCGTCGCGATGCTGCGCCTGATAGAACTTGCCTTCGTGGAAGCAGATCGCGCCCCAATCGTTGCGCGTGGCGGTTCTGGCCTGACGCAGCGTGGTGGCCACAACCTGGAACGGAAAGTCTTTCACGACGGTCTCGATCATCGCCTTGAAAGCATCGACGTTCAGTTTGGTCAAGCTCTCGTCCACGCCCTGCACCGCATACCCCAGCGCGGCGGAGAAATCTTCTTCGTTGCCGAGCGCGACATCGATGAACGGAGCGATGCGGCGATTGACTTCCTGTGCGCGCTTCTTTCCTCCGATTCCCGCCCACAGCGATTCGCGGTAATTCAAATCGTAGGAAACGATGGTGCCGTGGCGCCGCGCCGCTTGCACGGCTTCGAGAGCTACGTCGATCGTCGATTCCGAAAGCGCGCAGAAAATTCCGCCGGTGTGGAACCAACGCGCGCCAAGCTTGCCGAAGACGTGATCCCAGTCGATATCTCCCACTTTCAACTGGGAAGCCGCGGTGTGGCCGCGGTCCGAGCAGCCCAGCGCCGGGCGCACGCCGAAGCCGCGCTCCGTGAAATTCAAGCCGTTGCGCACGCTGCGGCCGATGCCGTCGTAAGGCACCCAGCGCACCAGCGATTGGTCCACGCCGCCCTGATACAAAAGATCTTGAAGCAGCTTGCCGATTGGATTGTCGGCGAACGCGGTGACGACGGCCGTATCCAAGCCAAAGCAGCGCTTCAATCCCCGCGCGACGTTATATTCGCCGCCGCCTTCGTACACGTCGAAAGAACGCGTCGTCCAAACGCGCTGATCGCGCGGATCGAAGCGCAGCATCACTTCGCCCAGCGCGATCATGTCCCAACGAACTTCTTGTTTCGATTTGATCTTCAAGGCCATGGCCTATCCTCCCGAGGGTTCACACGCGCGCATCGGCGCGATTCCATTATGCGGCCTGAATAGCACGAGCCAAACCGCCGCTGGCTCCAGCCGCCGTTACGTCTCCACTGGCGCCTGTTCAAGGCGCGGCGCGAGAATCTGTATCACACCTAACGCAATCAGATACGCCATTCCCGCTATGATAAGCGGAATCTGGTAGCTCCCCGTGCGCTGCAGTACGTGGCCAACAGTCTTGGCGATCACCATTCCGCCGATCGCACCGGCCGTTCCGCCAATTCCGACGACCGAGCCCACCGCCCGCGTCGGGAACATATCGGAAGGAAGTGTAAAGAGGTTGGCCGAGAAACCTTGATGCGCCGCAGCCGCCAGCCCGATCAACGCTACCGCGAGCCAAGCATGGTTGCTGCGGTTGGCAAACACCACTGGCGTGACAGCGAGCGCGCAAATCAGCATCGCGGTCTTCCGGCCCGAATTGATGGTCGCGCCTCGCCTGATCAGCCAGCCGGAGATGTATCCGCCGACGAAGCTGCCAACATCCGATATCAGAAAAATCGCCGCAATCGGCAACCGAATCTGTTGCAGCGTCATTCCGAAGCGGCGCTGAAACAAATCCGGCGCCCAAAAAAGCCAGAACCACCAGATCGGATCCGTCAGCAACTTTCCCAATCCGAACGCCCACGTTTGCCGCAGCGGTAGTAGGCTGCTCCAGGGAATTTTCGAAGCTGTTCCCGGCGGATCGGAATTGATGTATGCAAGCTCGCCTTTCGAGACCCACGGGTGCTGGGCGGGGTGACGATACAGCGCCAACCACAGAATCACCCAAAGGAAACCAAGGCCGCCGACAAGGTAAAAGGCCCAGTGCCACGATAGATTCAATTGTATCGTGATGAAAACCACGACCCACGGCGTGATGATTGCCCCGATGCTTGTGCCGGCGTTGAATATTCCAGTCGCGAAGGAGCGGTCTTTCTTCGGAAACCACTCCGCCACGCACTTGATGCTCGCTGGGAACAAGCCCGATTGGCCCAAGCCCAGCGCCGAAGCCGCAATAATGAAACCGGTGAGCGAGTGGGCAAGGCCGTATGACATCGCGGCGATGCTCCAAAGAGTCATGGCGGCCGCGAAGGAGAGGCGCGTGCCCAAACGGTCCACCAGGCGGCCGACCATAAAGATGCCGATCGCGTAGCAGGTTTGAAACGCGAAAACGATATTGCCGTAATCGATTTCGTTCCAACCGAACGAGTGCTGCAGTGTCGGTTTCAGAACCGACAGAACCTGGCGATCCATGTAGCTCTTGGTTGTGGCGAAGAGCAGCAGCGCGCAGATCACCCAGCGGAAATAACCGGCGGCTTTCGCGACGCCGCCTCCCGCCGATTCCGCGGGGGCCGCGCCCACGGTTACCAAGTTCTTGTTTTCGTCAGCCATGTGGACCACCTGGTCCTACGTTATTCTACGATTTCGCGCATCGTACGTGGACGCGCGAAACTAGTATTATGCGGGCAATTGCGCCCGCGTGGCGAACTCCACGAACATTTTTTTGTCGATTGCCTGATTGCCGAGCGCCACGGCAACGCCCGTCATCCATCCCACAGCTTCATCCACTTCCGGCCGTTTGTTGTTGCGCAGGCAATCGATGAACGATCGAGCCGCAAGGAAATCGAGATCAGCTTCGAGCCCTTCGGGCACGTGAAAAACATCTCCGGGGCCAGACACGGGAATCTCCGGCCGGTAATTCGCGGCGGTGAAGGGGCCGGCCTCAATCGCCGCGGCGCCCGGCGCAGCGGAATTCGGCCCGGCCGGCTCGGCATATTGAGTGCCGCCCACCTGCGTCAGCACGATCGTCCCGCCGGTGCCCAAGATCGCGGCGTGCATTCCCTCATAGGCGCTGGTAAGGCTCGCGCTAAAAACCAGCGACTGCCCGCCAGGGTAGCGGTACGTCACTTGGACGTTGTCGGGCAGTTCGCGGCCGTCCTTCCAGAAGTCTATCCCGCCGGAGCCCGCCACCGAAACCGGCATGGCTCCAAAAATCTCATTGGCCCACTGGATGTGGTGCGTGCCGAATTCCGCGAGGATGCCGCCGGACATGTCTCGATACATTCGCCAATTGATCAGGTGCTCGAGCTTCGCGTCGCTTGGCTGAGGCACGGGCCGCCGCCAATCGCTATTGCGATGCCAGAAGGAATAAATCTGCATCACGCGCCCGATTTTGCCGGCCTTGATTCGCGCGACGGCCTCCTGAAACCACGGCGCGAAGTGATATTGCGTGCCGAACTGATACGTCTGCTTTGTGCGCTTCACCGCGGCGTACAAGCGATCGCATCCATCGAGCGTCAGCGCCATATCTTTTTCGCTGTACACCGGGCGCGCGCTTTCCAGCACGGCCGCGACGTGCTCTTCGTGCAGCCCGAGCGGCGTGGCCACCAGGACGGCGTCGACGTCCTTACGGTCAAGCAATTCCCGATAATCGTGGAGCGCCGGCGTCTGCTCGCCCGTGATCTGGCGCGCCTGCGCAAAGCGCGGCTCATAAACATCGCACAGCGCGGAGAAGCGCACGCCCGGCAAGCGGAGGAAACTGCGCATCATCGCGAGACCGCGCGCCCCGGGGCCGATGATTCCCACGTTGATCGTGTCGGAAGGCGCCACGGGCCGCGCCTTCGCCGCACCCGCCAGCGCCGATACCGCGGCCAGACTGCCGGCGGCTTTACCGAAGAATTCTCTGCGATTCACCGACGCGCTCTCCTAGACCGCGCTAACCGCGCTCACGCAGCAGTGGGACCGATGGCCACGACGAAGTAGGTGGCCGACGTAGTCCCGATATTCTTGATGCCGTGCAACAAGTCCGACGCCACGAATCCTACTGAGCCGGGACCGATTTGAGAAGCTTTCCCCTCGATGGTGATTTCGAGCGTGCCTTCGCGCACCAGCCACATTTCGCTGTGAAGGTGATGGTGCGGCGGGTGAGGCATGGCGCCAGCGTGCAACGTCGTCTCGTGCACCTCGACATGCTCGCCCGTTGCCAGCTTGCCCTTGAAAATCGCTCGCCCCTCGGAAACATCCGTATGCGTGACAGGCAGTTGATCCCACGCGTATGCGCCGGAGGCGATCAGCGCGGGCTCAGTGGTGGCGGGCGCCGCGGCAGGGTTCTGCGCGGCGAGCGCATCGAGCAACGCCACCGGCAAGATTGCGGCGGGAAGAATCGCACACAGATCGCGCCGTGAGATTTGCATACTTACCTCCGTCGAATATTTTCCGCGCCCGCCCTCGTCATCGCGCTTCGACTTTTTCCCGCTGCACAGCGGCGCTGGGCAATTCCAGGCCGAGGTAGTCGCGGGCGTTGCCGAAGCAGATGTTGCGAATCATCGGGCCGAGCAGCGAATTGTCGTCCGGCAACTCGCCGGCCTCAACGTCGCGGCCGATCAAATTGCACAGCACGCGGCGAAAATATTCGTGCCGCGGGTACGACATGAAGGATCGCGAATCCGTGAGCATGCCGACGAAGCGCGAAAGCAGACCGACATTCGACAAGGCGTTCAACTGCCATTCGATGGCTTCCTTCTGATCGAGATACCACCAGCCGCTGCCGAGCTGCATCTTGCCCGCAATCGAACCGTCCTGGAAATTTCCGACTGCGGTTGCGAATACGTAGTTGTCCGCCGGATTGAGGTTGTAGACGATCGTTTTGGGCAGCGCGTTTTCGCGCTCGAGGCGGTCGAGATACGCGCACAGCGCTTCGGCCTGGTTCCAATCGCCGATGGAATCGAATCCCGTGTCCGGCCCCAGCAATCGTTGGCCGCGCGAGCTTGCGTTGCGCAGCGCGCCCAGATGGAGTTGCTTGGTCCAACCCTTTTTCGCGTCCAGATGACCGAAGAATAGCATCAGGAACGAAGCGAACTTGCGGTGCTCGTCCGGCGTAGCGGCCTGGCCGGCGCGCGCGCGCTCAAATATTCGCGCGGCTTCGGCCTCCGTGGGGAAATCGGCGAAGCAGGTATCGATCCCATGATCGGAAAGCCGCGCGCCCATGGCGTGAAAATAATCGTGCCGCAGCTCGATCGCGCGCAGAAAATCCGCCAGCTTCACGATGTGCACGTTGCTCACCGCAGCCAGGCGATCCACCCATTCGTTGAAGGCCTGCGGCGAATGCACGGTCATCGCTTTGTCGGGGCGAAACGCCGGATACACGCGAAATGCCGTCTCCGATTCCGCGATCTTCTTGTGCTCGGCCAGATCGCTGCACGGATCGTCGGTGGTGCACAGCACCTGCACGCGGAAGCGCCGCACGATGCGCCGCGCCGACAATTCCCCGCTGGCCAGGATTTCTCCCGCGCGATCCCAAATCTTCCGCGCGTTGCGCTCATCGAGCAGTTCATCGATGCCGAAGTAGCGTTTGAGTTCGAGGTGCGTCCAGTGATAGAGCGGATTGCGCAGCGTGTGCGGCACGGTGCGCGCCCAGGCCTGAAATTTCTCAATGGGCGCGGCATCGCCCGTGCAGTAGCGTTCGGCAATGCCGTTCGCGCGCATCGCACGCCATTTGTAATGATCGCCTTCGAGCCAGATTTCGTGCAAATTCAAGAATTTGCGATCGCTGGAAATGTCCGCGGGCGGAAGATGATTGTGGAAATCGAGGATGGGCTCGCCTTCGGCGTATTCGTGATACAGGCGTCGCGCCGTTTTCGTGCCGAGAAGAAAATCTTCGTGGATGAATCCCATCGGCTTGCCCTCCCAGTTACAGGCCGCTACGGAATCTGCGTTTGCATCAACTTCGTTCGCTCCCGCCCGGGCGGGGCGCGAAGTGTTTCAACGGCCACTCGCCTGCGCCGCTACAGCTTGAAAACCCGTTCCATCAAAAGCCATTTTTCGCCGGGCTTGGCTTGCGGCAGCGGCTTTTGAAATCTCCACATCAACTTTTCCCACTCGACAACTTTGGGATTCGCGCGATCGGCCGCGCCTTTGGCTTCGAAAGAAAAACTGTCGTTCACATCCATAATCATAAACATGCGCGTACCGAGGAGGTAGATCTCCATGTCCTCGATTCCGGATCCACGGATGCTCTGGAGAATCTCCGGCCAGACTTTTTCGTGATATTTTTTGTACTCCGCGATGAGTTGCGGATCGTCCTTCAGATCGAGCGTCAGACAATAGCGCCGGCTCATGGCACCCCAGATTGAAAACGCCACTCACTGCCGATCACAAACTGTTCACGCTACCCCCGATCGGTCCATCGCGCAACCCCGAGCTTTGCCTTGCCTACTCTGTTGCGTGCCGTAGAAATCCATACCGTTCTCCGATCTCTTCCGGGAGAAGGCGTGACGGCGGCGCAGGGCAACTTGGCGGGAACAAGGGCCGCAAGCACTATCAGTTCGTGAAGCAGCAACACGTTTTCGGCCCGCTCCAAATTCCGCTCCGAGTTCCCCGCTTCGGCTTCGACGTGGAAAGTTCGGAGGTGTGCCCGAGGCTGGTTGGCGCAGACCTAATCCTCGATTCTCACGATCTCGCCCGGTTGAATGGACTCGATGCGCGCAAGGCAAGCGGGCACGTGCGGCAACAGATCTTTTAAGCGGTTCGATTTCGTGCGGAAGATGATGATTGCGATAGTTCGCCCGGCTAGATTCTGCTGATATTCGATGCCTTGGTCCACCGTGAGGAAAACATCAAATCGCGCGGCTTCCGCCGCTGCAAGAAGCTCGCCATTCTTGCATCCCGCCAGCCCCGCGTAACGCGCAGTTTGGCACTCATGGCCGGGCAAATAGTTCCGGAATCGCTCATCGACACATTCGTCGATCAGAACGCGCATCTAGGAACCGGCGAACAAACGGCCCTTCGCTTCTTCGAGCGCGGCGACGGCCGATTCGCGCGTGACGGTCGGAAAGCCTTGCAGGAAATCTTCGAGTGTTTCGCCACCTTCTAAGTAGTCGAATAGAGTTTGGATCGGCACTCGCGTCCCGCGAAAGACAGGAGTTCCTCCGAGGATATCCCGATTCTTGACGATCACATTCACGATCGGATTGTACCACGGGCCTAAACGAGAATAGTTACGTGGCGGCTTACAGGCTTGGCAGCCAAGAGCCTCGACCCGGAACCGCAGAACGGATCGAGCACGAGAGCGCCGGGGAAATCACGCCGACGGGCAACTTTCAAACTTCTGCGATTCCGTAGAAGCGCGCCGCGGTCCCGCCAAACACCGCCTGTTCGAGCTTGCGCGCATCTTGTGCTGAGCCAGCGCGTCGAGAAATGTAACCTTCGACAAGCTGCTTCACGTTGCGGTACGTGCCGGCGAGCAAGCAAACGGGCCAATCGGAACCAAACATCAGGCGGTCCGGGCCGAAGGCGTCGAAGACTACGTCCAAATACGGTGCGAAATCTTCCGGGCGCCAGGCCTTCCAATCGGCTTCCGTAATCATGCCGGAAATCTTGCAGTAGACGTTTGGTCCGGCCGCCAGCAAGCGCATATGCCGCGCCCAGGAATCGATCTCGCGCATCTTGATCAGCGGCTTGGCGATGTGATCCACGACGAACGGCTGCTCGGGCATCCGTTTGACGAGTTCAACGGCGGCCGGCAACTGCTTCGGAAAAATCAAAATGTCGTAGGTGAAATTGAATTCTTTCAGACACGCGAGGCCGCGCAGAAAATCCTCGCGAAGTATATAGCGATCGTCGGGCTCGGACTCCACGATGTGACGGAAACCGCGCAAGTTCTTATGCCGCGACAGCTCCCGCAAGCGCTCGCGCACGTTCGCTGCGCTCAAATCCACCCAGCCAACCACAGCGGCGATCGACTTGTGCTTAGCCGCAAGGTTCAGCAGAAACGCGTTCTCATGTTCGTTTTGGCCCACTTGCACGGCGATCGTGGCGTCAATACCGTTCGCCGCGAGTTCGCGCTCGAGTTCCGCGGGCGAAAAATCGCGGCGGATCGCGGCCATCTCGTCGGTGATCCAGGAAAAGTCCGTCTGATTGTATTTCCAGAAGTGCTGGTGCGCATCGAGTCTGATCATATCGTGCCTCGCCGTATGCGAATTGGGGCCGCGCGCCGTCAGCCGCGAACCGTGAGGAATCCGCCGTCGATCGGATAATCCGCGCCAGTGATGAACGAAGCCTCATCGGAGCAGAGATAAAGCGCCAGCGTGGCGACTTCTTGCGGCTCGCCCATGCGGCCGATGGGTTGCGCGGCGGCCAGGCGCTCCATCATTTCCTTCTCGCGGCCGGGATAGGATTTGTGGACAAAATTATCCACGAACGGCGTGTGCACGCGCGCGGGCGAAATGCAATTGCAGCGAATCTTGTGGCCGATGTAGTCCTTGGCGACCGAAAAGGTCATGGCGCGAATCGCGCCCTTGGTCATCGAATACGCGAAGCGATCCGCGACCCCGGCCGAGGCGGCGATCGAAGCCATA
>JBEKDK010000086.1:0-14753 GCA_050014395.1 Candidatus Acidiferrales bacterium | reverse complement strand
CGACGAGTCGCGTGGTGGCTGCAACGGAAGAAAGGGCTGTCCGTGAATCGCAAGCGAGTGTTACGTGTGATGCGAGAGCGTGGACTACTGGTGCGCGTACGTCGCCTGCGTGCACGAAGGAAGAAAGAGTGGGGTCGCGTGGAAGCAGCTGAGCCAAATCAGATCTGGCAGTCGGACATGACCAAGATCTGGGCGGGGCCTGCTGTGGGCTGGGCTTACCTGGTGAGCGTGATCGACTGCTGCACGCGGGAGATCGTGGGCTGGAATCTCTCGCATCGTTGCCGGACCGAAGACGCGTTGGCAGCGGTGGAGCAGGCCGTGTTGGCACGACTGCCCGAGGGCAGTCGTGCGGCGAACGTGACGCTCACGACGGACAACGGCACGCAATTCACTTCTGCGCGCTTCTTGGAGACGCTCGGACGGCTGGGCATCACCCATCGACGCACGGCGTATCATCACCCGGAGGGCAACAGCTACATCGAGCGGTTCCATCGCAGCTTGAAGGAAGAGGAAGTCTGGACGGCCGAATATCGCAGGTACAATCACGACCGGCCTCATCGCGGAGTTCAAAATCGCACTCCGCACGAGGCCTTCTTGGCTTTCGCAGGTGTACTAAAAAACGAGGCCCTGACTGTCTAAATTAGTGGGGAGCACTACAATTGACGTGCCTTATAGAAAACTGCTCCCTCAGGTCATCTTTACGGGAAGTCTCTTGATGTTTGCGGCCTTTCTAGCAACCTTCGGCCAACAATTGCCCAAAGCGAAGCCGTCTCCACTCATGGCTCTTCTGGATCGGTTCACAGCTGCGGATGTGCCAGCCTTGGGCCCTGCCGAAGTCGAGGTCGCCCCACGCAAGTGGAACCAACCTATCCCGCCCGGCTTGCCCGGCAACGGAATCGCCCAGCACCCGATGCTTTACGTCGGCGAGGGCTACAACAAAATATATCTCGTTAACGACGGGGAAATAATCTGGACCTATTCGACGGGCGCCGGGTGGGAATACGACGACGTGTCGATGCTCTCCAACGGCAACATTCTCTGAGCGATTGTTGTTATGTCCAATGTTGTGCGCCGTGATGTGACGCTTAGAAAACCAACCTTCGTCTGCTGCGTAGATCGACGAAACAAGGCTTCCTTGAGGCTTGTAATCGATTCAGCAAAGATAGAATTGTGTTACGCAAGTCCCGATGGTGATATCGCTCGTCGATAATCCGCAATTTCAGTTTTCAAAAATTGCGCGCGATGCCGCGGAGGTCGAACTTGGCGGATTCGTAGCTATCAGCGTTTCCAGTGCCGACATCAACGAATCGTTTGGATAATAGTGTTCCACATTTTCCGGCGTGACCAGCTGATGCCGCGTGAAAAATGCGGGCGGCGTCGGCTTTCCCTCTAGAATGTCCAACGCCAGGCGAATCAAGTGCGGCCCATATTTTTCGGGGAAGTAAGCAACCGAACCGATCAGCCGCGTATCTCCTACTCGCAACTCGGCGCGGCCCTCGGGTTCCGCATTCTGGCCCACGATCGCGCATTCCACTGCGCGGCCCAATTCTTGGAATGCCCGCAGCGCGCCCAACGCGCTCGGGTCCGTCGCGGCTCCTACCAGAGTGTGCTTCGCCTTGGAAACGCGCAGATGCTTGCGCACGCACTCCAGCGATTTTCCGAATTGACCGTCGCCGTCAAGATGCTGCACAGCGCAGGAATCGCCTAAGCGCAGCACTTCATTGATCCCAGCCAGCAATCCGCGCATCCGAGTTTGCGGAATCGAGCCCGCTCGCGGAATTCCTATCAGCAGAACGTCGTCCACTTGGCCGCGCCAGTTCGTTTGCGCCCAACGCCCTAAATGACGCCCGCCGATTAATCCCGCTTCATAATTGTTGGCGCCGAAATACGTCGCGCCTGGATGCGGAATGTCGATCGCGATGATGGGAATTCCCGCCTTCAAATACTTCCCCGCGATTTCCGCGGCGACCGATTCATCGGATTGAAACTCGATGACGAGATTCACCTCTTCGCGAATCAGTTGATCGGCGCTTCGCAGAGCAATTTTGGGATCGTAGCGATTGTCCACGATCACGAGTTCTACGTCGGCGTCGCCAGACGCCTTGATTAAACTCGTTCGCACTTCGCGCGGGAACGACGAGTCCTGACCTTGCGCCGCATATCCGATGCGATATCGCCGCCGCGGCCGCGTCCCTACCGTGAGGCGATAATGATTCTCGCCAACCTTTTCGACGAAGCCGCATGCATGAAGCGTATAGAGGAGCCGGAAACACATTCCCTTATTGAACCCGGTCCGAGCTGTGACATCACGCAATCGCAGAATTTCGTTGTTGGATTCAAACGCGTTTATGATTTGAACCGCGTGGACTAGCGACTTCACCATGTAGCGCTTATTGCCGGTTCGTTTCATTAGGCGTCAATCCGCGAAAGCACACAGTGTCAAAGAATTTGAATTTCAACCCCGCGACGCACCCTCGGAATCATTTCGCAGTGTATAACACGGAAGGCAATCTAGTTCCAACACAATTTTCTTCACTTCCCCAACACTTGGCGCAGGCTATTGAAAACATGTAGGTTAGCGCGATGCCGGTTGATAATTGAGTTTCGCACTGCAAGACGCGAATCTTTTTCGGGCTTTCGCTTGACTCTCTCCTTCTCTGGATGTACACCGTGCCCTGTTTCGATGTGTAGGAGCCTGCCTTGGACGAAGTTCGTCGCTTGGCCGGTGTTTTCTGGGTAACACCCGGCGGCTCTGTGCCGGTGCTTCGTACATTCGTGGCTGGGGTGCTGCGATTTGAAGATTGCAGGACGCAACTTGGAGTGGGGGAGTGCAGAACGGCCGAGGCCATGTGAGTTCGCCTCGGCCGATTCGTTTCTTGGGAGGAAACTTATGATGAGAAGCAACCACGTTGTTACTCGAAAGCATGCGGCGAACTGCTCGCGATTCGTTTGGATTGCGATCGCCTTGCTCGCCTGCATCGCATGGAGCGGTCCAGCGTGGGCGCAGTTGTCCTCAACCGCTTCGATCACAGGGACTGTCACGGACTCCACCGGCGCAGTGGTTCAAGCGGCGACGGTGGACGTCGTCAACCAAGCTACAGGATCGGATATTTCGACCACAACAAACGACAGTGGCGTTTACATCGTGCCTGGTCTGACGGTCGACACCTATACAGTTAAGGTTAGCAAGGCAGGCTTCAAAGAGTACGTTGAGACCGGTATTCTTCTGCATCCCGCCACAGTGGAAAACGTGAACGTCACCTTGTCCCCGGGAGCTGTAACTACGCAGGTTTCAGTTACAGCCGCGGCGGTGGCCATCGAAACCAGCACAAGCGAAGTTTCCAACGACGTGGAGAGCGGACAGGTGGGCATTCTGCCGCTGAACGGGCGCAACTATCAGGCGCTCGCGGCGGTGATGCCCGGCGTCATCGACACCGGCGCCGGTACGACGCACGGCACAGGCGGCCGCTCGACATCGCTCTACGACCAAATCAACGGAGGTAATACCTCCAGGACCTTCTATGCGCTGGACGGGGTTTGGAACGAAAACACCGGAAACATGACCGCGAACGCCATCACTCCCAATCCCGACACGCTGGATGAAGTACGCGTCCTTCAAAACAATTATGACGTGGTCTACAGCCTGATGGGCGCAAACGTCGTGATGCTGCAGACGAAGGACGGCGGGCAGAGCTTCCACGGGCAAGCGTACGAGTACGTGCGCAACACCGTCTTCAACGCGCGCAATTACTTCACGAGTACCACCTCCACGCCGACAGCGCCGGCAATTCCGCCTTACCATCAGAACATTTTCGGCTACAACCTCGGCGGGCCTTTCTTCATCCCACATTTCTACAACACCAGCAAGCAGAAGACATTCTTTTTCTGGAGCGAACAGTTCGTACGGCTCTCCGTGCCGTCGTTGGGCACTGGCGCTACGGATACGCCGGCCGAGGTTACGGCGCCATACGTGATCCCCTCCACCAATCAGCCGGTCCACGTGCCGGGCGCTCCCACTTGTTTCTATCCTTCAACGCCCGCGCCTGCTGGTTTTGTGGGACCTTCGGGAACGAGCTTTTATACTCTCGAGCCCACAGGCGGCGTGAGTGCGCTCACGGGCACTGGATGCCCTGCGACCTTGCCGGCCATCAACGCGAACTCACTCGCCTACCTGAATTCGCTCTATCCCGCGGCTAACTACAGCCTGGCAAACAGTACCACCAACTTCATCAATGAGGACCCCAATAGAACGGGCCAGCGGGACGACGAGATCAAGGTGGACCAGATTATCAATCCTCATCTTCGGCTGATGGCTGAGTTTATGGATGAGTATCAAACGCTGCAGGATAATGCTAGCTCCGGCGAAGTTTCGCCCACCAATTGGGAAACGGACTACACACGCAACAAACTAGCTCAGCTTGCGCTCACCCAGACGCTCAGCTCAAACATGGTGAACACTACGAGGGTGGCGTTCAACATTTATGATCTCTACCTGGAGCAAGAGGGAATTTCCTACGTCACTCAGATTCCAAACTTTTCGGAGACCTTGCCGTACAATGGTTATCTTGCGGACCGCACCCCTCAGGTTTCAATCTCCGGCGGATGGGGCTTGATGACCCAAGGAATTACCTCGGCACGTCCACTCTTTCACGCGGGTGACCTCGACACCACGCTCTCTGACGATTGGAGCTGGCAGCACGGCAAGAACTATTTTCAGGCCGGCCTAAATTACGTCAGGAACGCGAAGCGCCAGAACCAGGCGCCTCCGTCGGGAACCAACGGCGATTGGACTTTCACCGGAACATATACGGGCAATGGGTTGGCAGACTTCCTCTTGGGAGACGCTACCACCTTCGCTCAGTCCAGCAACGAGGTTCGCGTGTATCTGCACGGCAATATCATTTCCCCGTACGCGGAAGATCGCTTCCAGATGACGAGGAGATTGACGCTTACGTTAGGGCTGCGCGTGTGGTACATGCCGTGGCCTTCCTCTCAAGCGGGCACGGAGGCGGAGTTCTTCCCCGCCGACTATAACCCCGCCAACGCGCCGGCGCTCACCACGTCTGGGAAGTACGCGACTCCTTTGGCTGCGGGTACCTTTTACACCAACGGGCTGGCTACCAACGGCACCACCGGCGTTCCCATCAACTTTACCAATGCGCACAATTGGGACTACGGCCCCATGGTGGGCTTTGCATGGGACGTTTTCGGCAATGGGAAGACGTCGTTCCGCTTCGGTTACGGGCTTACCTACGACAAGGTTTTCTCAAACCAGGATTGTGCGTTCAACTGCGCGATCAACCCTCCGTTCTTCACTTCCGAGAGCTTTTCGGGCGTCGGTGGCGCGTCAACCAGCTCGAATTATTCGTTGCTGTCGTTCCCGTCGCCCGTAGGAACCGGTGGTGGTACTCTCGCGCCAGTCACTGGGCTCGAGACGCTCAGCGTGGCTGATCCCAACGCAAAGCCGACCAGCGTGCAGTCTTACAGCGCCAGTATCGAGCACGAGTTCCCGAAGAACTGGTTCGTCATGGTGGCCGGCGCGGGTAGCGAGGCTCGCAACCTGCAGTCAACGGGCTGGAACTACAATTTGCCGGGCCCCACTACGGTGAACGGCACCACTTATCAATTCAATCCGAATATCAATACGTTTGTCGGAAGCACGACAGCCGCCTATCCGGGTTACAGCGAATACTACTATGCCCCCTATCAGGGCTACGGTGCGTTCGCGGATATCGCCACGCGGGAATCAAGCTCGTATAACGCGCTTGAAGTGAGTGTCCGGCATCCGGTCAGCCAAAACGTATTTTTCACGTTGGCCTATACCTGGTCTCACACTCTCTCGGCCGGCACCACTCCCGTCGACCAAGACAATCCGGGCTTGGACTACGGCAACGCCGCAGGGCTCAATTACCCGTGGGACCTGTCGCTCTCAGTGGTCTTCAGCGATCCGTGGTTCAAGACCGGTCGTGCGTCCGAAGCCCTCGGAGGGTGGAAGTTGTCGGACATAACCACCATCCGTAGCGGTAGCTCGTTCACCCCGTCAATCAGCGGCAACGACGGTCCAAACGGCGACCCGGATTGCGTTAGCGATAATTATTACCCGGCGACCAAGACGATTCAGGACTGGCTGAATCCGGCCGCGTTCACCTGGGTACCCGCGGGCTATTACGGCAACTGTCCGGTCGGGATATTGCTAGGGCCGCATCTTGTGGACTTCGACATGGCGCTCTACAAGGATTTTCACATTCGCGAATCGGCCTTTTTCGAGTTTAGGGCCGAGGCGTTCAACATTTTCAATCACCCCAACTTCGGCAATCCAAATGCCAGTGTCGATGAAAACGGCGGCGTCAACAGCTCGTTTGGAAGTATTACGAGCACCACGACGCAGCCGCGCATCTTGGAACTGGCCGGTCGCTTTGAATTTTAACGACGCGCACGTTGTGCGCGAACTTTAACGACCCGAACTCCACCTACGCGAATGCCGCATTGGGCCAGATCTCGTCGGCAAAAGATCCGCGCATCATGGAACTCGCGTTGCGTTATTCGTTCTGATGCGCGGCTACTAGGGGCTAAAACGATGGCGGAGAGAAGGGCCCAGCAAGCCTCCCCGGGCGGTTTCTCTCCGCCAGCTCCTTTCAGGCGCTCTACGTCACTGCGCTTCCGGTGACTCCTTTCTCGCGCCGTACTTCATCGCGTTCTGTGAAGGCTGCCTCGGTTCCCATGTCGGTTCCATCCTTGGCTCGCTCGCATTTTCTCCCCTCGGTTTCCACGCTGTGGTAGGCGGGCCGTTTTTTACAGCAACTTTTTTCGGGGGCCGGGTTCGGTCTGGTAGGAGGGGCGGCTCACTAGAAGGTGGCCCCCAGCCATCATCATCACATAGTGTGAAGGAGAGCGACATGCGCGGTTCCAAGCAGCTTATAGCGATACTTCTTGTTTTGCCGCTCGCGATACTGGCGGGGTGCGGCGGTGGGTCCTCCGCGGCGGGCGGGTCGACTGGCGCGGGGATCGGAAGCTAATCGCTTTTGAGGCTGTGAGGAAGAAAAGGCGTGCTCGAAAGTAATTCGTCTATCTGTCTAGCGCCCTCATACCTTGCTCGGCACTTACTTATGATATTGCCTTGGCTTATCTGTTTCCCGCCAAACGCCAAACCCGTGGGTAGTGTGCGACATGCCCAAAGTGACAGAATTTTACTCCGTCAATGAGGACATTAAGCCACCAGCACGCCGCGTCTATCACAATAACAGCGAGTGTGAAGCCGGTCACAATATCCCTGAGGCAGAGAGGCGATACGGCAGCGGCGGCTACTGGCTTTGCAATTAGTGCATCAGGGCGAATAGGGAAGGTAAATGATTTCGGAACTCGGAGGCTCGTCTATCACTTCCTAGCCTTACCATCCCCACCGGAAGAATCCACTTATGCCAAAGAGCGTAAGAATAAAGCCGGAGAGACCGAAGACCGCTGCCGCAAAAGCGAGCGGATAGCGAAGACCTTCATTTTCTGGATTCCATCTGCGCCTCATAGCGATAGAAAACACGGCGCAGAGCGCATAGGCACCAAGAGCCACAAGTAGCCATTGCCACCAAGTGAAATCGCTTTTCCCCATCGACTGACCCCGTTGACGCGCATTCGACGGGGTGCCTGTCACAGGGTCAACTTTGCGCCCGTCAGCAAACCTTCAGAATCGTGCGCGGCACTCGATTGCACGAGCACTCGAACACGATCCCGCCCTGCATCGACCGTTGATCTGTACGGAGAATGAACTAGAAACAAGAAGAGGGTCTCGGCGTCCGTGACTCCGAGGCCCTCTGTCCTGCTTCTGGGTGGTATTGAAGCCCAGCCAATACCATACTTAATTTTCTTGGTCAAACGAAACATAGAGATCACCGGTCGGAATCACAACAAAACCTCACGGATCGGACCGCTGATCGCTACCCGCCTCTCTCGAGAAAAGGGAGTTCGAATAACTCATCATGGTCGATGGTGATCGAAGAGATGTTTGGTGGGCAACACTGAGTTGATGAACGCAAACGGGACCGAGCAAGTTAGGGTGACATGGATGAAAAGAAGCGACAAAAAGAGACGCGAGTTGTGCGCCAACGAAGAGGTGTGTTCGAACCTGCTGATAAAGAATAGAAAAAACTCTTGCAATGGCCGGCGTCGTTAGAGATTGCGCGTTTATCAAGACTTGGCGGTCAAAGCCCCGCCGATCTCCCTGAGTTCCACCTCTGGTAGCAAATTCGATGTGTCAAGAACACGAGCAGCGTAGGATGCGCAAGGCTGCGGTCTAAATCGGAAATTCCTGCTAAAGACCTTGCGCCCGAATGTTCTAGTATATTGTCGCGTAAAACCGCATGGTGGGTCATATGCTGGCATTAAGCAAACTCGATAACGCGCAGGAAGGTTTGAGCCGCCGCCGGTTTTTAGCGTTCGCCGCGGTGGCGGCCACTGCCGCGGCATTTGACGGTACGCATGCCCAATCGCCCAGCGTCGACAACATTCCGATCATCGACGCGCACATTCATCTGTTCGACGGTACCCGCCCCCTGGGCGCAGGGTATATGGGTTCTGCAGCCTATCGAGCAATCTCCAAAACCTCGCTTCCCTCTATGTATGGCCCCTTGGCAAGACCGACTGGTGTTGTCGGCGCAATTGTGGTCGAATCCAGCCCCTGGATCGACGAAAATCTTTGGTATCTCGAAGTCTGCGGGGCCGATCCTTTCATGGTCGGCGTCTCGGGAAACCTAAATCCTGGGCAGTCGGATTTCGGCCAATACTTGACCCGCTTCCACAAGGATCCGCTCTATCGCGCGATCCGCTCGAGCCGTTTCTATAGCTCGGACAGCGGTAAGGTCGCTCTCATCCCCGACCAAGTCTCCAATTTGAAACTGCTGGCTCAGGCCGACCTAGCGCTGGACACAGCCAATCCCAACATGAATCTGATGCAGGCCAACGTGCTGCTGGCCGACGCGATCCCCGACCTTCGCATCATCATGGACCATCTGCCTTCCTTCGATCCCACGTCCGACAATCAGCAGGCATATGAAACGGTGGTGAAGGAAATGGCGGCTCGGCCCAACATCTTCGTCAAACTCACGGAGGTCTATCATCCGCGCCTCGCGGACGGCGTTATCGTCAAGGACTATGAGTCGCTGCGCGCCAGGCTGGAATATCTGTTCGACGCCTTCGGCGAGGATCGCGTGATATTCGGAACCGATTATCCCAATAGCTATGGCGTCGCCACGATTCCCGAGGAGGTCGGCCTGATGAAGCGCTTCTTCTCCACCAAGTCAAGAGAAGCCGCGGAGAAATATTTCTGGAAGAACTCAGCGCGCGTTTATAAATGGATCAAGCGCATGGACAATCAGCCCAGTCTGACTTGATTCACTTATCTCCATTCGATTATGCGTATTCCACCTTCCGGCCCCGCGACCTCCAATAAGTGAATCTGCGAACTGACAAAGTGAATCGAAATGGCTGGATTTGGCTTGCCAGCGGCATCACGTTCTTACTCTGCTTTCGCTTTCAATCTTGAGACGCGAGCCGTGTTGCCGAACGGATGCGCATACGTATAATAGTGCGTGCGCCGTGGCCCGAGATCAAGCGGGCCTTCAGACCATGGTCAGCTGGAATTCGGCAGATCTGAATGACGAGGCAATGACCGTAGAAACACGACAGGACACTCGGCCGACACGCAAATGGCACGAACCGGCATTAACAGAATCGCAGAGCTCGCCAATGTGACCAAGGGCACCGTGGATCGCGCCTTGCATGGGCGTCCCGGAGTCAGCGAAGCCACGCGGAAAAAAATCCTGCGGATCGTCAAGCAGCTTTCCTACAAGCCGCATCCGGTGGCGCGCGTGCTTTCCATTGGTCGCGCCCGCCTGCGGATCGGAATCTGCATTCCCGAAGAGATTCATTTCTTTTACGACCAGATGCGCGCGGGAATCTACGACGAGGCACGGCGGCTGCGTGGGCTGGGTGTCGAGATCATCTATCTGCCGGTACCGCTGTTCGGCGCTGGCGAAAAGGAACAGGTGATCGAGCTGCTGGACCGCGGCGTGCATGCCATGGCTGTCACGCCAGGAAATCCGAAGTCCGTCAGGGCGTCCATCGAACGGGCGGAAAAGAAAAAGGTTCCAGTCATTTGCCTTCCGACCGACGCGCCGGGCAGCCGGCGGTCGGGTGTGGTGGGTGTCGATCCAAAGCTGAGCGGACACTTGGCCGCGGAATTGATGGCCACCTTCGTGCGGCCAGGTTCTGAGGTGGCGCTGATCACTGGCATGCACACCGCTGACGAACACAGGATCAAGACTGAAGCGTTTTGCAGCCGTTTTGGCAAGGAATGCCCGGGTGGAGAAGTCGCCGAAGTTCTCGAAGCGCACGAATCCCAAGCAGAGGGCTATCGCAAGACGTGCAAGTTGCTGACCGAGCATCCGGACCTGAGTGGAATTTACGTCAGCACCGTAAACTGCTTGCCCGTGTGCCGTGCGTTGCTCAGCCACAAGCGCGCAGGACAGGTGCGGTTGATCACCACCGATCTTTTTCCTGAAATGGTGCCGCACCTCAAGCAAAAAACAATCAGGGCTTCGATCTACCAAGACCCCTATTTGCAGGGGCAGACTGCCGTGCGATTGCTTGCCGACTTCCTTTTGAACGGAGTGGCTATCCCAAATACCAATTATTTGAACCCCGGCATTGTATTGCGATCGAATCTATCTTTGTTCCGCGAAGTGCAAACGAAGAACGGATCTGCGCGATCGACACTCCGACCTTCGTGAAACGAATAAGCTCTCCCGCGCATCAATACTCTTTCGGACGGGCGACTCGACACCACGAGCGAACCGGGGCCATCTGATTTTGCGAACCGAGGTCAAGCCAATGTCATCGCGTAAAGTTACACGCCGCGAATTTCTTGGCACCGCGGCCATTGCAACAGCGGGCTTGCCCGCGATCTTCGGAACTGCTTATCCTGCGCTTTCGGCCGCCACCAGCGGATCGTACGCGCCGCCACAATCCGCGCGCGCTACTTTCAATTTCAATATCGACTGGAAATTTTTCCGCGACGACGCGCCCGGCGCCGAAGCCCCCGCGTTCGACGACTCCCAGTGGGCGACAATCAGCACGCCGCATACCTTCAACGATGTCGACTCCTTCCGCAAAATCATTTCGCACAGCGGCGGCGACGTCGGCACATACAAAGGCCTTGCGTGGTATCGCAAGCATTTCAAATTGCCTGCCGATCTTCTCGGCCGCAAGGTCTTCCTGGAATTCGAGGGCATGCGCCAGGCCGGCGACATTTTTCTGAACGGCAAACAGATCGGCCTTTATGAAAACGGAATCACAGCGTATGGCCTGGATGTCTCCGACGCCGTGCAGCTTGGGGATCAGGAGAACGTGCTGGCCGTTAAAGTCGACAACCGTACCACATACCCCGAACGCGCCACAGGCACCGCGTTTGAATGGAATGCCAACGATTTCAATCCCGATTTCGGAGGAATCAACCGCCACGTCTGGCTGCACGTCACCGGCAAAATCTATCAGACGCTGCCGCTCTATTACGGACTTGAAAGCACCGGCATTTACGTGCATGCCGCGAATTTCGACATCCCCCGAAAAACCGCCGACGTAACGATTGAATCCGAGGTGCGCAACGATTCGGCCAGCGCCGCGACGATCTCGCTTTCCGCCCTGATCGTCGGCGACGATGGCCGCGTTCGTGCGCGCATCAACGGCGGCTCGGCCGAAGTGGCGCCTAACGCGAAATCCGTGCTGACCGCAACAGGAAGCCTGAAGCGTGCCCGCTTCTGGAGCCCCGAAGATCCCTATTTGTACGATGTCTACACAATCCTCAAGGTGAACGGAAAGATCGTCGACGTCGCGAAGGTCGTCACCGGTTTCCGCAAGACCGAATTCAAAGGCGGCACCGGGACCGGCGGCGTGTATCTGAACGACAAATTTATTTACCTGAAGGGCTTCGCGCAGCGCGCCAGCAATGAATGGGAGGGCCTAGGCCAGGCCTATCCCGACTGGATGCACGACTTCAACGCGAAACTCATTCGCGACTGCCACGCGAACTACGTGCGCTGGATGCACATTTCTCCGCAACGCGTCGACGCCGATTCCCTGGCCCGCTTCGGCATCATCCAAATTTGTCCCGCAGGCGACAAAGAGCGCGAAGTCACCGGCCGCCAATGGGATCAGCGCGCTGAAGTGATGTGCGATTCCATGATTTATTTCCGCAACAATCCCAGCATTTTGTTCTGGGAAGCCGGCAATACCATCGTCACCGTCGACGAAATGAAGCAGATGGTCGCGCTTCGCAAACAGTGGGATCCCGGCGGCGGCCGATTGATCGGCGTTCGCGATAATGACGACATCGCGGGCAACATGGCGCTCACTCCCTACTCCGAGTATTACGGAATCATGATCGGTCAAGCGCCGCAAACCGATCAATTGTCCGGGCCCACCGCGATGTTCCGCGGCTACAGCGCGGAACGCCGCGATCGCGCGCCGCTGATCGAGGCCGAAGATTTCCGCGAAGAAGGCGCGCGCCGCTTCTGGGACGATTACTCGCCGCCGTATTTCGGTTTCACGAAAGGCCCGCACGATACTTGGCAATTCACCTCCGAGAGCCTCGCGCTGGCCGGCATCAAGCGCTATTGGGAATATTGGCAGAATCGAATTTCCAACACCGATCCGGCTCATTCCAAGTGGTCCGGTTATGCATCCATTTATTTTTCGGACTCGGACGCTGATGGCCGGCAGGATTCAAGTGAAGTCGCGCGAGTCAGCGGCAAAGTAGATGCGGTGCGCTTGCCGAAGGAAATCTATTTCGCGCACCGCGTGATCCAGAACGACGAACCGGATCTTCATATCCTGGGCCACTGGAGTTATCCCGCGGGCCCGGACGCGAAGAAAACCGTGAAAACGATCTACGTCGTCGCGAATACCGAATCCGTGGAACTATTCGTGAACGGCAAATCGCTCGGCGTGAACTCCAAGCCCGACAATGGCTTTGTCTTCGCGTTTCCCAGCGTCGAGTTTGCGCCCGGCACTCTTAGAGCCGTGGGCAGCAACGGGGGAAAGACGCTGGCAGAGCAAACGCTCGCCACCGCCAGCACGCCGGCGCAAATCGTGCTCACGCCGATCGTGGCCCCGCAGGGACTCATGGCCGATGGGCAGGACGTTTCCATGATTGATGTCGAGGTGATGGACGCGAATGGCCAGCGCGTTCCGACCGACGATGCGCGAATCGACTTCACGATTTCCGGACCAGGCGTCTGGCGCGGTGGCTACAACAGCGGCAAGATCGATTCGACGAACAATCTGTATTTGAACACCGAATGCGGCATCAACCGCGTTTCGGTGCGCTCCACTCTATCGGCCGGGCCGATCACAGTCACTGCCAGCCGCGCTGGCTTGAAATCGGCGCAGGTCCAGATCGTGGCGAATCCGGTGAAGGTGACGAATGGCGTGGCGAGTTTGATGCCGCAGCATTTGGACGCGCCGGCGACCTAGCGACTTAATTACGTGGCTTGGTGCTGCGGTCGAAACTAGTTCACGTGGCGAAGTGCGAAGAAGAATAGGCCCGGAAAAGAAGTGTCACCGTCCGGGCTCGAGCGCGGAGCGCAGGAAGGCCAGGCATTCGGGCGCTTCCTTCTCGAAATTGGTTGAGCTGGCCTCCACACCCATCTCGCGGTCGTACCCGATCTTGCGAAGGCTCGCGAACAGCGGCGCGTAGTTGTACTCGTCCCATTTCAAGGGAAGAACGCGCCCGTTCGGATTTGCCATGTGGATGTGGACGATGTGGTCGCCGGCCTTGCCGATGTCAGCGGGATCTTCTTTGACCATCTCGAATTGGTAGTAGTCCAAATTCAGTTGAATATTCGGATCGCTCACGGTCTTGATGAAATCCAAGGCCTCTGCCAGAGTTCCGATGAGGTTCGATTCCTGCGGCCGCAGCGGTTCGATGGCGATAACAATGTTTCGCGAGCGCGCTTCCGGCCCAAGGCGTTTGCAGAAATCAACCAGCTGCGCGTACGCCTGATCCTTCGGAAATCCATCCGGATAAGAACGCGCCGGTCCGCTGCCCATCGCGACGACGCGCGCGCCCAATTTCGAGACGCGATCCAGCGCTAGGCGCACGTAAGCCATCTGCTGGTCCTTGTCGACATTCGGGCCTGTGAGTTTGACGTTTGCGGGAATGAACTGGTAGGTGGCCAGCACGGGAAGCCCTACCTGCTTCAGCTTTGCCGCTAGCTGTGCGTAATCGGAGTCAGAGAGCGCCGCGACTTCGCTGGTGCGCAGATCGATATAATCGAAGCCGGCCCATTTCACGTCGTCAATCTGATTGATCGCCCCGCAATATCCAATCCGAATTGCGGGAGAGTCGCTTTTGCCGGCCACGATAAAAAAGAGCCCTGCACAGAGCACGAGAATGCAACGCGCCGCAAGCCCGCGGACCAAGCGGCGCTGGGAAGCGCGCCGCGCCGCTCGATAGTCCGCCAGCTGAAGCAGTGATTCGCTCATGGTGTCACTTCCGTTGTCGTGGCGCACGCGCCTCGGAGTATAGAAGAAATGGGCGGGGCAGACCGTCAATTTCGATGGCCTGCCCCACCCGACGTGCTTTAGTCGTAGTACTCCAACCCTAGGTGCGTGATCAGTTCTTCGCCCTTCAGATACCGCAGCGTATTCTTCAGCTTCATCACCTGAATGAACACGTCGTGCTCCGGATAAAGCCCCGCCGCCACTTG
>JBEKDK010000085.1:0-14689 GCA_050014395.1 Candidatus Acidiferrales bacterium | reverse complement strand
TCCTCCATGCGCGGCTCCTCTCCTTTTCTAAAAGGGGTTTCCACCGGCAGCTTATGCCGCCGGCAGGAGTCGCGCTTTCATATTTTCATCCCGAGGAGTCTTCGACGAGGGACCTCTCTGTCGTCTTGCCTCTGCTTCACCTCTGCGCGCTCTGTGTTCTCTGTGGTGGGCCTTTCCGTGGCTTTGCCTCTGCGAGTCTCTGGCCCCTCAGCGCCTCTGCGTTATCCTTGCCGTGCCTTCGTCCCGCCCGCCACGCCGCAGGCGGGCGAGCCGCGCCGAAGCCGTGAGCGCAGCGAACGCCCGGCGTGGGCGGGTCACTTCGGCGACTTATCCGACATCACCTTAATCACCTGATAGACCGCCGGCACCGCGCCAATATTCCGAAACGTCCGCTTATCATTCGGTGCGCAATAAAAAAACGAGCCCGCATTGATCCGCGCCGCCACGCCATTGATCCGCGCCTCGATCGTCCCCGCCTTCACGATGAACAGTTCATCGCCCGGATCGACGATGTCTGGCATCGTGCTCGCCCCCACATTCAGCGTCGTAATATGGCTCTCGAAGCGCGCAAACGTCAGCGTCGGCGAATCCACCACGCTCGCCCGCGACCCCGTCGCCGTCGCCACCGCCGGCATGCTGTTGCAATCGATCACTGACGATGGCAGCATCCCCGCCACCGCCTGCTCCGCTGCCGGCTTATCGGCCACGGTGTGCACCAAGTCCGTCACGAAATTGATTACGTAATACGTCGCCGGCGTCGTGCCGTTGTTCTGCGCGTTGTGCACGTCATGCGATGCAAAAAAAACCAGCGCGCCCGGCCCCGCGTGATGCTTCACGCCGTTGATCGTCGCGTCCACTTCGCCATCCTTGATCACCAGGATTTCTTCCCACGGATGCTCGTGCGGCGGATGCGACATCATCCCCGGGTTCAGCGTCGATACGTGCACCTCAAATTTCTCCAGCGTCCCCGTGGGATTGTCAAACACCGCGCGCTGCTCTCCATTGGCCGTAGTCCGCACCGCCAGCGCATCCCAATCGACAAACGTCGTCCCCAGCACCTCCGCATGCGCCGGCGCCCCATACTTCACATGTATCGGCCCCGTCGCCGCCGTCATCGTTGTCGTCTGCGCGGTCGACGCCGTGGTCTGCGCTGACGGCGCCACCTGCGCCGCAACAGACGCGCCCATCGCCGCACCCACAATCGCCACTATCGCCACGATCGATTTAATCGAGGTCATGTGCCTCACTCTTTCTCTCCGAATTTTTTCGCTCCGCGCTGCGGCATCATATCACCGGCGCGCCGCGCGCCATCTGTCTTGTGTAGCGGAGGCCTTCAGGCCTCCATCTTCGCTCCGCCTTCACGCCGCCTTTACTCCGCCTTTACTCCCGCTGGTCATCCCGAGGAGTCCTCGACGCCTGCCCGCCGCAGGAGGGAGGGATCTCTCTGCCGTTTTTCTCTGTGTTCTCTGTGCTCTCTGTGGTAATCCAAAGCAGTTGCCTTGCCGTCCTTACCTCACAACGTGATCGTCGTCCCCAGTTGCTGCGTCAAAATCCTCCCCATCACCTGAGTCAACGTCTCCCCGGTTTTCTCCAGCGTGAACGCCGCGCCCGCCTCCGGCCACGTCAGTTTGAAACTCGTATCCAGCGCGGAAATCCAAATCTGCCGCGCCGCCGTGTTCGGGCTGATCACAAATCGCACTTCCTCCGGCTCCTCGAACAGCAGCTCCAGCCTTTCCCCGCTCCCTTCCACCTCGAATCCATGCGCGTCCCCCAACTCCAATAGCCGCCGCTTCAGCGCTTCCAGAGCCGCATCCGATTTCCTGCGAAAATCCTGTTCGTCCATGCGATCTCTCCCTTAATGGAATCTGATGATTGTACGAAACTGCGCTCGCCGCAGGTTGACAATGTGCGGAGGGTGCCCACACCCCCGGCATGTTTTTGTTAATGCGCTCATAATACGGGACTTCCACAGAAAGATTGCGCATGAGTGTGAAAATAGGCGTGTTGATCGTGCCTATTTTCAGCGACTTGTACACCCATGTGTAAAAGCGCTGAAAATGAATGGCTTGCGGAACCGAAAAAATGCGTTCATGGACGAAAACGGATAGAAATAGTATGGGGCGCGATGCCGGGGAAAGCCGGGGCGCGGAACTATTCGAATAGATTTCGGCTGACACACAGAATCATAGCAGATGTGTGCAGCATTGTCAACTACTAAGTAAGTATTCGAATACGTTTTAGCGCGTTCGCCAAAAGCGGGCGACCGGACGCGGGATGGCAACGGTAGAAAAAACTTACGGCGCAGCGGGTGGCGCAGCGGCGGCAACGGAGGCTGTCGCCGCGGGCAAGGACTTGCGCAGGCGATCGACAGTGCGCGGCTGGCCGAGGACGACCATCGTCTCAAACAGCGGCGGGGCGACGGCTTGGCCGACGATCGAGACGCGTGCGGCGTTGATCAGCAGGCCGGCCTTCACGCCCTGCCTCTCGGCGCGGCTGCGAAGAGCGGCGTCGCAGGCGTCATGATTCCATTCTTTGAGCAGCGAAAGATCATCGGTGAGATGCGCAAGCAAACCTGGGACGCGATGATCCTTCCAGAATTTGGCGCACGCGGCGGGATCGTACTCGAAATCGTCGCTGAAGAATGCGCGGCCCCAATGCGCAAAATTCGGCAGCAGGCGCGTGCGCGGACGCAGCAGATCCACGGTGTGCGCGAACCATTCGCGGCCCGCACCGCTGGCGGCCCAATCGCCGCGCCAAATTCCGGCGCTGCGCAGTCCGGCTTCGACGGCGGGCAGCAATTCATCAATCGGCAATTTTTGCAGATACTGCTGATTGAACCATTCGAGTTTCGGGCGATCGAACACGGCGTTGGTGCGGCTGACGCCGGCGAGCGAAAATCGGCTGAGCAGCTCCGCGCGGCGCAGGAATTCGGAATCGTCGCCGGGCGACCAGCCGAGTAGCGCCAGGAAATTGGCGAAGGCCTCCGGCAGAAATCCTTCGTCGCGATAGGAGCCGACGCTGGTGGCGCCGTGGCGCTTCGATAGCCGCGTGCGGTCAGGGCCCAGAATCAGCGGCACGTGCGCGAACACCGGCACGGCCGCGCCCAGCGCGCGATACAGCAGCACCTGTTTGGGCGTGTTGGAAAGATGATCCGCGCCGCGAATCACATGCGTGATGCGCATATCGACGTCGTCGACCACGGCGGCGAGTTGATACGTGGGCAGGCCCTGTTGCTGCCCGGCGCGCGGCGAGCGCAGCAAGACGAAATCTTCGATTTCGTCGTTGGAGATTTCGCGCGGACCGAAAACGGCGTCGTCGAATTGCGTCGTCACGCCGAGCGGCACACGGAATCGCACGGCGGGACTTTCACTCGTCGAGACCACCGCGCTCGCCGAGACCGCCGCGCCGGTCGCCACGGTTGCGCCGCGTTCGCGACAAGAGCAGCGCACCACGCGCCGTGGCGCGTTTTTCGCGGCGGCAGCGGCATCGTCGCCGGGTTCGGCAGCATCTCCGCCGGCATATTTTTCCAGCGGACAATTGCACAGATACGCCGCGCCGGACGCCAATAATTTTTCCACCGCCGCGGCGTACAGCGCCAGGCGGCTCGATTGGTGAATCGGCCCTTCATCCCAATCGAGGCCCAGCCACTTCAGGCTTTCCAGAATTCCTTCGACCAACTCCGGCCGGTTGCGCTCCGCGTCCGTATCTTCCACGCGCAAAATAAAAACGCCGCCGGTCGATCGCGCAAACAGCCAATTAAACAGCGCCGTCCGCGCGCCGCCCACGTGCAAATATCCCGTCGGCGACGGCGCAAATCGCACGCGCGTCACGGCAGACTTGTCGGCGGTTGTGTTGAGGTCTGGAGGCACGGCTCAGTTCAATGCGCTACGCGAGCGCGAATCGATTGGTATCAGCCGAAGAGTAATTTTAGCGGAAGGCCTGCAGAAACGCGAGTTGCACGAAGTTCCGCCAGACGTGTTCAAATCGCCGCGATTTCAGCGACGTTCGTGGAGGTTACTTTCGTACCGTTGACCCCAAGAAAATCCGTAGATTATAGTCGTATGACATTAAACTGATGGGTTGAGCCGCGGAGTTTGCTGGGGAAAGCATCCCTGGCAAGCGCCAACGTCTATGCTGACACTCAAAATGTCGAGAGCGCTAAATTCGGCCTCACGGCTCTCCGCTGCGCCATTTCAGCGGCGCAGCCAACACGCACATTCGTCCGGCAACCGGCCGGCGCGGGCAACTCGCCTTACTTGATGACACACGATCCTATCGTCGCGTTGGGTCTTTTCGCCACGGGTGCATTCGCGGCGGGCCTGTTCTCCTACGTCCACGACATGAAGCGGCAGCAGTACTTGCTGTTCTGGGCCGGGGCGTGGGGCTTCGTCGCGCTGCACGACTTGAGCCCCGCGCTCGAAAGATGGATGGCCGTAGCCCCCTGGCAAGCGGCCATCAATCAGTGGCTGCTGGCGGCCGCGGCGTTGCTGTTCTTCTGCGCGGCGCAGCTTTACACACGCAAACAACCGTGGACGCGCACGCTGGTGGCGGCGGGGGCGGTGAGCGCGGCGTGGGTGATCGCGTATCAGGCGCACGCGATTGCTATTTCGCCGACGTACGGGATTGCCGCGATCTTCTGCGCCGTGGGCATCGTGCTGTGGCGCGAAAGCCGGCTACATGAAACCACCGAAGACCTGCTGCTTTCGCTGGCCTTCGTTTTGTGGGGCGGAATGCTGATCGCGGCGCAAGCGATCGGGCCGGCCACGCCGCAGGGCGTTGAGCTGCGCGTGATGGAACTGATTCCGGAATTGTTCGCGGCGATGCTGATGGTGATGACGGCGTATGAAGAAGAGAAGCGCCGCGTCGAACGGAATATGCTGGCGCTTTCAAATTTGAATCTGGCGACCTCGAGCTTCACCGGCGGCGAAATCCCAAAAATGCTGGGCCAGGCGCTGGAACGGATTCTGAGCGTGGCGCGCATTCCGGCTGGCGCTTTCTTTCTGCACTATGGCGATCCGAACGGGCCAACTTCTGTGATCGCCACGGGCCTGAGCGAATCGTTCTGCGCGGCGGCGCAAGAGGACGGCTTGGACGATCGCCTGGTGGAACTGGTTTCGCGGCTGGGCGGATTGGCGGTGTTCCGGGATTTGGGGCGAGACGCTTCCTGGGCTGCGCTGGAGCGCGAGGACGCTTTCCGGCGCTTCCGGCAGCTCGCGCTGCAACATGGTTTACGAACCGTGGTGGGCATCAGTTTGCAGACCAAGGCCAACGCGTTTGGCCTGCTGCTGCTGAGCACGCCGGACACGCGGCGCTTCACACCGCCGGAATTACGCCTGCTGCTGGCGCTGGGGCACCAAATCGGTATGGCGGTGGAGAACAGCTACCTAGTGAAGCAGACGGCGCGGCGCACGGAAGAACTGCACGCGCTGAACGAAATCGGGCGCGCGCTCAGCTCGACGCTCGACACCGAGACACTGTTTGGGAAAATCTACTCCGAAATGACGCGCTTGCTGCACGTGGAAAACTTCTTCATCGCGATGTACGACGAAGCGCGCGGCGAAATCCGCTACGAATTGGAAATCGCCAATGGCGTGCGCAAGCCGAAGCGCACGCGGCCCGCCGGAAACCATGTTGCGGAGTACATGCTGCGCACGTGCCAGCCGATTCTGATCCGCGAGAATTTCGTCGAGGAGGTACACCGCCTGGGCCTCGAGCCGATCGAGCCGCTGGGCTGCTATTGCGGCGCGCCGATGGTGCTTTACGGGCGGGGGCTCGCGGTGATGGTCGCGCTGAGCCAGGAAGAGCGCGTGTTTGACACCGATCACCTGGAGCTGATCACCGCTCTTGCAAGCCAAGCGGCCGTAGCCATTGAGAATGCGCGGCTGTTCCGCGAAGAGCAATCCAAATCGCGGCATTTGGCGCTGCTGAATCAGATTTCGCAGAACATCATCACCACGCTGAATCTGGACGAAGTGCTCTCAAAAATTGCCGGCGAACTGCAAGACGGGCTCAGCTACGATCATATCGGCATCGGCCTGATGGATTATTCGGCGCGCGAGATTCTGATCTCCGCGGAAGCCGGACGGCGGCGCGGCGCTGTGGGAATGCGCTTGCCGCTGAACGGCAGCATGATCGGGCAAGTGGCGCGCACGGGGAAAATGCTGCTGGCGCAGGACACCGCCGCGCCCGGCGCGCCGGGAAGGACCGTGCTCGAAGGAACGTGTTCGGCCATCGCGTTGCCATTGGCCTACGCCGACCAACTGCACGGCGTCCTCTATGTGGAATCGAGCGAGCCGTGCGAATTCAACGATGAGGAGCAACGGTTTCTGCGCACGCTGGCGGACCTGATCTCCGGCGCGTTGCACAACGCCGTGACCTTCCAGAAGACGCAAGAACAGGCCATCACGGACGGCCTAACCGGCGTCAAGACGCACCGCTTCTTTATGGAAGCGCTCTCCGCGGAATGGAAACGCGCCACGCGCGCCGGCCGCGCATTCTCGCTGCTGCTGATGGACCTGGACCGCTTCAAGCTGGTGAACGACGGGCATGGCCACTTGGAAGGCGATTTGGTGCTGCAGCGAGTGGGGCGCATCCTGGAACAGAATTGCCGGCGCTCGGACGTTGTGGCGCGCTATGGCGGAGACGAATTCGTCGTGTTGATGCCGGAAACGAATATCGAGCAGGGGCGCGGGCTGGCTTCCAAGTTGTGCTCGTGGATCGGCACCGATCCACTGCTGAGCGAGAAGAACATCACGGCCAGCTTCGGCATCGCCAGCTTCCCGCAGCACGGCTCGACGCCGCAGGAACTGATTCAAGTGGCTGACGCGTCGATGTATTTGTCGAAGCATCAGGGCGGCAACGCCGTCTCCACGGCGGATTCCTGCAATCCGGACGAAACGCGGCAATGGAAGCACGATGTGCTGGAAGCGTATCTAGGCGTCACGCTGAAACGCTTGTTTTCAACCGGCCCTGAAGCATTCGAGGAAATTTATCAGCGGCTGGATCATTTTTCGCAATCGTTGGCTTCGGCTACACCGGAAGACCTTGGGACTGGAGTGGGCCAGAACGGGCATGGGGCCGCCGAGGAGGAGGTTCCCGGCCTCGCTTCGCTGCCGCCGGCTGTGCTGGATACCGTCACGTCGCTGGCGCTGGCGATCGACGCGAAGGATCATTACACGCAGGGCCATTCGATGAAGGTGGCGGCGTACTCCGTGCTGCTGTGCGGCGCGTTGGAGTTGAGCGATGCGGAAACCGAGGAAGTGCGCCTGGGCGCACTGCTGCACGACATCGGCAAAGTGGGAATTCCGGAAAACATTTTGAATAAGAACGGCCCGCTGAATCCCGAAGAGTGGGAGACGATGAAGCAGCACGTGATCTTCGGCGCCAAGATTCTGGAGCCGCTGCGCGCGCTCGGGCGCATTCGGCAGATCGTCGGCCATCACCACGAATACTTCGATGGCTCCGGCTATCCGGACAACGTTACGGGCCTGGAGATTCCACTCGGCTCGCGCATCGTGGCCATCGCCGACGCCTACGACACGATCACTTCCGACCGCACCTACAAGAAGGGCCGCGCCGCCGAAGAGGCCATGGCCGAACTGGAACGCTGCGCCGGCACGCAATTCGACGCCAAGCTCGTGCGCCTATTTGTCGAACGCCTCCGCCAGTTGCCGAATCCGATCCTTGACGTAGCTCCCGCCCCCGAAGACGTCCGCGCCTAAAGCGCGCGCATGTCCGCGAAGCGGGCAGCGCGGCCCACAACGCGCCTTTCGTTACTCCACAGTGAAAACTCCCAGTGGTATCATCCGCTCGTGCGGAGCGGAATGAACTAGACACGTACGAAGAGCGGGGAGCTAGCCGCTTCCTACGGTGGCGACTCCGGGGTTACCCTCAATGCGAGCGTCATGAACACTGGGCGAATCGGCATTGCAATCAACCTGATTCTAGTCGCGCTATTGACCGGCGCTGAAGCGAACACACGGGTATCTCGTTCTCGGTCGTTGACTCCACAAACCCCTGCCGGGGAGGCACTTAGCACGCAGCAAGCGAACGTTCTTGATGAAGAGCCGCTCCCGCTAGACCCCAAAGAGCGCGACGCCCGCCTGGCGAAAAACACGAGATACAACGGAGGAGGCTGCGACATCACGTCGGTGACTCCGGATCATCCCTGTTTCTTTGAACAAATGTGGCCTCGCGGCACACCTCTGATTCCACTGAAGGAAAGCACCGTCGCCGTCGCAGGCGAGGTTTCAAGAATCCAGCCCTTCCTCTCTGAAGACCGCACGCATATCTACACAGAGATCAGCGTACGGATCGAGGAAGCTTTCAAATCCGCGCCGAACTTCGAATCTTCCAGCGGCCAAACAATCGTCGTTGACCAAATCGGGGGCGCCGTGAGGATGCCATCCGGACAGATCGTCCAAGATGGAACGCAAATCGATTTCCTCGGGAGGACGCGCGTCGGAGGGCGCTACGTTTTGTTTGCAAGCGCAATCCACCAGGGAAAGGATCTGACGCTCATTCGGGGATATGAATTAAGAGACGGGCAAGTCTTCATACTGACTGACGATGGAGGCCCCGGCTCCGTGCTGCTAGGTGCGACGATTCCAGGCGGCGCTGACGCTAGCACCTTTTCCCAAGAAAAAGCGTACCTTCAAGCCGTACGCAACACCGCTGCTCATCCAAATTCCCCAGCCGCTATCCGCTAGCCAAAAACCCGCGTGGCCTCAGCGATCCGCACCCGCATGTGCGGACGGGCGACCAGTCGCTTGTCACCTGCGGAGCGATTGCGTAAAATCGCGCTTCCTCAGCCCGCGCGTGCGCGGGACCGCAAACGGAGCGCTCGATGCCCCAACGCATTGCCGCGAAGATCACAGGTGTGGCCGCCTATCTTCCTCCGCGCGTCGTGACCAACGCCGATATGGAAAAGATCGTCGAGACGTCGGACACCTGGATCCGCGAACGCACCGGAATCCGGGAGCGGCACGCGGTGGACCCGGGCGTGGCGACCTCACACATGGCCACGGAAGCGGCGAAGCAGCTGCTGGAGCAGACCGGCACGCGGGCGGATGAAATCGACATGCTGATCGTGGCGACGGTGACGCCGGACATGATGTTTCCGGCGACGGCATGTTTGGTGCAGGACCGCATTGGCGCGAAGAAAGCCTGGGGATTCGATCTTTCGGGCGCCTGCTCGGGCTTCCTTTATGCGCTGACGGTGGGCGCGCAATTCGTGGGAGCGGGCACGCATCGCAAGGTGATGGTGATCGGCAGCGACACGATGACTTCGATCCTCGATTTCAAGGATCGCGCCACCTGCGTGCTGTTCGGCGACGCGGCCGGCGCGGTGCTGCTGGAGCCAACGGCGAACGACAGCGAGGGGATCATTGATTTTATGCATGACATCGATGGTTCCGGGGGAATGTCGCTGTACATGCCGGGCGGTGGCTCGCTGAATCCGCCTTCGCATGAGACGGTGGATAAGCGCATGCATTACGTGCACCAGGAAGGGCCGCAAGTGTTCAAGTACGCGGTGCGCAAGATGGCGGAAGTGGCGTGCCAATTGGTGGAGCGCAACGGCTACACGGGGAAAGATTTGACGCTGATCGTGCCGCATCAGGCCAATCTGCGAATCATCCGCGCGATGCAACAGCGATTGGGAGTGGAAGATTCGAAAGTGATGGTGAACATCGACCGCTATGGGAATACCACGGCCGCGACGATTCCTTTGGGATTGCATGACGCCATCGCGGAGGGGCGATTGCACAAGGGAGATTTGGTGATGTTGGTGTCCGTGGGTGCGGGGTATACGACGGGCGGAATTTTGATGCGCTGGGCGTATTAGCGGCGCCGTCCCCTCAGGGGCTAAAGCCCCATTCCTTTCGCACGCGTTACGCCGGGGCTGAAGCCCCGGCCTCCTGAAGAGAAATACAACGAAGTTGCGGGACGCAGCGCGAGTTGGGCGGCGTTGAAGACCCACCTTTGTCCGCCACGGCGGACAAAGATGGGGCACCCCAAAAAAAGAACAACGCCGGAAAGCAGCACGACAATTATCAAACAGGATTGACTAGAACGAGCGGGAGCTGGCGACGCAGGCGGCGACGTTGGCCATGCGGCGATCGAGCATCACCGTGGCATAACGCGCGCAAACTAGCTTTTCACCACTGGCCCACGAGGAAAGCGCGGGAACGATTCGGCCGAGCGCGTTGACGACGCTGTAATAGGAGCGGACCAGTGTGAGCCCTTTGCCGCGGCCGCCCAGGCCCGGCGTCAATTCGTGCAGGCTGAGAACCGCGGCGAACTCAGGCGTGCCGGAATTGTCCGCGGCCAATTGCGCGGCGACGCGCGCGCGATCGGAGAGGGGTTGCGTGGCGGCGGTAACGACCAAGGCGCGCCAGTAGTAAACCCCGAACTGCCCGAGGGCGATGGTGGACAACACGAGTATGAGTAGGGCTAACATTTCTCTCAGCGACTGTGTACATTTTGCCGCCCACGCTCGCCCGGCTCAATGGTAAGTCCGTACTATCAGCGCAATCCTTAGGTTCTAGGCTTTTAAGCTGGCCGGAAAAGGCCCAAAACAGCCATACCCTAAATGCTGTAGTTTCAATTGTTTAACAGGGGAAAATATAGCGGTTTTCAGGGTCCATTTTAGAGCGCCTTTAGCGGAAATCCGGCCCATGCGTTTAGCAATCCTAGGACCTCGCGGACGACATCCAGGGCGTCGCGCGTGTGCCGCCACCAATGCGCGGCATCGTAGGGATCGTCATCGGGATAGCGCACGATGGCGCGCAAGCTCGGCCCTGCGCGGCGATTCCAAATCGCGCGAACGCGGCGCGTGTGCGGTTTTGAAGTGACGATGATCACGGAATTCAACCCTTCGGCTTTCATGTCGCTGGAAATTTCATCCACTTCGGCTTCTGTGTTTGCCGCTGGCTTCTCGAGAACGCGCAATGCGTCGGCCGGCACTCCGAGCACGATAAGGACTTCCTCGTCGTAGAACTCCTCACCGACAAAATGAATGCCGAGCTTGGCGAGTCGATCGGCGGGGTTCGGCTGCTGCGTGATCCAAACTTGTTTCGCGTCGCGCAGATGGTAAATGCGAGCCGCTTCTATGGCGCGCTCCGGCAATTGTCCGCTTAGCACGACGATCGCATCGGCGGACGCGAGCGGATCTTCGACAACGAGCCAGCGGCCAACGCCGAAAAAAACGATCGCGCCCACCACGACCAGGAGCACGAGCACGCCGAGCGCGATCAGACGACTTCGGCGGCGCTTCGTCCGAGACCGGCGCACGGACGTCGCGGCGGGCTCGGCATCCGGCGCGTGAAACGGAGGCACATTGAAACTCATGTGGAGGTGGCTCGGCGGCGAATGCTAGCGCGGCCGCGCGATCCGGTCAAATGCTGGGCGCAGGGGCTTACTCCGGCGGAACACGCGATTGGACGAAGCTTGCTGCGAATCCCGAAGAGGCTCCATACTCGCGTGAGCCGATATTTCGGGCGGAAGGAGCGGATTGTGCGCGCGGTGATCACAGGCGGTGCGGGATTTCTGGGCTCTCATCTGTGCGATTACTTGCTGGCACAAGGGTGGGAAGTCGTTGCGATCGATAATTTGGTGACCGGCACGGCGGCGAACCTGAAGCACCTGGAAGGCCACGCGCGATTTTCCATCGTGCAGCACGACGTTTCGCGGCACATCGCGATTGCAGGGCCTATCGATTACGTGCTGCACTTCGCGTCGCCGGCCAGCCCGGTGGATTATTTGAAACTGCCGATCCAGACGCTGAAAGTAGGAGCGCTGGGGACGCACAACACACTCGGATTGGCGATGGCGAAGAAAGCTAAATACTTTCTGGCGTCCACTTCGGAATGCTACGGCGACCCGGCGGTGAGCCCGCAGCCGGAAACGTATTGGGGCAACGTGAATCCGATCGGGCCGCGCGGAGTTTACGACGAGGCCAAGCGTTTCGCCGAGGCCATCGTGATGGCCTATCACCGCTATCACGGCGTGGATACGCACATTGTGCGAATCTTCAATACTTACGGGCCGCGCATGCGCTTGAACGACGGCCGCGCGCTGCCGAATTTCGTGTATCAGGCGCTGACGGGCCAGCCCATCACCGTGTACGGCGACGGCAGCCAAACACGCAGCTTCTGCTACGTTTCCGATTTGATCGAGGGAATCTTCCGCCTGATGCAATCCGATGAGCACGAACCGACGAACATAGGAAATCCGCAGGAAATCACCATCCTGGAATTCGCCGAGCGCATCCGCGCGCTGACGGGAGCAACGACACCGATCGTTTTCAAGCCGCTGCCACAAGACGATCCGAAGCAGCGCTGCCCGGACATCAGCAAAGCGCGCCGCTTGCTGCATTGGGAACCGAAGGTGAATCTTGAAGAAGGATTGCGGCGCACGCTGGAATATTTCAAGCAGCAGGTGGCGGCGACGAAATCGAGTTGAAGATTGCGCGATCGGCGAAAGCAACTTCCCAGCGTGCGGCCCGCAAAATCCAACGACTGAATTTGAGATGAAAGTGAAATGCGCCGTGTGCGCGGCGTTATGCGCGCAATCTAGGGCGCCCAAAGGAGTCGTACTCAAAACCTTGCAGGCGCATCTCCGCGGGATCGAGCTGGTTCCGCGCGTCGATGACGAGAGGGCGAGCCATCTCCTTGTGAATGCGCGCCCAATCGAGCTTCTTGTATTCGGGCCACTCGGTGAGCAGCAGCAGGGCGTCTGCGCCGCGCGCCACGTCGTAGGGATCGGCGCTGTACACAAGATCGGGGAAGAGAGCGCGCGTGCGCTCCATGGCTTCGGGATCGGTGGCGCGCAAGCGAGCACCCTCCGCGATCAGCCGGCGAATCACTTCGAGAGCGGGCGCCAGGCGAATGTCGTCCGTGAAGGGCTTGAATGCCAAGCCCAGCAGACCGATTTGCTTGTCCTTGATGACCCAGAGGAAGTGGTGAACTTTCTCCATGAGCCGATCGAGGCGCTGCCGGTTCACGCGCTCCGCTTCGCGCAGCAAACCGAAATCCACACCCACCGAATCGGCCAGATGGACGAAGGCCTGAATATCTTTCGGCAGGCAGAATCCACCGAAGCCAAGGCCCGCTTTCAGGAATTGCGGTCCGATGCGTGGATCGAGTCCGACGGCGCGCGTGACTTCCTCAACGTCTCCGCCGAGCTTTTCGCACAGATCGGAAAGGACGTTGGCGTAAGAAATTTTCAAGCCCAGGAAAGAATTTGAGGCGTGCTTGATAAGTTCGGCGCTGGCGATCGTGGTGACCAGAAATTCCGGCTTGACGGCCGGCGGGCACTTTCCCGAATGGATCGGGCAAGAAAAACGGCCCTCGAGGATAGGGGCGTAAATCTCGCGAAGCTGCTCGGTGGTGGCGTCGTCTTCGACCCCAACGACAATGCGATCTGGGTGGAAGAAATCGCCGATGGCCGTGCCTTCGCGAAGAAATTCGGGATTCGACGCCACACGAAAAAGCACGCCGCCGCTGCGGCCGTAGACGGTGAGGGCGCGTTTCAAATTCCCGCCGGTTTGCGCCGGCACCGTACTCTTTTCGATGACCAGCTTGGGAGTGCGCGACTCGCTGGCGATCATGCGCGCCACGCTGTCGATGGCGGATAGATCGGCCGCGCCGGTGTCGCGTGGCGGCGTGCCCACGCAAATGAAAATGACGTCTGCCGCGCGCACCGCCTCCGCCGGGTCGGTGGTGAAGCGCAGCCGTCCGGCTTTGCGCGCGGAAGCCAGCATGGGCTCGAGCTTCGGCTCGTAGATCGGGACACGGCCGGCTTCGAGAACCGCAATTTTTGCGGAGTCGTTATCCGTGGCGATGACCTCGTGGCCGATTTCGGCCAGACAGCCACCGGTCACAAGCCCCACGTAGCCACAGCCAATCACTGCCAGTTTCATGCTTCCTCGCCTCTTATGCGTATCGGCGCGATTGCGCCGCATGATTCGCTGCGATTATTTTCCCTTACGATGTGCGGCGGTGAAAGCGGAAAGTCAGCCGGAGTTTCCCAAAATCAACGCAGTAATCGTTAGGATAAATTGCGGGCCCGCGTCAACTGTTCTGGCCGCGCGGGCTCGAACGAAACACGTTCGCGCCGGAGAGCAACCCGCGCAATCCGAGAAGCAGCAGACGCGGCTGACTGACAGCCAAATGCCACAGCACGCGCCCAGCTTCGTCGCGCGTGTAGCGGCTGAGCGAACGATGCGTGGAAGCGTTCATCAAATCCACCAAGCGGCTGTAGTCAGCCTGCTCGAAGGAATGGATCGTGCGGCGAATCAGAAGGTGCAGATCCAGTTCGCGGCGAAGAGCGCGTAGCTCGCGGCTGCGGCCGCCATCGAGAATGGCTTCGGAAACGCCGAGCGCGCCGCGGAAACCCGTGACGATCCCACCGACCGTGCTGACCTTGACTTGGCAGGCCGCGTCGCCGACCAGGAAGACTCGCCCGGCGCCGAGGCGCCGCTCGACCGGAACCCAACCCTTATAGACGGGGATGCGCGCGCCTTGAAACGAGATCGGCTCGAAGCGGCGCTTCTCTAAAAATCGATCCAGACATTCGCGCGTTTGGCGCCCGTCTTCCCCGATCAAACCGACGGCCGCCGTCTGCTTCGATTCCGGAATCAACCAGTAGAAATAAGGCGTATCGCCAGGAATAAACCAGACGCGCACGG